>CALLAA010000071.1 GCA_938002955.1 uncultured Acidimicrobiales bacterium
TTCGCTGCTCTCGACCCAGCGACCGGAGCTGCGCTCGATTGGGAGCCGGTTACGAACTCTCAAGAAGGCGTGCTCGAAATCACGCCGATCGATCGAGGCCTCCTCGTTGGCCATGACCGTGATCTTGTCGGAGGCTTCTCCGTCGGTCGCCAGGCGTTCTTTGACTTCGGTGGCACGACGCCGGGATATGTTCCGCCCGTCGTCACCGAGATCGACTGCACCGCCGTCGTGACCGCTGCCGGCAACGTCGACCTCACCTGGAACGAGATCCCCAGCGTCGCCACCTACGCCGTCCGCCGAGACGGCAGCTGGCTTGCATCGGTCGACGACGAGTCGTACACCGACACAACCGCAGCCGTGGGACAACACACCTACGTCATCCGATACCGACTCGCCGGCGACACCATCAACACGACCTGCTCCCCCGACCCAATCACGATCGCACCCCAGCCCGTCGACGAGCTCACCTGCGACGCAACGGTTGTCGGCGACGGCGTTTCGGTCGTGTCGAACTCGATCGGCGTCGACACCTATCAGGTCCGTCGTAACGGTGGCTGGATCGGCCAGACGGCCGGCCTGTCGTACGTCGACCCCGATGGCACCGAGGCCGACAGCTATCAGGTTCGGTATCGGCAGAACGGAACGACGACCACGGTCGATTGCGTCTGACGCTGCGACGCTGAACCACGGACGGCGACCGAATCCGTGGCACTCTGTGCACATGTCGCCGTTGCCCAAGCCTGACGCCGCTGTACAACTCGTCGTCTTCGACCTGATGGGCACGCTCATTACCGATGATGGCGTGGTTCACCGGGCCTATGACCAGGCATTAGCTCAAGCGGGCATCGCGCCTGGATCGGACGCAGCCGCAGCGGCACGTGCGACGATCGATGCGTTGAGAGGTCGACCGACCCTCGTGGTCCTCACCGAAGTTATCGGCGATGCCGTCATGGCCGAAGAAGCAACATGGGCGTTCGACGACAGCATTCTCGACTCGGTCTCGAACCTCGTCGAGGTCCCAGGAGCTGGCCGCGTGCTTCGCGACCTGCACAACAACGAGATTCTCACGGCGGTCACGACCAGCTTTACGCCAGAGGTGCGCAAGGCCGTCCTCGCCCACATGGGATGGACCGACAGTTTCGCCGCAACCCTTTCTGCCCATGGCGTACGACGAGGACACCCGGCCCCAGACCTGCTGCTGCACGCAATTCTGGATCTGCGGATCGACAGCGTTGCGCAGGTCGCCATCGTCGGCGATAGCGCGACCGACCTCGAGGCGGGCAACCGAGCCGGGGCCGGACTGGTCGTTGGCGTCCGAAGCGGGGGCGCAACAGAATCAGATCTGCTCTCAGCGCCCCACACGCATCTGGTCGACTCGGTCGCCGACCTACCAGCGATCCTGCAGGCACCGCGTACCGACGGCCAGCGACGCACATCGGATCGCTAGTCCGGTTACACGACACGTTCGACGCAACTCCGACAGTCGAGTCGGGATCGGCACGATGTCGGGTTCGTCACGCGGCATACTTGAGCATGTCCGCAACGCTTCCGACCCCAGAACAGATCGCCGCTGCACCCAAGGTCCTTCTTCACGATCACCTCGACGGAGGGCTTCGCCCACAGACGGTCATCGACCTCGCTGACGAGACAGGATATGGCGCCCTTCCGACGACCGACCCGGCCGAGCTTGCCGAGTGGATGAAGCGTGGTGCCGATCGCAAAGACCTCGTGTTGTACCTCGACACGTTCGCGCACACGACCGGAGTCATGCAGACCGCTGAGGCGCTCCACCGTGTGGCCCGGGAGTGCGCCGAAGACCTTGCTGCCGATGGCGTTGTATACGCCGAAGTCCGCTTTGCCCCTGAGCTTCACACCGAACAGGGCATGAGCATGGACGATGTGCTCGAGGCGGTCACGAGCGGGTTTGCCGACGGTAGCGACGGGACGCCGCTGACGATTCGTGCGATCTGCTCAGCCATGCGCCAGATGGACAAAAGCCTTGAGGTATCCCAACTCGCTGTTCGTTGGCGCGACCGGGGCGTTGTTGGCTTCGACATTGCCGGCCCAGAGAACGGCTTCCCTCCAGACGAGCACATGCTCGCATTCCAGTTCGCCGAGCGGGAGAACTTTCACTTCACAATCCACGCCGGCGAAGCGTACGGACCCAAGAGCATCTGGAAGGCACTGCAGTTCTGTGGAGCCGAACGTCTTGGCCATGGCGTGCGCATCATCGATGACATCGAGGTCTCGCCAGACGGCGAACCCCATCTCGGGCGTCTTGCGAACTACATCCGAGACCGGCGAATCCCGCTCGAGGTGTGTCCGTCTTCCAACCTGCACACCGGGGTGGTCGATGATCTTGCGGACCATCCAATCAAGCTGTTCAAGGATCTGAAGTTTCGCGTCACGCTGAACACCGACAATCGCTTGATGAGCGATATCTCCATGTCCAAAGAGATGCAGAACATGGTCGACGTGTTTGGCTGGGATCTTTTGGACATGCAATGGCTCACCGTGAACGCCATGAAGAGCGCATTCCTGCCGTTCGATGAGCGTCTCGTCTTGATCAACGAGGTCATCAAGCCCGCGTATGTGACCCTGCGTGGAGCGTAAACGTTAACCGCCGGTTCCGACCAGGAGCGCCGTACCGACGAAGGCTACGAGGGCACCGATCCACGAGCCGACGCCTGGGCGTTCCTTCGTGGCCATCCACAGCAGCGGCAACATCATGATCGGAGTGGTTGCGGACAAGATCGTGGCTGGGCCGATTGGGCCGTTCTTGAACGAGTCGAGAAGTAGCGTCATCCCGATCACCATCGCCATTGCTGCCGAGAGGCCGAGGATGGCCCAGTATCGCAGGGTCATCGGTGCGCGGTTCTCGCTCTGGGCCATCTTGTCGAGCGGCCGTGCAAAGATCCAGAGCAGTGGTGTTGCGATCAGGACCCGACTCGCTGACACGGTCCACGTCGAGGCCCCAGCGTCGAAGACAGGGTCGATCAAGATGGCGCCGATGGCCTGACCGAGCGCACCGAGCAGCGCCCAGCCAAAGGCGGTGAGCGGATTGCCGACGATTGTTTCGAACCGGTGGACCTGACCGGGCTTATTGCCGAAGAACACGGCTAAGAGCACACCGATGACGATCAGCACGGTGCCGAGAACACCGAGCGCTGTCCACTCCTCATCGAGTATGACGACTCCGATGATCGCCGCCATAGGTGCATTGGTCGTGAACACCATGGAGGTTCGCCGCGGACCAAAGCGAGCAAAGGCGGTGAACAGTGCAGCGTCGCCAATGAGCAGGCCCACAACCGCGGAGCCGACGAGGAAGGCAACGGATCGCCCGTCGAGAGGCAGGCTCGACCAATCGCCAAAGATCGACGCAACGATGAACAGCAGTGCCGAGGCGACGACCATGCGTAGGCGGGTGAAGCGTGGCCCACCGAGTTCTCGACTGGGCGTCGCTGCCACAAGACCGCTCAGGGCCCAGAAGAAGGCCGCACCGAGTGCGGCGACCTGATACGGCATTGGGGCAACGCTATCGGGAGCGCCCGGGCACGGGATGGGGCCCGCTCCGTTACCGATCCGCGCCGCTTGCTAGCGTCGCCACATGTTCGAGATCACCTCACCGTTGATTGGCACGATCCTCCAGCTCACAGATGTCGGCACGATCGTCCCCGCTGGCGCTCCGCTAGCGGTTCTCGAATCGATGAAGATGGAGCACTTCGTGACCGCCGAGACGCCCGTGGAAATCGTCGAGCATCGAAGCGAAGTCGGTGCCGCTGTCGCTGCGGGCGATGTGCTGTTCATGGTGGCGACCGCCGAGGCAGAGCCTGAGAGTGCTGGCGACAGCACCGATGAGCCTCGGCTGGCGTTCGATCACATCCTGGAGCGACGGGCATTGGGACACGATGCTGCCCGGCCCGACGCGGTTGCGAAGCGACATGGCCGCGGACATCGAACCGCTCGGGAGAACATCGCTGACCTCATCGACGACGGTAGTTTCGTCGAGTACGGCCCTCTCGCGATTGCAGCTCAGCGACGACGACGCGATATCGATGAGCTCATCGCACGCACTCCAGCTGACGGACTTGTCGGCGGTGTTGCGACGGTGAACGCGGAGCACTTCGGGATCGACTCAACCGGCTGCGTCGTTGCGTCCTACGACTACATGGTGCTCGCCGGTACCCAGGGAATGGTCAACCATCGCAAGAAGGATCGGCTCTTCGAACTCGCCGAGAAGAAGCGGCTGCCGATCGTGATGTACACCGAGGGCGGGGGTGGCCGACCGGGCGACACCGACATGCCCGGCGTCAGCTGGCTCGACTGTTTGGCGTTCGCGCTCTTCGGCAAACTCGCTGGCAGCGTTCCGCTCATCGGCGTGAACTCTGGATACTGCTTCGCTGGCAACGCAGCGTTGCTCGGTACCTGCGATGTCGTGATTGCGACCGAAGACTCAAATATTGGCATGGCAGGACCCGCGATGATCGAGGGTGGCGGGCTCGGCACGTTCGCTCCGACCGAGATCGGCCCAATCGACGCCCACGCGAGCAATGGCGTCGTAGACATCGCCGTATCGGATGAAGCTGAAGCGACGAGAGTGGCCAAGATCCTCCTCGGTATGACGCAAGGAAACCTCGCCGACTGGACGGCGCCAGACCCGCAGCTGGCCCGCGATGCCGTGCCGGCGAATCGCAAGCAGGTCTATGACATGCACGATGCGCTTGGGTCTATCGTCGACGCGGACACCCTGATCGAGCTTCGTCCGAGCTGGAACCCGGGAATGATCACCGCATTTGCCCGTGTCGAGGGGCGGCCGGTTGCGATCATTGCGAACAACCCCCTGCACCTGTCGGGGGCGATCGATCACGGTGGCGCCACCAAGAGCGCGGAGTTCATGCAGCTCGCCGACAGCTGGGGAATTCCCTTGCTCTTTGTATGTGACACCCCCGGTTTCATGGTCGGGCCGGACTCCGATGCAGAGGGCCTCCCACGAAGCGCCGGCGCCCTGTTTCGGATCGGAGCGAACCTCTCGGTTCCCTTTGCCACCGTCATCACCAGAAAGGGATATGGCCTCGGGGCCCAAGCAATGGCGGGCGGCGGCTTTAAGGAGCCACTGTTTACCGTCAGCTGGCCCACCGGCGAATTCGGCCCGATGGGTCTCGAAGGAGCCGTCCAGCTCGGGTTCGCGCGAGAGCTCAGCGCTGCCGCCGAGGGGCCAGAGCGCGACGCGCTCTACGAGAAGTTGGTCGACACCATGTACGAGCTCGGGAGCGCAGCGAACGTGGCGTCACATTTTGAGATCGACGATGCGATCGATCCGGCCGAAACTCGGCGCTGGATTTCTACGCTGCTGCTTCGGTAGGAGCGTCTGCCCGAGCGCCAGCGGTAACGACGGCGTGCATCTCCTTGATGGCGGTGCTGCCGGTCGTGCAGTGCCTCCACGGCATCACGGCATGAATGGCACAACACCAGGCAGCCTTGAGCAGCTTGGCGGACATGCCTGCGGCAAAGCGCATGTGTTCGAAATATGTTTCGTCGACCGACGCTGGATGCTCGGTGAACTTCCCCCGGATACTCATGAACGTACGGTACGCGACGCCGACTAGATATTGGTCGCAATATTCACTGGCAAATAGCCGCTTGGGCACCCATACTGTTCTAGCGAACTATCTTTTCGCAGAACAGGATTCCACCATGGACGAAATCGACAAGCAGATCGTGCAATTACTGCAGGCCGACGCGTCCACCTCGGTCCGCGATATTGCCGACACTGTTGGCCTCACCGCGACGCCGTGTTGGCGGCGAATTCAGAACCTTGAGCGATCCGGGGTGATCTCCGGGCGGGTCGCACTCGTCGACCCGCTGGCGGTCAATCTCTCGCTCACGGCGCTCGTTCTCATTCGCACGAACGAACACAATGCGGACTGGACCGCACGGTTCCTCGAAACCGTCGAACGATTCGACGAGGTGATCGAGGCATACCGCACAAGCGGCGAACTCGACTACATGCTCAAGGTCGTCGTCCCCGATATGGCAGCGTTCGACCAGTTCTACCTTCGCCTCATCGAATACATCGATCTCTACGACGTGCGTAGCACCTTTGTGATGGAGGAGATGAAACGCACCACTGCGCTCCCCCTCAGCTACGCGTAGCGCTAGGTCTGTGCGAGCGCAGCGCCGACAATACCGGCGCGGTTCAGCATCTTGGCCGCAACGATCGGCGTGCGGACATCGTCGAGATATTCTTCGAATCGATCGAACTGCTTACTGATACCTCCGCCGAGTACGAACAGCTTGGGCCAAAAGAGCTTCTCGATCTCCATCATGACGCTCTCGAGTTCCTTACCCCAGTCCTTGAATGACAGGTCCTTTTCGTCCTTCGCCCGGGAGGACGCTCGTTCTTCGGCGATCTTGCCGTCCATCATCAGGTGACCAAACTCGGTATTCGGGACGAGCTTGCCATCGATGATCACCGCCGATCCAATGCCCGTGCCGAGCGTTAGCAAAATGACCGTGCCAGGGATGCCCTCACCGGCGCCGAACCGCGCTTCCGCGAGGCCCGCAGCATCGGCGTCGTTGATAACGGCAACGTCACACCCGCTGGCTTCGGTGAACACCTTGTCGCCATCGACATTCACCCAGGACTTATGCAAGTTGGCAGCGGTGCGTACAACACCGTGCTGGATCACGCCCGGGAAGCCAACGCCCACAGGCCCGGTCCAGTCAAAGTGCTCGGTCAGTTGACGGACCACATCGGCCATTGCCTCAGGCGTTGCTGGTTTCGGTGTCGGAATCCGGAACTTGTCCGACATGATCTCGCCAGTATCTGTCTCGACCTCGGCTGCCTTCATGCCCGATCCACCGATATCGATTCCAAGTACCCGGGTCACGTTCGCCTAACTCCTCTAAAACTGGCTGTAGCGGACGGTCGATACCGTCCGCTACAGGCTACGCGTTTTCTGGACTAGTTCGGCGAGGCTTCGGTCGCCGGGATTTCAGGTGCCGAGATCTGCTCGGGAGCAGACTCCGACGTGGTTGGCAGCGCGGGTTGACCGGAGTCGCCGCCGCCTTCCATCTTTGTGCGCAGTGGACCCATGATGTCGACGCCTGTGGCCGTCTCGATCTGCTCGGCGATCGCAATCACCGACGCCGGAAGCTGCTTGGCGATACCTGGGAGAGCTTGACCATCGCCGCCGGCGTCGATCACCGTCATCTTGTCGATGTCGATGCCGTTCACGGTGGAGACGATCTCGCTGATCAGTTCTGGCAACATGTTGAGCACGAAGATGTCGTGAGCATCGTCACCTGCAGCCTGGTACTGAGCCGTAAGCCGCTGGAAGACCTCGACCTGAGCTGCACCTTCCTCAACAATGTGCGCAGCGTCGGCACGTGCCTGCAACTGGCGGGCCTCGAGATCAGCCTGTGCGGGAAGTACGACGTCGGCCTGGAGACGACGGCGCTCGAGTTCGATTCGTTCGAGCTCGAGCTCCTGCTGGGCAACAGCGTTTGCCTTCTCACCGGCTACTCGCGCCTCGGCCTCTGAAGCGAGCGCGACACCATCGAGCTCAGCGCTACGAACACGGAGCAGGTTCTGCTCTTCGACGATCTGACGCTCGGCTTGGGCACGGGCGATCTGGGCACGCTGTTGAGCTTCGGCCTCAGCCTGCTCCGCCTCGGCCTGCTTCTCTGCTTCGGTGACACGAGCGGACTTCAACACGTCGGCGGTACGACGACGGCCGACCGCATCGAGATACCCAACTTCATCGGTGACGTTCTGAATCTTCAGCACGTCGAGCTCTAGACCAAGGGTCTTAATGTCGTCGTCGGCCTCTTCGATGAGCACCTGGGAGAATTTGAGGCGGTCTTCGTTGACCTCTTCTGGTGTCAGCGTCGCCAATACGCCACGAAGGTTTGCTTCGAGGGTTTCCTTAGCGATCTGGGCGATCGACTGATGTGGCACGTTGAGGAAGCGCTCAACGGAGTTGGCAAGCAACGAGTCGTTGCTCGACACCTTGACATTTGCGATGCCTTGGACGTTGAGCGGGATTGCGCCCTTCGAGTACGCATTAAGGACCGAGACCTCCAACGGAATGTTGTTGAGGTCCATCCATGACACCTGCTCGAGCAGTGGGATCCGGAGCGTACGTCCGCCCTTGACGGTCCGGTAGCCGAGCTTTCGGCCGTCGGCTGTCACCTTGTTGCTACGTCCACCCGAGATGATGGCCACCCGGTTCGGCGGACAGATGATGATCAGGCTCTTGACGACGAAGATCGCGACGATCACCGCCAAGGCAATCAAGATTCCTAGGATCGCTGCAAATGTCATGTATTACCCCTTTCGGCCGAAGCCGCCTACATCGTTCAGACGTACTGAACGAAATCTGAGTGCCGAGCGTTAATCCGTCAGTTCCGGATCGACTGCCATGACCTTGGCTACGCCATTGGCCATCTCGACGATTACTACTTGTTCTCCACGTGCAAATGTCGTGTCTATAGCGTCCTCGACAGAGCCAGCCGTGAGCTGTACTCGCTCATCGCCGGTATCGAGCCATACCCGGCCGCGCTTGCCAGCGTCGATCGGAACGCTGACCGTCGCCATGCGACCTTCGAGTTGTCGATCGGTGAGTTGACTGTCTGATTCGGTGTTGCGAAGGAAGCTGAAGAAGGCGGTGTTGATGAATGCTGAGGTCACGCCGACGATGACGGCGAGGATGATCGTGGCGATGAATCCGACGCTGAAGACGGTTCCGAGGATGCCGCCGATTCCAAAGAAGGCCAAGAAGAACGTGTACGAGCTGACCGGAATGCGGCGGAAGAGCGCCGTGAGGTCGCCAACGCCATGGGCTCCTATGTCGGCGTCGCCGACGTCCATACCTCCGTCGACATCGAGCCCTGCGTCGACGCCCGCGTCGAAGTCGCCATCGAGGTCGAACCCGGCATCGCCAACGTCAGCTTCAGCATCGGTACCGCCGAGAGCGAACATCGCGAGCAACGGAACTCCGAGTGCCGCACAGAAGATATACAACGCCAACATGAACTAATTCTAGTCCTTCCCACCTCGTCAGGTAGCCGGTGCAACCAAACCGGCACCTTGGTCATTCCCCGGCAAAAATCTCTGCTTGGCAAGCGGCACTTCCTGCCAACAAATATGACAGATTGATGACGGAAGCGATCGAGATGAATCCGGTTACTCTGAGCGGATGCGTCCACTCATTGGTATCACCGGTAGACAGCTGCTGTACGGGTCGGTGGAGGGTTGCCCGCCCCTGCTTGCCAACGCTGGTTTGGACATCGTGCTCACCGACTATGTTGACGCGGTCCTGGCCTCGGGCGGCCTGCCGGTCCATCTGCCAATGTCGGTCGACCCAGACGAGTTCGCTGGACGGCTCGATGGGCTCATCTTGACCGGTGGAGCCGACATCGATCCTGCGATTTACGGAGAGGTTCCGGACCCGTCGGTTGAAACGCCAGATCCGAACCGCGATGCCTTTGAGCTCGCAATGGCTCGCATCGCCATCGAAACGTCTATGCCAACGCTCGGGATCTGTCGTGGGATCCAGGTTCTGAACGTCGCGGCGGGTGGTTCGCTGATCCAGCACCGCCCCGAGCACGCTCGTTACGACTCCGCTCCCGACGCCGATGTCCACTCGGTGGTGCTCGAACCCGACAGCATCGCTGGAGCCGCATATGGCGTCGACAAGAACGTCAACAGCTTTCACCACCAGGTGGTGGGCGAAGTCGGCGCGGGCATCCGGGTCGTGGGTCGAGCAAGCGACGGCGATGTCGAGGCGATCGAATTCGACGGCAAACCAATCGTCGGAATCCAATGGCACCCCGAGATGTACCGCCAGCAAGACCCAATCTTCGACTGGCTCGTAGCCGCAGCGGGTTAGTGCTGCTCAAGATCGGCGCGTAGCCCGGGCGGTTCCCGGTATTTTCCCACGCGGTCGGTCTGTCAAGGCCGGTGGCAAGGCCTGTTTGCGGGTGGGGTTCTTTACCAAACCGCTCGGTCTCGCCAGGCCGGTGGCAAGGCCTGTGTATAGACGGCTTGCGCCCGCAGCGGCGCCGTCAGCGCGCGCCCGGAGGGACGGAGGGCGTTACTCGGCCTCCGGCAGTCCGCAGAGCACACCGAGCGAAGCGAATGTGCGATTGCCGGGAGCGAGGAACGAGCGGGAAATACTCGAAATTGTTCGAAGTCAGAGAATCTGACTGAGGAACAATTTCGTGCGGTCTTCGGTTGGGTTGGTGAAGAAGTGCTCTGGGGTGCCAACTTCGACGATCTCGCCGGACTCCATGAAGATGATGCGGTCGGCGACTTCTCGGGCGAAGCCCATCTCGTGGGTTACGACCATCATGGTCATGCCGCCGCGAGCGAGGTCCTTCATAACCTCCAACACCTCGGAGATCATTTCTGGGTCGAGGGCCGATGTTGGCTCATCGAACAACATGATGCGTGGTTCCATGGCCAATGAGCGCGCAATCGCTACACGTTGCTGCTGGCCGCCGGACAGCTGGCCGGGGAACTTCGCGGCTTGCTCTGGAATGCCGACGCGCTCGAGCAGTTCCATTGCCTTGGTTTCCGCTTCGGCTTTGGGTTGCTTGCGAACCCAGCGTGGCGCAAGCGTGATGTTGTCCATGACGGTGAGATGGGGAAACAGGTTGAACTGCTGGAATACCATGCCCACGTCGGATCGGATCTTGTCGATGTTCCGGGTGTCGTTTGTGAGTTCGACACCATCGACGGCGATGGTGCCGCCTTGGTGAACTTCGAGACGGTTGATGCAACGAATCCACGTTGACTTACCCGAACCAGATGGCCCGAGCACAACGACGACCTCACGCTCGGCGACCTGTGCGGTCACGCCTTTGAGCGCCTGGAAGTCGCCGTACCACTTGTCGACGCCGTCCGACACAATCATGTCGGCGCGGCCAAGTTCCATGCCCGATGCGCTCATGTTCGCGGTCATTGGTTAGCTCCTTGTTGCAGATTGGTTAGTGACGCTGTGGTCGGTCCGAAATGTGACGGAAGGTTCATCGTGTACCCAGTCCGAGTCGCTTCTCGAGGCGCTGGCTGTACTTCGACATCGAGAACGCAACAACGAAGTAGATCGCCGAAACAATGAGTAGCCCTTCACGCTTGGCCCCCACGAAATCGGTCTGTGCTGGGATCGTGTTGTTCGCGATGCGCAAGAAGTCGTTGAGGCCGATGATGGCCACGAGGGCGGTTTCCTTGAACGTTGCGATCGCCTGACCGACGAGCGGTGGAATAGACACTCGCAAGGCTTGCGGCAAGACAATGAAAGCCGTCCGCTGCGAGGTCGTCAGGCCCAACGCATCGGCTGCTTCGAACTGGCCTCGACGGATCGACTGCAAGCCGCCTCGGACGTTCTCGGCCAAATAGGCCGCCGAGAACAATCCGTAGCCGATGACAACGGCTGCGACCTTGGCTATCTCCATGCCTTCGGGCAAGAAGAACAGCAAGATGTTGGCGAAGAAGAACAAGATGGTGATCAGTGGAACACCACGGATGATCTCGATGTAGCCGGTCGACAGAAGTCGGAAGATTGGAAGGTTCGACGTCCGACCGAGGGCCATGACGACACCGATCGGGAAGCTCACGAGCAGAGTCAGCCATGCAATGAACAGCGTCAGCGTAAATCCGCCGAGGTACGTGTCCGACTGAATGTTCAGCGTTGATGGCGAGTTCACGGCTGTTACCAACCAGTGGAAGATCACCATGAAGATGACCCAGCCGGCGACATAGGCCCGGCGGGTGGCGTTATCTCGAGAGAAGTTGCTGGCAGCCAAACCGTAAAGGCCAAGGAACAACATGCTCAGGCGAGCCTTCTGCAGCATGGACCAGTTCGGCAAGAAGTCCAAGAACTCGATCCGACTTACCCAGGTGTAGACCGCAGCGAGCAGAATCGCAATGGCGAGCAGTCGACCGGTTTCCCCAATCGTGCTGCTGGACTGGGCCCAAAGAACAGCGCCGCCGATGACGATGAACGCAAGCGCCATTGGAATGTCGGTGGAGAAGACGTGGTCGTAGTCGAAATCGGGGTCTCGCAGAATGATCCAGTTGGCAACGAACGGTGCAATCACCCACAGCAGACCGAGGAAGCCCTTGGATGCCTGGGCAGGAAGGCGATCGCGAACGGCAAGTCCAACGAGGTGCGACACCACCAGGATCGCCCACATGACCGTCCACGGCATCTGGGTCGAGAACGCAACGGTTCCCTCTTCGACGGTTGCTCGGCCATCCTCGCCGAGGAAGTAGTGCCCGTAGGGCACAACCCACAGCGAGATGACACCGATCAGCGCGAAACCGGACAGCACCCAGATCGACGGGATGAAGGTAGAACGACGCCGCTCCTCGCCGAAGCCAAACCAGATTGCAGCACCGACGCCAAAGACGACGAGCGCCGCAATGATCCATCCCATTCGCCCGCTGCTTGAGAGCGGAGCCAACAAGCCAATCACACCGGCGGCCACGCCGATGTTCATCACCCAGATCGCAATGCGCTTCAGCGAGATGGTGCCACTCGCCCGGAAGATCGCTGCGGAGAAACCGGCGAGCCCGATGAGCGAGCCAAAGGCCACCCAAATACGCACGAACTGGTCGAGCGGATACCCCTGAGCGGCCATCAGGCGCGAGTTGGTTGCAATGGCGTCCCACTGGCGCTCTTCACCGAGGATGAACGCAAGAAGACCGCGGATCGTCAGGACGGCAATGACGCTGAAGACCACCGTAAGTACGGCGCTCGACGGCGACGAGAAGAGGTTCTTCTGGATCCAGACACTCGGGGAGAGGCTCGGATCCTCCGGAGGGAGCGATGCTTCTTCGCTGTACTCGACCTCAAAATCCTCTGGTGTTAGGTTTGGAGGAACAACACTTGATGACATAGCTATCGCTCCACGATCTTCATACGGACGTTAAAGAAATTGACGATCACCGAGATCGTGAGTGAACAACACAGGTAGAACGACATCCAGATCACGAAGACCGACAACGACTTGCCGCTCTGCGAGATCACCGTCTGCCCAATCTGGACGACTTCGGAAAGTCCAACCGCCACAGCAAGCGACGTGTTCTTTGTGAGGTTCAGGTACTGGTTGCCAAGCGGCGGCAGGGCCACTCGAAAGGCTTGGGGCAAGATGACCTTTCGAAGCGCCTGCGCCCGGCTCAAGCCAAGTGCTGCAGCCGCTTCGCTCTGGCCCTTCGCGACCGCAAGGATGCCGCCACGCACGATCTCGGCGATGAACGCCGCCGTGTAGAAGACGATGCCGAAGAAGACCGCGGCAAAGCCTTGTGACATGGTCAAGCCTTGGTCGCCATAGTTGGCGAAGTTGCCGGGCTGAACAATGTCGGGACGGGCCCAACCAAACGGAGCACCGTCACGGTCCCGTGCGACGCCATCAGCGTCGAGGAACTCGGGGTTGTCACCAAACTTGTCGGCCAAGACCCGAAACAGGTCGCTCGACGAGTTGACGATCCAGTCCGAGAAGCCGGGCCAGACAAGCCAGAGAAACGCAGCTGCTGCAGCGGCACCGACAAAGGCAAAG
This sequence comes from uncultured Acidimicrobiales bacterium, assembly GCA_938002955.1. Classification (GTDB taxonomy): domain Bacteria; phylum Actinomycetota; class Acidimicrobiia; order Acidimicrobiales; family SHLQ01; genus SHLQ01. The sequence continues at coordinate 13,564 of CALLAA010000071.1, forward strand.
ATCTGTCGGAACCAATCGTCGTCGGTCAGCGCGGCCATACCGGCTGGAGTGCGACGACTGTCGCGGAACCGCTTCACCCACAGTGCAGCAGCAAAGAACGCGAGCGCAGTGAGTGCGACCTGCACGGCGACCTGGGGGATATTCGCGATCCCGTCGCTGATCGCCTGCAGCGGGCCACCAATGAAGCCAAACACGGGGTGGATGAACCAGCCCACGATGGCGAACAACAACAGGACGCCAAGGGTTGCCAGACCCGAGTACGACGGTTCGCCGGTGGCCTCTTGGGCCGCGATGCGGTTCTTCCGCACGAACCTGGCAACAACCAGGCCGATCAGCATGAACACGAGCCATTGGTAGAAGCCGTCGGCGATGAAGACCCGGGGCATCGAAACGCCCTTGTTCGTGACGTGCAACCAGCCGTTGATAGGGCCGCTGTCGAGTTCGACTCGAGACAGCGAACCAAAGACTGCAAAGAGCAGGACGATCTGCACGATGAGCGGGATGTTGCGGATGGTCTCGACAAAGACCGATCCGACCCGATTCACAATCCAGTTGTTCGACAGTCGGGCAAGGCCGACGAGAATGCCGAGAATCGTGGCGGCCAAGATGCCCGAGATCGCGAGGCGGAATGTCGTGACCATACCGACCCACAACGCACGACCACCGGTCGCTGGCTCGGTGTCGATACCTTCCGACACGTTGAAGCCTGCGGGCTGGCCGAGAAACTCAAAGCCGCTCGTGAGTCCCTTCGCTCGAAGGTTGTCGCCAGCTTCACGTGCGAGAAACCACGTGATGAAGATCAGCGTAAACAGCGTCGCAAGCTGAACGAGCCACTTCACGACCGTGACATCGCGATAGAACGGCGGTTTGCCCGAAACTTCGAGACGCGACGCGGATGGTTCCGTCATTGTCACGATTGTCTCCCCTTTGAAACAGATACGACCTGGGTAACGGAAAAGGGCCGGGAACCGAAGTTCCCGACCCTCATCGTCACTTCGTGCAGCGACCGTACAACGTCACTGCACACATCTCACAATTCGGTGGCTTGAATTACCAAGCCGTTACACCGAATTAACGTGCTGGTGGAGCGTAGAGCAAACCACCGTCGGTCCACTGGGTGTTTGCGCCTGCGCGCTCTACACCAAGTGGTGGCAACGATGCGTCGAAGATCTCGCCGTAGTTACCAACCTGGGCAATGACCTGGTAGAAGGCATCTGCGTTGAGACCCATGACGGTCTGGAGCTCGCCTTCGCCACCGAGGAGACGGATGATCTCTGCGTCACCGTTGACGAGCATGTCGTCGACGTTGCCGCTGTTTACGCCCTTCTCATCAGCGATGAGGGTTGCGTATACGGTCCAGTTAACAGCGTCTGCCCAAGCCGAGTCGTTCTGACCGTATGTCGGTCCGAGTGGCTCCTTGGAGATTGGCTGTCCTGGGAAGATGACCCAGTCGTTTGGCTCGTTGACGGACTTACGTCCAACAAGTGCCGAACCATCGGTGGTGATGATGTCACATGCGCCAGCGATGAAGTTCTCCGTCACGATGTCGAAGTCCTCGAAGGTGTTGAGGGTGATCGAAACGCCTGCAGCGTCAGCTGCGTCGGAGATGTTCTTCTCGGTGGTGGTACCAGCGTTGGTGCAAACAACAGCGCCGTCGATGTCAGCTACGGTCGAAGACGACGAGAATCCGCTAGCGGCAGAAGCCATGAGCTGCTGTCCGTCGAAGTAGGTGGTCGGACCAAAGTCCATGCCTACGTCGGTGTCACGGCTCTGGGTCCACGTGGTGTTACGCATGAGAACGTCGGCGTCACCGGTCTGGATGGCGGTGAAGCGCTCAGCTGCGGTGAGCTCAACAAAGTTGACTGCTTCTGCGTCGCCGAGCACAGCTGCGGCAACCGCACGACAGAAGTCAGCGTCGAAGCCGACCATGCGGCCATCAGCGTTGGTGGTCGAGAAGCCGACACCAGCGCCAGAAACGCCACAGTTCAAGGTTCCACGAGCGATGACCTCGTCGAGAACGCTGCCCTGCGTGAGATCGACGCTCTCGTCGTCAGAGCCTGCATCGTCAGATCCAGCGTCGTCTGAGCCTGCATCGTCAGAGCCGGAATCGTCAGATCCCTCAGCGTCAGAATCAGATGATGTGCTGTCGCCATCGGCGTTGTCTGCTGCGTCGTCGCTACCGCAAGCTGCGGCAAACATCGTGACAGCAAAGAGAACCGCCAACAGGCGGAACAGCTTTGTGTTCTTCATTCGGATTTCCCTCCGTAAATTTTGTGAAATGAACATCAGTGTTCAAACACACTTGTGCGGGCGCGATAATATCCACACAATTTGAAGCAGTGGTAGGCGGGGACGAACTTTGTCACCGTCGGTTCACGAAGTCTCAACACTGCAGAGTTCGACGCGCTGACCCCGAGAAGCGCTTCACTGACTACATTCTGGTCATGGCCGCACATCTCGTAGAACACGCCCTCGTTAGCGAACGCTTGACCCGATTGCGAATGGTGGCGACAAGCCGACCGGACTTTCGCCGGATCCTTTCGGAGCTGTCGACCTACGTCCTCTTCGACGCGTTGCGAATGATCGAGACAACCGAAATCGACATCGAGACACCCCTCGAGCCCACCACGGGAGCCGTCATTTCCAACTCTCCGCTCCTGATTCCGGTGATGAGAGCGGGTCTCGGCATGCTCGACGCCGCGCTTGACCTCCTTCCCGAATCGCGGGTTGGGTTCATTGGGTTGAAGCGAGACGAGGAGACTCTGCTCCCCCACGCGTACGCGAACACCGTCCCCGACGACCTCGACGGCCAAAGCTGCCTCGTGCTCGATCCAATGCTCGCGACGGGCGGTTCGCTCGCTCACACATGCGCGCTCCTGAAGGACGCGAACGCTGGGACCATCACGGTCGCGTGTGTCTTGGCGAGCCCGGAAGGCATCGAATTGATGCAATCGGAATACCCCAACATTGAGGTGTGGACAGCCGCGATTGACGAGGCGCTGAACGACGTTGGGTTCATCCGTCCCGGACTCGGCGACGCCGGCGACCGACAGTTCGGCCTCTCGTAATGCTCGACCATGTCTTCGCCGATGCCATCGGCGCTATCCGCACCGCAATCGAGCTCGCAATGCTCGAGCGCCAAGCGGTCGAAGAGCGTTTCACGACCGATGCGTTGCTCGGCGACACCCGCTGGGAGACCTCGTACAGCATTCCCGGCGAAGGATCACCTCCACGCGTGCAAGCCGACATGACCTTGCTCTGGCCTACCTGGTCTCAGACCTCGTACCGCAGCTGGTTCCTGAGCGGCGAACTCGCCGAGGTACCGGCGATCGAAGCCGAGGTCGTCATGCGCGCCCAGGGCCTCGGCGGCCCTCCGAATCCAGCCGATGTTCTCGATGCCCTACCCGAGGCGTCGCCCGTGATGGGCCGGAACATGTTGGAACGAGTCGAGGGCGCAACCGTCGAAACGATCTACGGCGAGGACCTCAGCATTGCCACCTATGCCATCGACGTCTCGTACCTCGGCCAGTTTGAACTCCATACCGATGTGCTGGCCGACGGAAACCTGCTCGACGAAATGTTCCGGGCGGTCGGCGGCTGGATCTCCAGCACGCTCGTCGTGCTCTCCGATTGCGTCTGATCCATGGCGAGCATTCCAACGCTGCATACCGAACGCCTCACGCTCCGGCCCATCGACGAAGCCGACTTCGACGCCGTCGCCGCGTTTTACGAGAGTGAGCAAAGCGCGATGTACGGAGGCCCGTGCGACCGGGCCACCGCCTGGCGCAAGTTCGCTGCGTGGTTCGGCCACTGGGAGCTTCGCGGCTACGGGCCGTGGGCGGTCGAACAGCGATCGACTGGCGAGTTCATTGGCTGGACTGGCCTCTGGTCACCCGAAGGTTGGCCCGAACCCGAGATCACCTACGCCCTTCTACCCGCACACCACGGTCAGGGGTTTGCGACCGAGGCCGCTGGTCGAGCGCTGCAATCGGCCTATGAGGATTTTGGCTGGACGACGGCGGTCAGCGTGATCGATGACCGCAATACCGCATCGATCGCGCTCGTCGAACGCCTTGGCGCCAGTGCTGAATCAGCCGTAGACCTCTTTGGCCACCCGGCCCACATCTATAGACACCGGCAACCAGACAACACACCGGGTTAGAGACCGCGGTTGACCTCTCCGAGATCGTCGTAGGTCGGATCGCGCTTTTCCATCTGGGCCCCGAACGACTCCATCAGGTCGGTCGGTTGGAACATGCCGGTTTGCCACGCTGCCATGTACTGCAGCGAATCGGCCACCGAATGATCGCGGGTGTAGTTGATCATCTCTTTGCTGCCGTGCACGGCCAACGGCGACCTCGACGCAATGCGCTGAGCAATCTCCAAGACCCCATCGAGCATCGTTTCATGATCGGCGTAGACCTCGTTGACCAACCCGACTTCTTTCGCCCGCGCCGCCGGCATGCGATCACCGGTGTAGGCCAGTTCGCGGACGATTCCTTCGGGGATCAACTTGGGTAGACGCTGGAGCGTGCCGACGTCGGCGGTCATGCCGATGTTGATCTCGTGAATACAAAACCACGCGTCCTCGGTGGCGTATCGCATGTCGCATGCGGTGACCATGTCGACGGCTCCACCAACGACGCCGCCTTGCATTGCGGCGAGGACGGGCATCCGAGCTCGTTCGAACGCGGTGAACGTGTCCTGGAGGTGCAAGACGTTGTAGCGAAAGTTCGCTCGAGCCCGACCCACCTCGACGTCGGGGTTGTTGTTGAGGTCGCCCCCGGTGAACACGCTGATGTCCATCCCGGCGCTGAAATGGCGCCCAGTCGACGAGACGACCATGGCCCGGGCGGCGCCCCGGTTACTGATTTCGTCGACGAGTTGGGGCAACTCGCGCCAGAACTCTGGCGTCATTGAATTCAGTTCGTCGGGACGATTGAGCACGATGTGCGCAATACCTTCGGACTCGGTTACCTCGAAGCACTGACTACCCATAGTCTCCCCTATGCCCGATCTGCAAACGGTGCGTCGTCACCCTCGACGAGGTCGAAGTTGACGTATTCCTCGGCGGTGTCTTCGTAGTTCTCGAACTCGATAACACCAATGTCGGTGAACCGGTCGCGCAACCAGCCGTCTCCGGCGTCGAGCAAGCCAAGCTTGCGACAGTTCGGCACGATCTTTGCGAAGAGGAGGCGCTGGAATGCTTTCATCTCCCATGGCATTGCGAGCAGGTGCGTCACCATGTCGCGCTGATCGACACCGACGCGTTCCCAGACCTCTTGGCGCATGAAGCGATCCCGCATACGAAGCGCTGCGTCAAAGGCAAACTCCTGACGTTCACGAATCTCGGAACTGTTCATGCCGTCATAGACCTCTTGCAAACTCAACACGCCAAAGGCGACATGGCGAGCTTCATCGGCCATCACGTATCGAAGCAGCTGCTTAAGCAGTGGCTCGTTCGTCGTCGAGTGCACGAAACCAAACGCTGCGAGGGCGAGCCCCTCGACCATGATCTGCATGCCGAGGTAGGTCATGTCCCAGCGGTCATCGTTGATGATCTCATCGAGCAACAGTCGAAGATGGGGGTTGATCGGGTAGGCGCCGCCAAGCTTCTCGTTTGTGTATCGACTGAACACTTCGACGTGGCGGGCCTCGTCGACCACCTGTGTAGCGGCGTAATACTTGGCATCGATCCATGGCACGGTCTCGACGATCTTTGCGGTGCACAACAACGCGCCCTGCTCGCCATGGAGAAACTGACTCAGACTCCACTTGAACGACTCGATGTCGACTTCGTGGCGCTTCTTGTCATCGAAGTTGTAGAGCGGCGAGTCGGGGTTGTCGTAGAAGTACTCGAGCTCGAATGGGTCGGTCGTTGGTTCGTAGGTGTCGAGATCGACATCGGTGTCCCAGGGCAGGTCGGTCGTCCCGTTCCACTGCGACCGCTTGGCCTTTTCGTACAGCTTGTCGAGCGCGGCTCGTTGGCCTTTGCCGTAATCCCAGGTGAACAAGGCGTCGGCATTGTCCTTCACGGCGTGCAACACCTCATCGGGGTCGACGTTTGCTTTCGCGATCTCGAGAATCCGTTCCGGGTCGTTGATGTCGATGGCGTGTGGATCGGTGATGGTCATAAGAGTTTCCTCACTCGCTGGGGGTATCGGATGGGGGTAGGGGTGCCGCTGCGGCAAGAACGCGATCGATGACTTCGCGCCAGCTATCGGCTTCTGGGAGTTCTCGTCCAACGAGCTGATTGACCGTCATGCCCATGCCCAGCGCCATCGCGAAACTCGCGATGGCTTTCGTGCTGAGGTTGCGATCGATCTGGCCGTCGTCTTTGGCTTGTTGGATGTGTTTCGCTATTCGACTCTCGTCGTCCTCGAACGAGCGGCGGATCATGTCGGCCAACTCAGGATCGCGACGGGTGGCCACGATTGCTTCCATCACGAGCCAATCCGACGACTTCTTCTCGTCGAGAAGATGGGTACCCATCGAGAAGAGCAACGCAGCTCCTCCTTCGGGGGCTTCGGGAAGGACGCGTTCGATCTGTGCGATCAGGTGCGTTCCGAGCGCGTCAGCCATGAGATCGGCTTTCCCCCGATATCGACTGTAGATCGCGCCGGTCGTTACCCCGGCCCGGCGAGCAATTTCGGCCACCTTGGCGCGGTCGTAACCTTCCTCGGCAAAAACCTGTGCAGCTGCAGAGACGAGTTGGTTGCCCAACGGATCCGAGGCAAAGGTGTCGGTGGTCACAGGATGATAATAACGGTGATTATCGCATCAGGCAAGGTGCTCGTTACGCGCCCCGAAGAGAACGAACCGTTACGCCGTGTGGTCGATGTCGGCAGTCCAGGCAGCGAAGAGCTCGGCGTACCGTCCACCGGCGAGCACCAACTCGTCATGGCCGCCTTGCTCGATCAACTCGCCATCGCTGAACACCAACACGATGTCGGCCGACTCCGCCGTGGAGAGCCGGTGCGCTATCGACACGATGGTTCGCCCTTCAGCCAGCCGATCGAGCGCACGGGTGAGCTGAAGATCGGTCTGCGGATCGACCGACGACGTCGCTTCATCGAGAATCAGAATGCCCGGGTCGGCAACCGCAGCGCGTGCGAAGCTGACCAACTGGCGCTCCCCGACCGACAACGACGAACCGCGTTCGCCAACCGGAGTATCGAGACCGTCCGGCAGTCCGGCAACCCACGCCTCGAGGCTCAACAAGTCGATGGCTTGATCGATATCGGCTTGTGTTGCATCGGCGCGCCCAAAGGAGATGTTCTCGCGAATGGTGGCGTCGAAGAGGAACCCGTCTTGGGGCACCATCCGAATCGCACGATGTCGGGCGTCGCCGGCAACATCGGTGAGCTCCACCCCGTCGATCATGATCGACCCAGACGTCGGGTCGGCGAGCCTGCACAAAAGCCGAGCAAAGGTGCTCTTGCCCGAGCCCGTCTCACCAACGATCGCGATTCGCCTCCCGGCGGGAAGCTCGACCGAGACATCTCGCAACACCGGCACACCGTCTCCGTAGTCAAAGGCGACATGGTTCGCAGCGATCGACAGTGCGCCGGCGGATAACGCAACTCCGGTTTCTGGATCCAGATCTTCGATTGGTTGGTCCAGAAGATCGAGTACCTTGCGCCAGCCGGCGACAGCCTCTTGAGCAGTATTGATCGTCTCGCCGAGCTCGGCGATCGGCGTGAGCAAGAGCGTGATGAGAAACATGATTGCGACCAGAGACCCCGAGCTGAGATCGAGCGCCTCGCGCTGGGTGACGCCCACGAGCAACACCGCCGCCAACATGACCGCTCCGACAAGATCGCCAATCACGTACACGCCCGACATGTACAAGTTGGCCTTCAGACCCTTTTGATACCGGACCTCCGAGACCGTGTCGAGACGCTTCTGCGTCCGATGCTGGGCGTTGTAGGCACGAACAACCTCGGCTCCGGTGAGCGACTCGTTAAACGCCCCGAGCAGATTCCCAATGGCCGTGCGGCGTTCATCGTGCGCCAACGCCATCCGAGTTCGCACCCAGCGCATTGCAACGAACACGGGGAGAAACGACACCAGCGCCAGGAGTGCAAGCTGCCAGGAGTAGACGGCCATCGCCACAAAGATGCACAGGACCACGATTGGCTCCACAACCCACACGAACAGCCCCCAATCGGTGAACCGCGACAGCGAGTCGACGTCGCTGGTGACCCGGCTGATCATGACGCCCGTGGCCTGCTCGTTATGGACCGAGAGCGTCTGTCGGTGGACATGATCAAAAGCCAAGACTCGGAGGCGTCGCAGGGAGGCTTCGGCGCGCACGATCATGCGCCGCTTGGCGATGAGCGCCAACGCCTCGGTTGCCACCAATACCCCAAAGGCCATGAGCACGAGTCGGAGCACGACGCCCGTATCGACCTCGCCACTCGTCAACCCGCCACGATCGAGGGCCAACTGGATGACGATCGGAATCGAAATTTGCCCGATCGCCACTGCGACGCCAATAAGGGCAGTGGCCAGCAGGCCTTGGAGCAGTTCGGGTGTGGTTTGCAGGCCGCGCCGTAGAACCTGAATCGCGCCGTCGTGAGTCGCTGCGTCAGCGGTATCGACCTCGACGCCTGGGACGGGTGTTTCGAGATCAGCCATCGCCGGCCTCCGCATAGGCCATGACGAGCTCGCGGTAGTCGTCGTTTTCAAGCAGCTCATCGTGAGATCCGGTGGCGCCGATTCGTCCATCGACGAGATGTACGACCCGGTCGGCGAGCGCAATGGTCGCCAACCGGTTCGCAACGATGACCATGGTGGCGTTCGTTGAACTCCGCAGGTGCGACAGGATCTGCTGTTCGACGACCGTGTCAACAGCCGAGGTCGCATCATCGAGGATCACCAGGCCTGCATCACGGACAAGGGCGCGTGCCAACGCAATTCGCTGTCGCTGACCGCCCGACACGGTGACGCCACGCTCCCCGATCGGAGTGTCGTAGCTCTGTGCGAGAGACGAAATCCACTCGTCGGCCGCAGCGACCTTCGCCGCCATCACGACCGACTCGTGAGACGAATCTCCGTCGAGGTCGATGTTGGACCGAATCGACTCGGCAAAGAGGAACGCCTCTTGAAAGACGTAGGCGATCGCCTCGGCTCGGTCTGCTGGATGAAAGTCTTGCAGCGCTCGTCCACCGACGATCACGTGGTCATCGACGTCGTCGAGAACCCCAGCGATTGCGGCACACAACGTGCTCTTCCCAGAGCCGGTCGAACCAACGATCGCGACCATTTCGCCAGGGGCGATGGTCAACGCAATGTCGTCGAGCACGATGTCGTCTGGGGCTGATGCCCAAGCGAACGAGACCCCATCAACAACCACTTCCAGGGGTCCCTCAGGGCGCCCGATCTGCTTAGGTACCTCCGGGATCGGCGCTTCGATCACGGGACGAAGGCGATTCCACGCGACGACCGATGGGATCAGGCTTTCCAACAGGAACCCAAACACCAGCATTGGGATCGCCAGCGCTCCAAACAGGGCAGCGATCTCGACGATGTCCCCCGGCGACATCGACCCCGACGAGATCCGATTCGCACCGACCAGCAGCACGACGAGAATGCCGACCTGCGGAAGCGAATGCCGAAAGATATCCATCCAGGAACGGATGAACCCAACCTGTTGCCGACGTGCCCGAAGGTTGTCCGCAGCGGCGTCGAAGCGCTCGACCTCGGCCTGTCGCCGCCCGAGTGTCTTGACGATAAGCGCACCTTCGAAACTCTCATGAGCAATGCCAGCCACCGTTGCGACCTCCGCCTGACTCTCGGCCAACGGTTTCTCAACAAAGCGGCTGTACAAGCTGTTGATCACGGTCATGGCCGGAAACAAGAACAACGCAATCAGCGCAATCCATGGATCGATGATGACAAGCCGGACCCCCGAGAAGATGGCGAGGAACAAAACGCCGAAGCTGAACGGCAACGGGTGCAGGGAGTGCGTCAGAACTTTCGCATCCGAATCGACGTGAGCGACCAGCCGGCCCGTCGACGCTCGTCGAAGCCACGACATTGGCTGAGACAGATATTGCTGAGCGAGCGCCTGTCGCGTGGAGCGCTCGACGCGTTCGGCGGTCATCCCGGCGAAGTAGCGCCGAGTTACTACACCGAGCGATCGCACGATCGCTATCGCGATGATCAGGGCTGCAGCCGTGACCGCCGACGCTCCCGCAATGTCGCCTTCGAAGCTATCGATGACAACTCGGTCGGTGATCCAGCCCAACGCCGTCGCCGACGCAACCGTACCGGCGGCGAACACCGCTGAACCAATGACCGACGTCGCAAAAGGTGGGATGTGCGGGCGAAGCAGCGTCCGTACGAGGCGCACTCCGGCTCGTACGGTCGGCTTTGTGTCGTCGACTCCGAGATCGTCATTGGTCGCCACCGCACACCTCCCGTCCAACGCCGTGGATCAGCCAACCTATCGAGCGATCTCGGCCATTACGTGGCGCTGTGCTGAAGATGCCACCCGACCGAGACGTCGCAGCCACCCTGCCTGCGTACCAGGTACCGTTCGCCGAAAAGGTACCTGGTACCTTTTTGGGAAAAGGTGCCAGGTTCGTTAAGAAGTCGGGCAACGGCGGGATCGTTGTCGGCCCGAGGCCGGGTTTATGCGCCGCTACGGGCCTTGGGATCGAGTGCGTCGCGCAACCCATCACCGATCAGGTTGACGCTCAGAACCGTCAACGAAAGCAGCAGTCCGGGACCGATGGTCAGCCAGATGTTCAGGTTGAGGCGAGTGCTCGAGTCGTTGAGCAGACTTCCCCACGTAGGGATGTCGAGTGGGAACCCAAGACCGAGGAACGACACGGCCGACTCGGTGATGATCGCGATCGCGATACCGAGCGAAGCCGCCACGATCACCGGGCTCAACACGTTCGGAAGAATGTGGCTGGTGATGATGCGAAGCGATCGTGTACCGACACTGCGGCTGGCGAGGATGAACTCCTCTTCCTTTACGGACAGGACTTCGCCCCGAACAATACGGGCGGTCTGCATCCACGATGTTCCGCCGATGATCGTCACCATCAAGACGAAGATGCCGAGGCTATCGCCCAACCAGTCCTGCATTGGATCTCGGAACAGCACAACGGCGACGAGAAGAATCGGCAAGATCGGCAGCGCCAAGAAGAGATCCGTCACCCACATCAAGAACCAGTCGAGCCAGCGGAAGTAGCCGGCCAAAGCGCCCACGAGCACGCCAACAACGATCGAAATAGCCATGGCGACGAAACCGACCAACAGCGAGATCCGGCCACCGAGAAGAGCCCGGGTGAACGCATCGCGACCGAGTGAGTCAGTACCGAGCAGGTGGGGCCACCCAGCTGGCTTGTTGCCGTTCTCATAGTCGAGTTCTTCGATGTCGAAGGGCAACAGGTATGGCAGAACGAAGCACGCAAAGATGACCGAGATCAAGATCACTACGCCGGCCATTGCACCCTTGTGCTTTTTGAACTGGCGCCAAACATCGGCGCGCAAGGAGCGCAGCTCGCCAAGATCGTTGGCGTCCTCGAGTGCGGACGCCGTCGTTGCCGCTGCGTCGTTCTTTCCAGAAATGTCAGTCATAGCGAATCCGTGGGTCGAGGATGCCGTACAGGACGTCAGCGAGGATGTTGAACACCACCACCAGCACAGCAAAGATGAACACGAGCGACTGCACCATCGGGATGTCCGACTGGCGGATCGAGATCAGAAGCAACTGACCCAGGCCGTTGATGCGGAAGACGTTCTCGGTGATGATCGCGCCAGCGAAGATGCCGGGGATCTGCAGTGCCAGCAGGGTGATCACGGGGATCATGCTGTTGCGAAGCACATGCTTACTCACGATTGGGAACTCGCCAAGTCCCTTCGATCGTGCGGTGCGAACATAGGACTGATTCAGGTTCTCAAGCACCGAGCCACGGGTGAAGCGGCCAAAGGACGCCGCATTGAACAGCGTCAGAACCGTCACGGGCATCAGGAGTTGTCGGATCTGCGACCAGATCGATGACAGCGACGTCCACGTAACGTCGAGGGTGGTGTCATAGAAGGTGGGCAACCACCCCAATTTGACCGAGAAGAGCCAGATAAAGAGTGGCCCGATGACGAACACGGGAACGCTGTAGCCGAGCAGCGTAAAGATCGTTCCGATGTTGTCGAAGAGTGAGTACTGCTTATAAGCCTGCAGCGTTCCAACCGGAACGGCGAGCAGGAAACCAAAGAGCAAACCGAGGCCGAGCACCCAAACGGTCTGCGGGAGGCGCTGGTAGACGGTGTCCATGGCATCGGAGCGAGAGCTCCAAGAGACGATTCGTTCTCGTCCGGGGCATTCACCACCGCCGGAGCCAAGAAGCTCTGCGGCCGCTTCATCGGCACCCGGCAAACAAATGCCGGTGACATGCTCGACGGCGTGGATTGGCTCATTGACCATCATGAGCTGTGCCCAGTTCGCCCATTTCTGAAGGAACGGGTCATTTACTCCGAGAGACTCGCGGATCGCTTCGCGGACCTCTGCGGGAACGGTAAGGGGTACCTGACTTGTTGGGTCGCCGGGAGCAAGCTCCAGCAATCCGAACACGATGATACTGATGACGATGACGGTCGGAACTGCGATCAGCAACCGTCGTATGAGATATCTCAGCAAGGCCCTCTCCCTCTTACCCAAAAGTGCGTGGCGGCGAGGACCCGCCCTCCCGGACCTTCAGAGAGAAGGTCCGGGTCGAGCGGGTCCCGCCGTCACATCAACAACGAATTACCAATTACTCGGAACGAGTCCAGTCTTCGATGTTGTAGTACTCGCTGTCCCAACCGTTCAGGTCGCCGGTGCCCTCGATAGCGGTCGAGAATGCCGATGCGTTTGCACGGTGGATGAGTGGGATCACTGCGGTGGTCGACAGGATGTCGTTCATGCCGATCACGAGTTCGTTGAACTTCGGATCGTCAAGAGCGGTGGTTGCCGCCTCTGCAGAGAGAGCGTCGAACTCAGCAGAGTTCAGACGTGGGATGTTGTCGCCGCCCCAGCTGTTGCCAGCGGTTGGAACCTTCTCAGACTCCCAGCCGTTGAGGTAACCAGGTCCGTAAGGGCCAGATGCACCGTTGGTGAACATCTGCATTGGGGTGAAGAACTTCCAGATGCACACGTCGCTGGCGCAGGTGCCGTCGAAGAACAGCGATGCGTCTTCGTTCAGCATGTTGGCCTTGACGCCGATTGCTTCCCAGTCAGCTGCGATGAGCTCCTGGTTGCTCTGACGAACAGCGTTGGTCGAGGTGACGTAGTCGAACTCGAGTGGGCCGTAGCCGTCAGCTTCACGGATGCCGTCACCGTCGGTGTCGAGGTAACCAAGGCCGTCGAGCAGTGCGTTAGCAGCGTCGGCGTCCTGGGTCAGGCACCAGTCGTTGTTGGTGCTCTGGTCGCCTACTGGCCACATGTTGCAGGTTGGACGACCCGATGGGCCGTAACCAACAGCGACGAGTGCGTCACGGTTGATCGCAATCGACAGTGCACGGTGCAGGTCTGGGTTGTCAACGAACAGTGGGTTCGGGGTTCCTTCGGAAGGAGGATCAGCAAACGGATCGGTCTGGTTCAGGTTGATGTGCTCGACGTTTGCGGTGAACGCAGATGCGAGACGGCCCTGGCCAGCTGCTTCCATGGAAGCAAGGATTTCCGGAGCAACCTGAAGGTTCCAGGCGTAGTCAGCTTCGCCAACTTCGAGAACCGAACGAGCTGCAGACTCAGCGTCGCCGCCACCCTTGATGGTGACGGTGCCAAATGCTGGCTTGCCCTCGGCAACGCCGCGGTAGTTCTCGTTCATTGCGTAGGAGACGGTGTCTTCTGGACGCAGCTCGGTGACCATGTATGGACCGGTACCGACGGGAGCGAAGTTCTGATCGGAGCAGGACTTTGCAGCCTCACCAACGCAGTCAGCGAACTGAGCGCGCTGAATGATTGGGCTGGTGTAGGAGACGAATGCCTCGAATGGGAAAGGCTGTGGCTCGTTGAAGGTAACGGTGACTTCGAAGTCGCCGTTTGCTTCGACGTTTGCGACCTTGGTGAAGGCCTGAACTGAACAACCGGTTGCTTCATCGGAGCAGTACTCGTAGGTGAAGACAACGTCGTCCGAGGTGAACGGCGTGCCATCAGCCCACATGACATCGTCACGAAGCGTCCAGGTGATCGAGAGACCATCGTCAGCAATGCCGTTGCCCGAGGTTGGGATCTCTGCGGCGAGCGCTGGGATCAGGCCACCGTTCGGGTCGTACTCGGCGAGTGGCTCAAGTACGAGCGACGACGCAAGGAGGTCCTTGGTGCCGTTCGAGAGGAGACCGTTGGCCTGTGACGGAGCCTGCCACTGGAGAAGCAGAAGGTCGCCTTGAGAACCGGCACCGTCTGGTGCTGGCGCAGGCTCTTCTTCCATGGCGTCGTCTTCGCCGCCATCTTCTTCCATAGCGTCGTCTTCGCCACTGTCATCTTCCATGGCATCTTCGGTGCCATCGTCGGTTTCAGTAGTCGCACCATCATCGGTGCTCGCTGCATCGTCACTGTCGCTGCCGCAAGCAGCTGCGACGAGCGTCAGGATTGCCAAAATGGCAATCAATTTCTTCCACTGTTTCATTTTTCCCTCCGGTGGCCAGTCCCCTGGCCGTTGGTTGTACACGTGATGGTTTTATCCACCAGCGTTCTGTTGTTGATCTGCGTAGTGACACGCAACCCATTGCCCCGCACGTACTTCACGGAACTCCGGTTCTTCAGATTCGCACCGCTCCGTCGCAATTGGGCATCGGGTGCGAAACCGACATCCGCTCGGCGGATTCGATGGGCTTGGAATGTCGCCCTCGAGAATCACGCGCTCGCGCGATCGTTCAACGATCGGATCTGGCACGGGTACCGCCGACTGCAACGCCTGTGTGTAGGGGTGCAGTGGACGGTCGTACAGATCGTCGACCTCCGCCAATTCAACGATTTTTCCGAGATACATCACCGCAACCCGGTCCGCCATATGGCGCACCATGCTGAGGTCGTGGGAGATGAACAGGTATGTCAGACCGAGCTCTTCTTGGAGCTCGAGCAGCAGGTTCACAACCTGCGCTTGGATCGACACATCGAGCGCCGCAATGGGTTCGTCGCAAACAATAAAATCTGGATTGAGCGCAATCGCACGGGCGATACCGATGCGCTGACGCTGTCCGCCACTGAATTCGTGTGGGTAACGGTTTGCGTGTTCGGGGGCGAGACCCACGAGTTTGAGCAGTTCGTGAATTCGAGCTTCGCGGTCGGCCGACAGCATCTTTTCGTGCTCTCGAAGTGGCTCACCAACAATGGATGCAACGGTCATACGTGGGTTTAGACAGGCATGTGGATCTTGGAAGATCGTCTGCATGCGGGGACGGAGCGCTCGCAGATCCGAGTTGCTCAACGCCAGCACGTTATTTCCGGCAAAGTCGATGTCTCCACCGGTGGCAATGTCGAGCTGCAAGATGACCCGGCCGGTCGTGGTCTTGCCCGATCCGCTCTCACCGACCAAGCCCAACGTTTCACCGCGGTAGATGTCGAAGGTGACGTCGTCGACGGCCTTCACGACACCGACCTTGCGCTTCAACAGCCCGGCTCGGACGGGGAAGTGACGCTGGAGGTCTTTGACCGTCACCAGAACCTCTTTGGGTTCTCCGGCGTTCGATGCGGCGGCGTCCTGGGTCATCTCCGCGGTCATCGAGGTTCCCCTTTGTTGAGGTCGAAGTGGCAGGCCACCTTTTGACCAATGGCGACCTCGACGAACTGCGGGGTCTCGGTATGACATCGATCGAAGGCGTACTCGCAACGCGGGGCGAACGAACACCCGACGGGCTCACGCAACATGTTCGGCGGTTGCCCATCGATCGATACGAGCTCGTGTCCCTGTTGATCGAGTCGAGGTAGCGAGGCGAGCAGGCCACGCGTGTATGGATGCTGCGGGTTGCTGTAGAGCACATCGACACGTGCTTCTTCGACGACCCGCCCGCCGTACATCACGAGGACTCGGTCGGCGAGGCCGGCGACGACGGCGAGGTCGTGGGTGATCCACACGACAGCGGTGCCGAGTTCGTCTTGGAGCCGGCGGACCTGGTCGATGATCTGGGCCTGGATCGTCACGTCGAGAGCCGTTGTTGGCTCGTCGGCAATGATGATCTCGGGCGAGCACGCGATCGCCATCGCAATCATGACTCGCTGGCGCATACCGCCCGACATTTCGTGGGGGTAGTTCTTCAGTCGCTGCTTCGGATCGGGGATACCGACGAGATGTAGCAGCTCTTCGGCGCGCTCTTTGGCCTGGGCTTTCGAGCTATCGGTGTGGAGAAGAATGGCCTCGGTGATCTGTTTGCCCACCGGGATGACCGGGTTCAGGGAGGTCATTGGGTCCTGGAAGATGAACCCGATACGACCGCCGCGAACGTCTCGTAGACCTTGTGCATCAAGTTGCAGCAGGTCCATGTCGCCAAAGCGTGCTGTGCCGTCGGTAATTTCGCCTGGAGGCATGGGGATGAGCTTGAGCAGAGACATCATCGTGACGCTCTTGCCGGACCCGCTCTCGCCAACGACTCCGAGAAATTCGCCGGCGCGAAGTTCGAAGTCGACGCCATTCACCGCATGGACAGTGCCGTCTTGTGTGCGAAAGCGCGTGTGCAGGCCATCGACATCGAGCACTACTTCGTCCACGTGGTTCCCACCCCTTTTCTTCGGTTCACTAGCGAAGACGTGAACGTTAGCCGCTTATAACCGAGTGGCAAATCGGATAATCGATGTTCACACACCTGACATACGCATTGCGGTTGAGAATCGGCATCACAGAATCCGAAATCGGCGTTGCAGCTTGGAATCGGGCATTGCGCTTTGGAATCGTCATCGCACGTCGAAATCGTCATAGTGTCTCGAGATGCAGCCAGCACAACTCGACGAGTTCACGTACGCATCCGACCCACAGCTCTCCCCCGATGGCCGTCACGTCGCCTATGTGGTCACCCAGATCGACGTAGAGGCCAACACCTATCGCAGTCGGATCTGGCTGATCGGAACGGCAGCTGAGGCCGCCCCTCGACCGTTGTCGGCGGGAGAGCATCGCGATGGTCAGCCCCGTTGGTCGCCAGACGGTTCGACACTGGCCTTCACCTCGACGCGGACCACCGATAGCGACGGCACGAAGAAGTCGACGCTACATCTCATGCCGTTCGATCAGCCCGGTGAAACAGCGCTCATTCACACCAGCGACGAGGCCATGTCCTCGCTCACGTTTTCGCCAGATGGCCGATGGCTCGCCTTTGGCATGCGCACGAGGAGCGCCGACTATGCGGTCACCGACCACGCGGCGCGTGAGCCACGCAAGATCGAGAACATGCTGTTCATGTTGAACGGCGAGGGCTTTATCTCGGATCGACCGGCACATGTGTACGTCGCAGCGCTCGACGGTTCGGGAGAGGTCCGCAACCTAACTCCTGGCCAACATGAGTGTGGGCGCCCCAGCTGGTTCCCCGAGAGTGACCGGATTGCGATCGACTACAACCCCCTCACGAGCACCGGGGAGGCCCGAGTGGCCGTCGTGACGCTCGATGGGGGTCTTAGGCCGATCTCTGACCCGGTCGGTTCGGCCTCAGCCCCCGTGGTGTCTCCCGATGGACGCCAGATCGCGGTAACGGGGTCCGATGACATCGAGACGCTGTTCGAGAACGCACATGTCGGCCTCCTCTCGCCGACAGCTGTCAGCGCGCCCGCCTGGCTCACGAGGAGTCTCGATCGGACGTGGTCGCCGTTCATGACCGCCACCTCGCCAACGTGGGATGCACTCGGCCTCATCGGCGCGATCGAGGACCGCGGCAACATTCACGTGTACCGGATCGATGTCGACGGCGCAGACCCCACGTTGCTCATCGGCGGCGATCGCAGCGTGACCGCCTGGTCGACTGGTTCGATCGATGGCGCCGACGCCATTGTCTTCGCGGCCTCCAATCCAACGACGCCGAGCGAGATCTACGTGTCGGTCGCTGGCGAGGAACGCCAGCTGACCGCAGTGAGTGCCAGCTGGACCGCCCGCACGAACCCGGTTCCTGCGGAGCACTTTCTGGCGCCGTCGGGCGCAGAGGATGTCGACGCGTGGATCTATCGACCGAAAGACTTCGACCCGACCAAGACCTATCCGATGCTGCTCAACATCCACGGCGGCCCATTCACCCAGTACGGCAACTACTACTTCGATGAGTTCCAGATGCAGGTGGACGCGGGGTACGTGGTGGTTTGCTCAAACCCCCGCGGAGGGTCGGGGCGCCACGCCGACTGGGGCGACGCCGTACGGGGACCAAAGCACAAGAAGCCAGGGACTGGATGGGGCTCGGTCGACTACGACGACGTCATGGCGGTCACCGATGAAGCACTACGACGCTTCGACTTCATCGACCCCGATCGCCTGGGTGTTCTGGGCGGGTCCTACGGCGGCTACATGACGTCGTGGATTGTCTCCCACACCGACCGTTTCGCTGCCGGGTGCAGTGAGCGAGCCGCGAACAACCTGCTGAGCTTGGAGTTCGGTTCGGACTTTGCCGGCTTTTTCAACGGGGAGATGGGGCCGCATCACTTCGACGATCCTGAGGAGTACCTGCGGATGTCGCCGGTGTCCTACGTTCGTGACATCAATACGCCGCTGCTGATCGTGCATAGCGAAGACGATCTGCGCTGCCCGGTGGAGCAGGCAACCCAGCTCTTTGTGTCGCTGCAGATCTTGGGCAAGGACGTGGAATATTGGCTGTTCCCGAACGAGTCGCATGAGCTCACCCGTTCCGGTAGCCCGAAGCACCGTCAGCGTCGCGCCGAGATCATCCTCGAGTACTTCGGGCGCAAGCTGTAGCCCGAGCAACGACGAGCAGCGCGATACCAGCGATCAGCAGAGCGAGGAGAGTGCCTGGAGTGGTCGAGCGCCGATGTGCGTGATGATCTCGGCCGCAGCGCAGCTACCCATGCGACCCGACACATCCAAACTCTGGCCTTGCGCAAGCCCGGCGAGCACGCCTGCGGCATAGAGATCACCAGCACCGGTCGTATCGACGCGTTCGTCGACTTCGACGACTGGAATTTCGAGGACCTCGCTCGGCGTGATGATCATCGAACCAGATGACCCCATGGTCACACACGTCGTCTCGGCCATGTCGCGAAGCCTGCTGATGATCTGGTCGCGGTCCTCGGTACCGAGCAATGAATGCACCTCGTCGCGGTTACCAAAGAGTAGATCCACCCGATCGGCGATGAGATCGAGCCATTCGTCGCGATGGCGATCGACGGCGAACGGATCGGAGAGGGTGAGCGACGTGGTGACGCCATTCGCCTTCGCAATACCCATTGCGTGTCGGATTGCTTGCTTTGCCTCCTCGAGGTCCCAGAGATACCCCTCGCAGTACAGAACCTTGGCCTGGGCGACCAGCTGCTCGTCGACGTCGTCGATCGTCAGAACCGAACTCGCACCAAGGAATGTGTTCATCGTGCGCTGGCCGTCCGGCGTTACTTGGATCAGGCAGCGGGCCGTTGCTGGTCCAGCACTCGCTGGTGTGACGTCGAACTGGACACCAGCTTCGCGAATGTCGTGAATGAAAACTTCACCGAGCGCATCATCGCGCACCTTGCCGATGTAGGCCGCGGTCTGGCCGAAGCTCGCCACGCCGACCATCGTGTTGGCCGCAGAGCCGCCAGACTCCTTGAGTCCCGGTGGCATGAGCTCGGTGAGCTGCTCGGCTCGTGGCTCATCGATCAAGGTCATCGAACCGCGGTTTAGGTCATGGTCGGCAATAAAGCTGTCGTCGACCTGTGCAATCACGTCGACGATGGCATTGCCAACACCCACGACTTCAGCTGTGCTCATGTTCCTACCCTGCGACTAGCGATCTCTTGCGCCAGAAGCGATCCGGCACACGGCCCTCGAAGGTACCATTCGCCAGACACCACACCACGGTCTCGCAATACATCTCCCTGCACGACTCTGGGACACCGACGTAGTAGAACCGCTACGTCACGCCCGATCACTTCGAGGAACCAATGTCTTACCGACTTCCCCGCACAATTCTTCCTTCCGCATACTCGATCGAGATCTCCCCCGATCTTGGTGCGCACAGCTTCTCCGGAACCGTGAGCGTGGACGCCGAGGTCATGGAGGCCACCGCAGAGCTCCGCTGCAATATTGCAGACCTCGAACTCTCACAGGTCACGATCGATGGCGTCGACGTCCCGTACACGATCGATGAGGAGAGCGAACAGCTCATCGTCGATCTGGGAGAGGAACGTTCACCGGGACCGATCGCGTTCGGTGCGTCATTCGCCGGTGAGCTCAACGACACCCTGAAGGGTTTCTACCGGTCGACCTTCACCGACGACGATGGTGTCGAGCACACGATCGGCACCACGCAATTTCAGTCGACCGATGCCCGTCGGGCCTTTCCGTGCTGGGACGAACCGGACATGAAGGCGACGTTCGCCATCACGCTCACCGTCGACCCGCAGTTCACTGCGGTCAGTAACGGCGCCGAGGTTGGACGCTCCGAACGTCCCGATGGTCGGGTCGCCGTGCAGTTCGCGACGACGATGAAGATGTCGACCTACCTCGTCGCATTCGTCGTTGGACCTCTCGAAATCTCCGAGACTCGGTTCGCTGGAGACGTTCCGGTCCGCATCGTCCACCGACCTGGCAAGGGCCACCTGACGACATTTGCGCTCGATGTTGCCGTCGCTGCACTCGAGTACTTCGAGGAGTACTACGGCATCGCCTACCCGACCGACAAGCTCGACATGATCGCGCTGCCGGACTTTGCAATGGGTGCCATGGAAAACCTGGGTTGTGTCACCTACCGGGAGATTCTGCTCCTAGTCGACCCGGACTCCGCGACCCAGCCCGAGCTGCAGAACGTGTGTGACGTCATCAATCACGAGCTCGCGCACATGTGGTTTGGCGATCTTGTCACGATGGGCTGGTGGAACGGCATCTGGCTCAACGAAGCATTCGCAACCTTCATGGAGATGAAGGCGACCGACAACTTCCGACCCGAGTGGCAGCGATGGACCAGCTTCGGGATCAGCCGAAGTGCAGCGTTCGACATCGACAGCTTGGAAAGCACCCGCCCGATCGAGTTCCCGGTCATTTCTCCGGCCGACGCTGAGGGCATGTTCGATCTGCTCACCTATGAAAAGGGTGCGGCGGTCGTGCGAATGCTCGAACAGTGGCTTGGGGAAGACACGTTCCGAGACGGCATCCGCCACTACCTCAACACCCATGCGTACGGAAACACCGAGACCCATCACCTCTGGGACGCACTCGAAGCAACCGCTGGCCGTCCGGTAACAGCGGCGATGGAGACCTGGATTTTCCAAGGCGGCTACCCGGTCATCGAGGTCGAGGGCGAGCATATTTGCCAGCGCCGCTTCACGTACTCCGGCCAGGGCGATGCAGCCACCTGGTCCGTCCCGGTCCAGGTTCGTGATGAGGCCGGCACGGTGACCACGGTCGAGCTTCACGACGACCGGACCGAACTTCCGATGCCTGCCGCCAGCCTGGTCACGTTTAACAATGCCGGCAACGGCTTCTACCGGGTCAAGCTCGATAGCGACCGGCTCGTCTCGCTCGGAGAACAGGGCGTCGATGACCTCCAAGCCGTTGAGCGCTTTGGCCTGCTCGACGACACATGGACCATGACACTCGCTGGCGAGACCGATCTCGCGGCCTTCCTTGGGCTCCTGTCGGGGTACACCAACGAGGACGATGTCTCGGTCTGGCAACGCGCCATTGGAGCGCTCGGATTTATCGACCACGTCGCGGCAAGCAATGATCGTGCAGCGCTCGGCGCACGCGTCGATGAGCTCATTGCATCTGCGCGAGCTCAGCTCGGCGCAGATCCAATCGTTGGCGAGACCGAACGCACCTCTCAGCTGCGCGGCACGCTGCTCAACGCAGCAGGAACGCTGACGCCCGCTGATTCCCCGACGCGTACGTCCGCAATAGAACGGGCTCGGGACGTTCTCGCGATGGCCGCGCCCGACGCCGAGCTTCGATCGGCGTCGGTCAAGGTCGTAGCGGCCAACGGCAACGACGATGACTTTGCCACCTTCCGGTCCGGGTTTGAGTCGGCTGACGATCCGCAGGCGGAGATTCGATACTTGTATGCGCTTCCGGCATTCCCCGGCGCTGGCCACATCCAGACAGTCGTCGACATGGCCCTCGACGGATCGATCCGTTCGCAGAACGCGCCGTTTGTGCTGGCTCAGGCAATGATGAACCGCGAGCACGGCCCGATGGTCTGGGCGCAAATCAAGTCCTCATGGGAGCGGGTGAACGACCAGTTCCCGGCCAACACGATCGTCCGCATGCTGACCGGCGTTCGGTGGCTCACCGACGCCGAGTCATCGGCCGATGTCGTCGCGTTCTTCGATGGCCGAGAGATGCCGCAGGGGCAAAAGCAAGTCGATCAGCATCTGGAGCGTCTCGCGGTCAACGCCGGCTTCCGGTCGCGTGTGGTCGACGGTCTTCGCTCCGCTCTGTAACCAATGTCCAGCCCGAGGAGACGCGTCTCCGCTCCATTCTCCGCGTTGGTCGACAACGAGGTCTTCGCCGTCGACGAGCGGTCGGCTCAGCTGATCGTGCGATCGACCGCCGACGTCGTCATCATCGATATCGACGGACGGCAGATACCGGGGCAGACGTCCCAGGGCGTTGCCGTGATCAACGTGAGCGACCTCGACGCAGACACGTCATACCGGGCGACCATCCGGACCGAGTCAGGGGAAGAACTCGACACCGTCGAGGTCCGCACTCGCCCAACATTGGGGCCGATCCGAGCTCGGTTTGCGACCATATCGGACGTGCACCTGGGAACCGATTCCTTTGGGGGCGGCCGGTCGATCACCGACGACCACAACGAGCCGTACCCGTTGCGGTGCGGACGTTCGGCAATCACCGAAGCGAGCGATTGGGGTGCCGAAGTGCTGCTCGTCAAAGGCGACCTCACCGACACCGGGGCGGCCAGCGACTGGGACCTCGCTCAAGAGATGTTCGCCGACATCACGATTCCGTTCATGTTCACGCCAGGCAATCACGACGTATGGAAGTCGCGAGACCTTGAGCCAGCAGTGGGCGCTGGCCTCCTCGGACTACCCGACGCCCCGTTGCACTTCCACGACCTCGATGGCGTTCGCCTCGTGCTCGCCGACACGAGCAAACCCAATCGCGGCACCGGTGACCTTGCCCGAAACGCTGAGGCACTGAAGGAACTCGTATCGGTCGACCAGCGGGTGTTTCTCGGGCTCCACCACAACATTCAGCGCGCACCGGTCACATGGTTTTGGCCGCCGGGGATCCCATCGACAAATGCACTGCCCGTGGTCGAGTCGCTTGCGTCGATCAACCCAGCACTGTTCATCAGCTCGGGACACACCCATCGCAACCGTGTGCATTGGCTCGGCCCCGGTGAGCAAATTCCGTTCACCGAGGTCAGCGCGACCTCGGACTATCCGGGAGTCTGGGCCGCATACGAGGTCGGCGAGCGTGGGATTCGACAGACCGTTCGCCGAATCGCCGACCCCGATGCAACGAGCTGGACCGAGAAGACCCGGGCAGCGCTCTTCGGCGTGTGGCCGCGCTGGTCTCAGGGCCGACTCGCGGACCGGTGCGTCGATCTCGTCGATGAGTAATCAGCCGCTCCCCGATCATGTCGCGGCACGTCATCGTCGCGCCGTCACGGCTGGCGAGGCGTACTACTTCGACCCCGACACTGGCTTCCTCGTGATGACCGAATTGCACCACCTCGCCCGTGGCGAGTGTTGCGGCAATCGCTGTCGCCACTGCCCGTTCAGGACTGATCCACCATCTGACCTTCGAGGTGAATCGTGAACGCCCGCCGCGCTCCCGGGGGCACGTGGACGATCGTGACGATCGTTCCTGACGCACGCAGTTCTTCAACGACGCGTTCGAGTGCAGCGGCTCCTGAGTAGTCCAGTCGGCCAACGCCGCTGAGGTCGATGTCGACCTGTTCGATCTCGACATGTTCCGCGAGCAATGTCCGCAATGCCCGCTCGATCTGCGGCACGGCTGCGAACCACAGAACGCCTTGGGGCCGGACGATGAGCTTTTC
The DNA here is from genome assembly GCA_938002955.1 of uncultured Acidimicrobiales bacterium. GTDB lineage: Bacteria > Actinomycetota > Acidimicrobiia > Acidimicrobiales > SHLQ01 > SHLQ01. Next base: position 37,696 of record CALLAA010000071.1, read on the forward strand.
TGGCGAAACCTCGTGACTGACGGTCACGGTCATCTCGCGATACAAGTGCACGGCCAAGGCGAGAACGATGCCGACGAGGACTCCGCGCTCGACCCGAGGGGCGAGCGCGAGGGTGGCGACCAGTGTGCCGATGCCGACGACGGCTTGAGCTGGTGACTCCCGGACCAGTCCAACAAGTGACCCAATATCGATCAGCTTGGCGACCCCGGTGATGATGAGCGCCCCGAGGACCGCCGTTGGGAGGTTTGCGAGAAGCGGTGTAAGCGGCAGCGCAGCGATCACCACGAGGCCGGTTACTGCACCCGACCACGCACTCGACGCTCCCGCTGCGTGATTGAGCGAACTCCGGGAGAACGAGCCCCCGATGGGAAATCCGCCCGACAAGCCCGACGTTAGATTGGCGACACCTTGGCTGATCATCTCCCGGTTGGCGTCCCATGGGGTTCGTTCTGCCGTCGCAAAGACGCGAGCGATCGAGGATGGCTCAGCAAAGCCGATCAGGCCAATGAGCAACGCAGCGGGAACGAGCGCCCCCGCACTCGACCATGGGAACGACGCCGAAATGGACAAGAAGCCGCCGGGGAGATCGCCGATCGTCGACCCGGAGTATCCCGTGATCGAGGAGACGATGACGCCACCGATCACCGCAAACAGCACACCGGGAAAGAGCTTGTGAATCTTTCGACCGCCGAGAACTGCGATGGCAGTCGCGATTGCGAAGGCGATGCTCGATGCGCTCCAGGAGCCCGGCGAGCTCACGCTCGCAAACGCGTTGGCGAGAACTCCGTCGCTGCCTCCCGCTACGCCGAGCACCTTGGGGAGCTGGCTTGAGATGATCAAGAACGCGGCGCCCGTCGTGAACCCGGTCAACACCGGATCCGACAACAGGTACGCCACTCCCCCGAGACGTAGGAGGCCGAGCAGCACTCGGGTCAGGCCAACGAGGAACGCCAGCAGCGCGGCGAGCCGGACGTACTCCGGAGAGAACGGTTCGGCGAGGCCTTCGAGCGCGCCGTATGTCAGCAATGCGGTTAGCGCCACCGGCCCCGTCTGCAGATACTTCGAGGACACGAAGAGCGCAGCAAGAACCGGTGGCAACGCTGCGGCGAAGAGACCAGCTTGGGCTGGCACTCCTGCGAGGTCGGCGTAGGCGAGCGCTTGGGGGATGACGATGAATGCGACCGAAGCCCCCGCCACAACGTCGGAGGAGCTTGGCCCGCGAACGGAGATCACTTCGACAGGGTCACGAGATCGCGGTGTTCACCGTCGCCCGAGTGTCCTGCACCCCGTTGTTGTCGTTCTCGAAGATGCAGCCCAATGAAGATTCCGGGGATAGCGATCAGGCTCAACATGGCGCCCGAGGAGAACATCACGAGGGCTGGGGCGGGACACGTTCCGGCGATGGCCCACCCGATTCCGAAGAGCGCACCGCCCTTGAGGTGATGCGCTTCGGGCTTCGAACGCGAGAGGCGAAGCTCGCCACCGAGCGGTGTCGTGAAGCCCGTACGCTCGAGCAGCCAGAGCAACGGCGCAGATACCACGATCGCCGAGGCCATGAACAGGAAGATGTCGGGTTCGTCAAGGCGCAGCATTGCATGGATCGTGTCGTACTCGTGCAGGTTCATTGCACCGAGCACGCCACCAAACATCGCCCCAAACAGCAGGCCGATCACATTCAACTTCGCCGTGTTGCTCACAGGGCACCGCCGGTTGCGATACGAAGGATGAAGGTCGTCAGGATCGCCGTGGCCATAAAGGTGGCCGTCACTGCAAGGCTCGCCGGGGACCGTTGGGCGGTGCCGCACATTCCGTGACCCGAGGTACATCCGCCGGCGAGCGCTGCTCCGTAACCGAGGAGGATCGCTCCACCCAAAACGAGCGGGACGGTGACGCCGAGCGGGAAGACCTCGCGCAGTGCGTCGTATCCCGACCGGACCCCTGCGTCTTCTCGGAACACTCGGGTCACGAGGAGGCCGCCGACGAACAGGCCTACGAAGTACCAGACTCGCCACTTGACCACGCCCTCGCTCCGGCGAAACAGTCCGGCCGTTTGGACGTAGGCACCGCTCGCTCCGAGCGGTTGGTTCGCAAGAACGAATAGCCCAACGATCAGCAGTCCGAGAATCGGGCCTCCGATAAACCAGGGCAGGCGGTCGGGTAGCAGGTCATACATCGTGGTTCCTTGTCGTACTTCGGGTGGTGACTACGCCGGTGCGTGTGCTGCGGTCCATGCGCCGTACCCGCCGAGAAGATCGGAGATGTCGGTGAACCCTGCACCGATCATTCGGCTCGCAGCGATCGATGAACGGAAGCCGCCAGCGCAATACACGATCGTGGGCTTCGCGGGGTCGAGCTCACCGAGCCGCTCGTTCAGACGGGTCAATGGAATGACGATCGCGCCGTCGACGACGCCGTTCTCGGTTTCGCCGGGCTGGCGAACATCGACGAGCTGGAGGTCGGCGACGTTCTCGATGGCCTCGCGCATCTGCGCCACGGTGACGCGCGAGTTCCGGGCGACGAGGTCCGGGTTCTGCGACAACGATCGAGCTGGCTCGACGAGGCACCCAATGACGTTGTCGAAGCCAATTCGAGCAAGGCGGACCTTGGCCTCAAGTTCATGGCCTTCTTCGGTGACCAGAATGATCTCGGCTTCTGGCGACAGGACTCCGCCGGCGAACTCGGCGTATCGACCCGCGAGGCCGATGTTGATCGATCCAGCCACATGGCCGAGCGCGAACTCATCGGGTGAGCGGGTGTCGAGAACCACGGCACCGTCGGCCTGGCGTGCAACGACGTTAGCGATCGAGAGAACCTGGGGAGCCGCGTGCTCGTCGAGCAGCGGGCGATTTTGCCGGTTGAGCATCGCGTCGTAGGAGAAGTATCCCGGCGGTGCAGTCTGACCATCGGTAACCACCTGGATGAACTGTTCCTTGGTCATGTCAGCGACCGCATAGTTGTTGTCGCGTTGTTTTCCGATCGTGCACGAGGTGTCCGACGATAGGTTCTTTCCACACGACGAGCCTGCGCCATGACCGGGGTACAGAATCGTCTCGTCGGGCAACGTCATGAGCTGAGTATGGAGCGAGTCGTAGAGGTCGCTCGCCAATTCTTCGCTCGTCACACCTTTTGACGACAAAAGGTCCGGACGTCCGACATCACCGATGAACATCGTGTCGCCGGTGAGTACGGCGTGCGCGGGGCTATCAGCGTTTTCGTAGACGACGATGCTGATCGATTCGGGTGTGTGGCCGGGGGTGTGGCGAACCTCGAGCACGACCTCGCCGAGCTCGATTCGTTCGCCATGGTCGAGCTTGCGAGAGGCGAACTCGGTTTCGGCTTTGCTGCCGTAGGCAATGGTTGCGCCGGTGGCATCGGCGAGTTCGAGGTGGCCGGAGAGAAAGTCGGCGTGGAAGTGCGTTTCGAGGACGAGTTCGATCGTCATGTTGTGCCCAGTCGCGCTTTCCAGGTACGGGGCGATGTCGCGACGAGGATCGACGACGACGGCACGGCCGGTGGTTTCGTCGCCGATGAAGTACGACGCCTGCGACAGGCAGTCGAGGTAGTGCTGTTCGAAGATCATGAGGGCGAGCCTTTCGTCGGGTGGGTCACGATACGTCGACTTTATGCCGACCGTCACACTATTGTCCAAATGTACGTACATTTAGCCTAACAGGACTGGAGCGATGTGCAAGAGGCATGCGAGGTATGCCCCGACGACGACCAATGTCGGGCGGAAGTCCCGACGACGACATAGTCTCGGCGAATGGAACTCGACCTGACCGCCCCAGAGATTCGGGTGCTGTGTTCGCTGATCGAAAAAGAGCGGACAACACCCGACCAGTACCCGTTGAGTACGAATTCGCTGCGCTCGGCGTGTAACCAAAAGACCAGCCGCGAGCCGGTTATGGAGTTGAGCGAGCGTGATGTCGACTCTGCGGTTATGGGCTTGCGTGAACGCGGCCTTGCTCGAAGCGTGAAGCCAACGGGGTCTCGGGCGTGGAAACATCGCCATGTTACGAACGAGGTGCTCCCGCTCGACGATGCCGAGATTGCGGTGCTTGCGGTGCTTGGTCTGCGTGATGCCCAGACCCCTGGTGAGCTTCGCCAGCGTTGTGATCGCATGCATCCATTCGACAGTGTCGATGAGGTCGACTCGACGCTGTCTGCGCTGGCCGCTCGCCCCACTCCCCTGGTTCGCAACCTCGGCAGGGAACCCGGGCAGAGCCAAGATCGGTGGGTGCACTGCTTGGGCGAGGAAGCAGTTCCGGCGTCGCAGAGCCGCCAGCGAGCGCAGGCGGCGACGTTTCGTGCGCTTCACGAGTCCGGCTTCTTCGCCATGCCAAATCCGTGGGATAGGGGTTCGGCACGCATGATGCAGGAGGCCGGAGCCCTTGCGCTTGCGACGACCAGCGCCGGATTCGGTCGCACGATCGGCAAAGACGATCAGCTCGTGACTCGCGATGAACTCGTCGCCCATGTCGCAGACCTGACGGCGTATATCGACGTTCCGCTCAACGTCGATAGCGAACGGCTCTTTCCAGAGGCACCCGGCGGCATCGCCAGAACCGTCCAACTTCTCGCCGAGGCTGGCGCGGCGGGCGTTTCTATCGAGGACTACAACCCCAAGACCTCCTCGATCGACCCACTCGGTGCCGCCACCGAGGCCGTCGCGATCGCGGCCGCCGAGTGCGCCCGCCACGACATTGTCCTGACGGCTCGCACCGAGAACCATCTCTATGGCATCGAGGACCTCGACGACACGATCACCCGACTCAATAGCTTTCGTGATGCCGGTGCGCTGTGTCTGTATGCACCCGGCCCGAAGAACCTCGGCGACATCGAGCTTCTCGTCAGCGAGGTCGCCGCTCCACTCAACGTTCTCGCGTTCCCGGACGGACCGTCCAACAGCGAACTTGCCGCGGCCGGCGTTCGGCGCGCATCGAGTGGATCGATCGTGTTCAACGCTGCAGCAAAAGCAGCGCGCCAGTCGACGATCGACTTTCTCGCTACTGTCTGAACATGACAACGACCGAACCGGTACATCTCACCGTCTACTCAGACTTTCTTTGACCGTGGTGCTACGTCGCGACCGTGCGTCTCGACAAGTTGGCCGAGCAGGTCGGCGACCGCATCACAATGGAGTGGAAATCTTTCCTCCTTCGCGTCGAGCCGAAGACCGGTGATCGCGACAAGTTCATCGAGTACACCAAGAGCTGGCTCAATCCTGCTGAACAAGAGCCAGATGCGGCATTCACCGTCTGGGCGAGTGACGAAGGACAACCTCCCTCAAGCGTTCCAGCCCAGGTCGCGCACAAGGCGGTCCGCGCGTTCGCTCCCGACCGGGCAGACGACTATCACCACCGGCTGCTCACGGCGTACTTCACCGAGAACCGCAACATCGGCGATAGCGACGTGCTGCTCGACCTCGCCGAGGACATCGGTATCGACCGAGACGGCCTCGCGACCGTCGCTCGCGAAAACCACGACGCCTTCGCAAAGATGGTGATCGATGAGCACAACAGCGCTGTTCAGAGCAACGTCACCGCAGTACCAACGGTTGTGTTTGAACACGCCTTTGCCGTCCCGGGTGCACAACCCGTTGAAACGTACGAGCGTCTCATCGAACGTATAGAAGAGAAGAAGGGACCAGCCGGAGAGGCGTGACCGACTTCTCCCATGCTGTCTAGGAAGTCCGCAGCGCATTGACTACGGTGGCGTACCGACCGGCGGGCCTGATCCACAAACCCATGACCTTTTCTTTCGAACCACAATTGATCAAGCAGGACTCTGCGGTACCGCTGCGGATGATGGTGGGCGGCTGGGTCGTGGGCGTCGCCGCAGTTCTGTTCGTCGGTCCTGTCGCGAACACGCTGATTGCGCTGATGGGGTTCACGCTCGTCGCCGGAGGTTTGGTTGCTCTCACGCTTATCGCACCGCGCACCTGGCGCATGGTCCTGGGCGCGGCTACCGGCGCAATCGCTGCCTGGCTCGGCTACAAGTTTGCGTTCCCCGATCGCTTGATTCCAGCGAAGGACGACCCCTTCGAATTGCTCGATCGAGACCACCTCGCGGCGGTCGCTGTTGGGCTCTCCACCATGTCGATTGGCATCGGCGGGCTGCTCGAGTCAATTCGTGCCCAAGCGGCCCCGGGCACATCACACATTGCGGTGCGTGTCCTGCTCGTTGCGATCGGCATGGTCATCGCCGGCGCGATCTGTTCGATTCTCGGGATCTCCAGTGGTATCTCTATCGTCGTCACCTTGGCCACCGCTGCCGGCCTGATCGCAATGGCTTGGTTGCGCCGGGAGCGTCCAAACAGCGCGTTCGTTCCCCGGGCATAACCCCTGCTCGTCGACGGGTAGCCCTGGGCAGCGCCTCGCAGCGCTACTGTTCAGCCGTGCGCGTTCTCGTCATTTCCAACGACGTCATTCCCGGATTCGGGGTGCCTGTAGCCGCTCCGGGTATTCGAGCAGCCGGATTGGCCGAAGGTCTGCGGGAGCACGGTCACGAGGTCACCGTGCTCGTTCCTGCAGATCTCCTCGCGCTCTTGTTCGGCCACGAGACTCCCGAGCCTCCGAAGGGCGCGATCGTTACGCAACCGGCGACGATTCACGACATCATCATCGAGCGGAGATTCGAGGTTGTCGTGTTCATCAATGCCAACCTCTCCCCGCATCTGCGCCCGATTCCTGGGGTGCATTTCGTGTACGACCTCTTCGCCCCCAAGCTTCTCGAGTCGTTGGCGTCGAGTGGGGCAACGCGTCCATGGCAGGACCAGTCGGCCGAGAAGTCTCGGGCGATGGCCCTCGCAGATTCGGTTTGGGTGAACGGCCATCGCAAGCTCGGGTACGGACTTGGCTGGCTCGTACGGCCCGATGTCGATGCAATCCGCACCGGAGACTTCGGGTTGCCGTCGATCGTCGACGCCGATATGGCCGATCGACTGTCGGTCGTCGAGATGCCGGTGCCGCTGCCCGAGGGACTTCGCAGCACGCCCCCAGCCAGCGACAAGCCTGGCATTCGGCTCGGGGTAGCCGGATACGCCCAGGCCTGGAGCGCACTCGCGGCCGTTCATCCCGGACATCAATTGCTCGTCGACAACGGGCACGAACTCCATGCGCTCCTGCCTGGACACTGGGGCGGCGCACCCTCGAGCACACCGTCCAATGCGTTGCCGTCGGGCACCATCCACCACCACGGGCCGATGATCTTTGACGAGTTCGCCCGCTGGGTCCAAGGGATGGACGCAATGGTGGACGTCTTTGCGGCGACCGCCGAACGCCGATTCGCAATGATCACGAGAAGCGCTGTGGCTCTGCGACTTGGCGTACCCCTCATCCATGCCGTCGACAGTGAGATCTCCGACATCGTGCAACAACACGACGCTGGCTGGGTTCTCGATCCCGACGATCTCGACGCGTGGAAGCGCGTCTGCTCCGAGCTCGGCGACCCGGCAATTCTTGAGCGCAAGCGCGCTGGTGCATCGCACGCCTCGACGACACGCTTCGCGCCCAGCGCTGCGCTGGCCCGGGCAGCAGCGGCGCTCGCTGCCGCCGCCGAACGGTCATGACCACGACACACATCGACGTCCTCGTCCCGTTCTGGGGACTCGCCGGCGGAGTCATCAAGATCCTCGACTACGCCGATCACGCCGCTCAGCTGGGTCGACGGGTTCAACTCTGGGCTCCGCCAATGCCGACGAACGACGCATTGGTCATGAAGCTTCCCGTCGTGCAACGCCTCGTCGACTCGGACAACGTCGCCGTACATCCCCTTGACGAGCTGACGATCGATCGCAGCGAAGCGGTGTTGTTCACCGACCCTACCCACCATGAGCTGATCGAACGATCGACCACCAACAGCCTCGGGCCCCGACTGATCCACCTCATCCAAGGCACGCGCCATGCCAACCCCCGATGGCAAGACGGCCGTAACTACCGGTTACTGCACCGGCCAATGACCCGGATCACCGTGTCGAACGAGGTCACCTCGGCGATTCGACCCCTCGTGAACGAACGTCACCCGTTGCACACGATCGTCGAGGGACACGACATCGACTACTTCTCGAAGCGACCAACCGCCGCACCGCCCGACCGCGGAGTCGCCCGTGTTCTGTACACGACGTGGAAGTCCGATCTTGGCGACCGGATCCAACAACGGCTGGCTGAAACCGACGACGCCCCGCAGGTTGCCTGGATCTCTGTCCGCGAACCGCTCGGTTGGCCATCGCTTCGTAACCGCTACCACGGCGCGGACATCTTTCTCTGCGCCCCGGGCCCCGAGGAGGGCTTCTATCTGCCGGGACTTGAAGCCATGGCGGCGGGCGTCGCGGTCATCACCGCCGTCGTGGGCGGAAATGCCACATATGTGCGACCCGAACACAATGCGATGGTCGCCGACTACGACGATGTCGATTCACACATCGATGCACTACGTACGCTCAGTGTGAACGCCGAGCTTCGCTCGTCGCTCGTCGAGCATGGGCGCGCAACCGCACAACTCCATCGGCTCGAGCGCGAGCGCGACGAGTTCGCCGCGGTGCTTGCCACCGTCGGCACCTAGCCCCTCCGCTACGCTCGCTGCATGGACGACCTCGGCCTCACACCGGTTACGCCGATCACCGATGACGAAAAAGCCGAGCTGGATTTTCTCCGATTCGAAGCGGCCCATCTCCAGCGGCGGCTCGGCGAGGTCGAGCGAGCCCTCGATGCCGCCGAAACCGAGCGCGACACCATCCGACATGAGCGGAACCTGATGGCACAGGACTTCGCTTGGACTCTCGATCGCCTCAATTCCTCTCCCATCGGAGCTGCGCTACGACGCACCGCTGGTTTCCAACGGCTGCTCGACACCTGGGGCGACTCAGCCTCGTGACCGCGTTTCGATATGCCGGACGTTTCGGCGATGACGATTCGACTCCGGGCCAGGTGATCGTCTCACGCGTTGCTGCAGCCGACATTGCCTATATCGATGATCCGCTCTCGTTTCCGTGGGAACTTCTCGATGAGCACGCGCGTTCCTGTCCGCTCGTTGTCGACGTCTCGGACTGCACGCCGGATGCACTCGCCGCCTTACGACCAGCACTGAGCGTTCTCACCGAGCATGACATCGTCACACATTCCTCCGACCCGAACAGCCCGGTAGCAGAACGTCTCGCCCGGCAGGTTGGGGCGACGTACTCGGCCACCGCGCCATCGGACATGGCGAATCACATCACCAAGGCCCGCAAGGGCATGCAACACGACGAAGACACCGTCATTGGCCGCGTAACCGCCGAGTGGCAGGCGCTCGTCGTCGACTTCGAGGATCTTGGCTCGATCGACTGGCTCTCGACCGAATGGACCGACTCCCACGACGAGCGGCCCGCCGCGCTGGCCGTACGAATTCCCGGCGAAACCATTCGATCGATTTCCATTGGGTTTCATGCCTTTGGACAATGGCTACTCTCGGCCACTGCATGCACCGCGGTCGCTGGCATCTGGGGAATCCGAGAACACGCCGGATCCCCCCTCGACCGAGCCGTGGTCGTTCTCGCGAAGGGCAGAGCGTGACGCCACCTGTATTGATCGCGGGCTTCCACCGCAGCGGCACCTCCGCTGTTGCGCGCGCACTCCATACCGCTGGGCTGCATCTCGGCGATGAGTTGCTCGGAGCGGAGCCGGCAAACCCATATGGCCACTTCGAAGACGTGCAGGTCATCGCGGCCCACGACGACGCCTTGCGGCGGGTTGGGCTGACATGGAAGTCTCCGACCGACCCACAACCTGGGGCCGACGATGAACTCCGGTCATGGATTCACGCTCATGTTCGCCGACGGGCGAGAAGCGGACGGCCGTGGGCGATCAAGGATCCGCGTCTCTGCCTCTTTCTCGACCACTGGCTCGACGCCTCGCCGACCGCAAAGGTAATCGTGGTGTTTCGACGACCAGCCGATGCCATTGCATCGTTGCATCGACGTCACGTGCGACGGTTCGTCGACACCCGCGGCATCGACCCGTCTGACCGGGCATTCTGGGAGACACCGGACCTTGGAGTCCGATTGTGGATTCACTACCACGAACAGTTGCTCACGCAACTCCCGTCCGCTGACCAGGTCATTGCACTCAACTTCGCCCACCGTGCGTCCATCGAGAATCTGCCCGCAACGCTCTCGCAGCAGTGGGACATTCCCGTTACGACCATGGATCCCGTGTTACTCGATCCGATGCTCGGCGGGGAGACCACCACGAGCATCGAGGTCCGAGATCCGTTGCTCATCCCGCGTACTCGGCACATCTGGGACCAGCTTTCAGCGCTCATCCCAAAAGAGATGTGAAATGCTGGCCGAGCGCCTCAAGAACGTTCGCTGATACGCCGATAGGGCCATCATGGTGGAGGCGATCTACGACCGAAGAAAACGAAATGACGGTTCTCGTAAGATCGTCCTGATCGATCTCGAAAACATGCTGTTCGGGCACCATCAAGGTTCCGACGCACAGCGACGCCCCGATCGATCTACCGAAATTCTCTCGCTCGCCCAAGCTCGTCGCCCCGGCGACATGTTGATCGTTGGCTGCAACCCGCATCTCGCGTTCCTTGCCAACGAGCATTTCCCTGGCGCCAAGATCGTCACCGGCAAGGGCAAGGATGGAGCCGACCAAGCGCTTATCGACGCTGTCGACGCCACTCATGCCGCCGATCGCTACAGCGAGCTCTGCATTGTTTCGGGCGATCATGCCTTTAGCGAGATCGCCCATGCGGCGCGACGCGCCGGACTCCGCGTGCGGGTTGTTGCACCCCACGCCGGGCTAAGTACTGCGTTGCGCGTCTACGCAGACACCACAGTGATCCTTCCCGAAGCCCCCGTCGTCGACGAACCGGTCGAGCCGGTCACCGATCTCGAAGTTTCTGAGATTACCGATCTCGAAGTATCCGAGGCGCTCGACCACGAAGAACCAATGGCGGCATAATGAACCGACGCTTCTTTCACCGAGTCGATATTCAAGCAAACGGCGAGCTGCTCTGGGCCACCAAGTCACGGTTCGGCCGAGTGTCGACCCATCGCGAGTTCATCACGACCGTCAACGTGTCCATGGACGGCGCCAAGATCGTCATGAAGGGACGACAGACGTTTCCCGCAAACGCCCGAGCCCGGCTCAAGTTGGGAATCGAATTCTGCGAGGTCGAGGTTCTCGAGGTCCTTCACAAATCTCGTCCTGACAGCACCCAGCTTCGGCTGCTCTTTATCTCGCCGAACGCTCGATTTGTCTCCGTCGTCGAGAAGTGGATGCCGATCGACGCCCAGGGACGCGACGAGTTCATCTCCGCCTGGACCTAGATCTGGCTCGTCGGGCCTCGACCCGGCTGTGTCTTCTTGCGCTAGGCCTTCTTGCGCTAGGTCTTCTTGCGCTTCGTTGCCGGAGCATTCATTTTTGCCTCCGCCGCCATCTGCTTTTTGGTCGATGCCCACGAACAGATCAGGCACTCGGCAAGATCGTGATACCGAGCCGGACAGTATTCGCGGCCAAAGAAGATGATCTGCAGGTGGCGACGATTCCAGGTGTCTTCAGGAAAAACCGCCTTGAGGTCCTTCTCCGTGCGCTCAACCGTCGTCCCATTCGACAGACCCCATCGATGGGCGAGTCGATGAATGTGGGTGTCGACCGCAAACGCCGGAATATCAAACGCACCGGCCATGACGACACTCGCGGTCTTGTGGCCCACCCCGGCAAGAGACTCAAGAAAGTCCCAGTCCGGAATGATCTCCCCACCGGCGTCGAGAATCTGGTGAGCCATCGTCGAGAGATTGCGCGCCTTCGTTGGGGCCAAACCAATCTCTTTGATGAGCGCATGGATCTCATCGGGTGAAAGCGCCGCCATCTTCTCCGGCGTGCCGGCAACAGCGAAGAGGCCCGGCGTGACCTCGTTGACCTTCTTGTCCGTCGTCTGCGCCGACAGGGCTACGGCAACGGTCAACGTATACGGGTCGGTGTGGTCGAGCGGTACCGGTGTCTCCGGGTAGAGCTCGTCGAGCATCTCGCCGATTCGGTCGGCCTTCTCTGCGCGCTTCATATCGGCGCACCATAACCGGAGCAGGTCTGATCGAGTACGGAACGACCGAAGAATGTCTAGGCCGATCGACCCTTATGAATAGTGGGCGCACGTCCGATCGGAATCGTGGCGGGATAGCCCCGGGCCACGCAAAGGACAAGCGATTATGCGAGCCGAACTCATCTTGGATCTACATGGCGTCGGTGCCGACGTTGGACGAGCACGAGGCCGAGACGTCTCGGTTTTTCCTGCTCTCGGGAACATCGGACAGCTGTGGCGTCACCTCGGCGTCGATATCAGCGCAATACACGTCGTCGCGCCTGGCAGCTCGTCACGCGACAACAGCGGCGCCACGACCTTTGGCGAACTTCACACCGCTGCGTGGTGGAAGACCGAAGAGGTATTCCTCGAGGACCAGCAATTCGAAGCATCGCTCTCGTTCTGTGCCCTCGGTGAAGACGGGCCTGTCGGCCTCAACGAACTCGTCACAACCATCGCACTGTCGCGTTCCGACGCGCTCGCCGATTCATCCGACGCTGACCTCGTCATCGTCATGAGCAACTCTCCCGACGTTGCTCCTGCGGTCACGTACGCTCGCGGCGTACCGGTCATGATCGCCGGGACGATCATCCCCGATTCAGGACTTTCGCACGCACGCCTCGACCTGTCATGGATGGGCCTGCTCAAGGATCGCTTTGCGTCGTTCAAGCTGAACGACGTCGAACTCCGCGATGGCCGGCCGTGGAGCAACGGTGTTGCCATCTGCACCCCCTTTGGACGCACCGATGGCCGCGACCTCAGCCCTGGCGGGCTGCCGTCGTTCGCAGAATCGATCGCGCTCTTTGACCCCGAGCACTTCCGTCTTGAGGATCACGCGGTGTCCCCCGACGATGCTGGGATCGCGTCGGTGGTTCACACCCTCGGTCTCGGCACGCTGGTGCATATCGAGGATGTCTCTACGCACCGCGCCAAAACGGCGAACACGACCTCTGCGGCTGCGTTGTACCGATACGCCGCAGACAATCCCGACTCGCCCATCGTTGTTGCTTCGGCCCGGCCCGGCTTGATCGCCGTCACCTCCGCGCTCGACTCCTACCGGATCAGCAATCCCGAGCGTATCCTTCGCCTCTGCCTCCCCGAGCGTGAGCATTGGTTCGACGAAGCCGGATTCGCGTCGGCGCGACCTGCCTGTCGCATCGTGATCGAACGAACCTTGACCGAGCCGTTGTTCGGTGAAGACGAGGATCGCACGGCCACCAGCGATGTGGACGGCCCAACCCTCACCTTGCTCCAGGGCGGCGAAGACGACAGCAAAGCAATGCGACGGAGCACGTCGCCAACGCTCGTGCTGTACGCCAACCCAAACACCATCCGCGACGACTCCGAACAATGGCGTGAGTCGCGTCAGCGTCGGTTCCTGTTGTTGGGAGCGAACGGAGCAGAAGCCACACCGGCGAATCACGGCGACGGCACCTTCCTACCGATTTCTCTCGGCGGGTGCACCGACTTCGCCCTTCGCCGTCCACCGATTCGACCCGGCTGTGTTGTTGAGGGTGTGCTGAGTTCGAGTGGCGATCGGTGGGTCGTTGTCTCCGATCCAATCGAGCGCCGTCGTTCCTCGCGGGCGAAGGCGTCCTCGGCCACGTCAGCGACCGAGACGTCCCAAGCTGCCTAAGTCAGGACAGCACGGTTAGAGCCGTACCCAGCCGTGCTCGATCTCGAGGTCGGCGTCGTCGTACCCAGGATCTTCCGGCAAGAGAACTTCATAGGCGCCATCGGGATCATTAACGCGCACGCGGCGCGCGTCTGGTCTCGAGCGTGCGGTTTCGAGGAGCGACGCGACGTTGTCATAACGCCGTAGGCAGGCGAGCATCCGGTGCGTTACCGACATAAGTGGAAAGTCGTCACTACCCCAAAGGTCGAGCGCTTCGGCCGGCGAGACCCAGCGGGCATTGACCACTTCGCTCTCATCGGGCGATACGAGTTGCCCCGCCGGCGATGCAGTGACAAAGAACCTGGTATCGAACCTGCGTGGCGGACCGAGCGGGGTGATGAAGCGGGCGACCTCGTGCAACGCAGCCAGGTCGAGCTGTAGACCGTGTTCGGCAAGCTGCGGAAAGAGTGCTGCGCTGTCGGCCTGCACGATCGTGCGAACGGTGGAGAGCTCGGCGTTAGTCACCCTCGATGACGCGGCTTCGTCGAGCAACAAGAGCCCGGCTTCTTCGATGGTCTCGCGTATCGCGGCGATCCACCAGGCGAGTCCGCCCCGCTCCACACCCAAAATCTCTGAAGCCTCAGCATCGGTTCGTCCCGTGGCGAGCACCGGATCGGGCACGGCATCCTCGGGGTCGACCCGTCCTCCCGGAAACACCCAGGCGCTCGCCCCAAACGCAGCACGCGACGCACGTTGCACCATAAGCACCTGGAATTCGGGATCGTCTCGCACGATCATGACCGTTGCCGCATCTCGAACGTCGACCTGCTCTGGGTCGCCGTCCGAGATGGAATGCTGATAGCGAGACATCGACTCAGTCTTACCGACCGGATTCGATTTGGGCGGACCCTTGCAGGTCGACACCGTTCGTCGGCAGACTGGAGCTATGACCCCGCTTGAGATTCGTCCAATGGAGGGGGCAGGAGCCGAGGTTCGGTATGTCGATCTCACGACGATCACCGTCGGGGACTGGAACCAGATTGAAGCGGCGTTTGCGAACTACGGCCTGTTGATCTTCCGCGACCAGATCTTCACTGAAACGGACCATCTCCATTTCGCTCGGCGCTGGGGCAACATCAACGTCAACCGGTTCTTCACCGCGCACTCCCGATTTCCAGAAATCGCGCTCGTCGTCAAAGAAGCGACCGACACCCAAAACATCGGCAGCGGCTGGCATGCCGACCACAGCTATGACCGAGAACCGGCACTCGGTTCGGTTCTCGTTGCCCGAGAGCTACCGTCCAGCGGCGGCGACACGATGTTTGCCTCGATGTACGCGGCGTTCGACGCACTGAGCTCGAGCACCCAACGAGCACTCGAAGCCCTTCATGCAACCCACTCAGCACAACGCTCCTTTGGAACCGCTGCCATTGCCGATGGGGACTCCTATGCGGGCCGGCTCGCCAACGCGGACATTGCCGATGCCATGGACGACGTGACCCACCCGGTCGTGATTCGCCACCCGATCAGTGGACGTAAAGCCCTCTACGTGAACCCCGAGTTCACCACTGGAATCGTTGGGATGGAGGAGAACGAGGGCCTCGCCCTTCTCAACCAGCTATACGAGCACTGTCAGCTTCCCGAGTTTGTTGGCCAATGCACGTGGGAACCGGGCACCGTTGCGCTCTGGGATAACCGGGCAATGTGGCATCTGGCGCGCAACGATTACCCCGGAGAGCGACGCGTCATGCATCGGGTGACGATCGAGGGCTGCGCTCTCGAGCCAGCGGTTCGGCCCGACAAAGCGGACCCCACCTTGGCCCAACGAGCCGGGCGCACCTTGGCAGGCGGACTTATCACCGCGGCGATGACGGGAATTGCCGAGGTGCTTGAACCGGAGCGAATTCGTCAGGACATCGAGATCGTAAGCGAGGCACCCGAACGCGAACCGCTACCCGATCTCGACTTTGGCAATCTCCCCCCGCTCGACTGAGCGCTGAGGCTGGCGCCATCGCTTAGCTTCCGGCTGCGGTCGATTCGACGACCGACTCGGGCGGCGGCCCCCACGACCTACGGACGATGTCGATGAGCGCTCGCCTGCGAGCACCGGCATGCCAATACTCGCCTCGCTTCGTCGGTCGCACCGTCCCATCGACCAATTGCCACACTGCGATGGCGAATCGCATGGCTGCCTTTCGAACCCCGAAGTGTGTCGCCACGAGCAGCACGGTGTTGCGCTCCTTGAGGTAGTCGACGACCCCCGTTGGTGTGTTGACCTGCGGGTTGATCACCCTGGCACCGCGCACCAGGCCAACGTCGTACCCAGCGCGCTGGGCCCGCAAGCCCAGATCGGCTTCTTCGCAGTACGCGAAGTATCGCTCGTCGAAGAGCCCAATGTGCTCAAGGCAGCTTCGCGACGCCAGCATCAACGTGCCATGGGGGTAGTCGACGGCTTCGTAACCTGCATCCGATGCTGCGGGCACAGTGATCGGGCCAAAGACATGATCGACGATTGGACGAGCATTGTCCCCGACGTCGGCGCTCAACAATCCAACGCGTGGCCGATCGCTCGCTGCGTCCAGCAACAGCCGCAGGGCGTCGTCGGTGGGATACGCGTCGTGTGGAGCGACCGCTGACCATTCGGTACCGGCGAGATCTGCGAGCCACCGTTCCCAACCACGATTGGCAGCAGGGCCAAAGCCACTGTTGAAACCCACGTCGATCAGCTGAACATCAGCGGGAAGACCGTCGACCAACAGTGCCCGTTGGTCCGACCGCGACCCGTTGTCGACCACGATGACGGACTCGACCTCGTCAAGCGCACGGAATCGCGCGACGGTATCGAGACACGTGGCGCCTTGGTTCCAATGGATGATGATCGCCGTCAGGCGGTGGGACATCCTCCGACGCTATCGAATCGGGCGCAACCCAGTGACCACGATCGACGTATCGAGATACTTCATCTGCTCGAAAAGACGAACGATCATGTCGTTCTCGTAGTCGTAAAGACCAATGTTCGCAGCCCGCTGCAGATCGTCCTTTGCAGACAATGAATTGAGGTCGGTACCGTTCGGGGCCACGGCGAGGATGTCCATCTCCACGGCACCGCCTGCGCCGATAGCTCCCGACAGGCCCGTCAGCTGCGGCACGAATACCTGCAGCGACCCGGTCTCGTCAGTGAACGTACCAACACAACCTCGTAGCGGTCCGCCGCCGACGCTCGTCTCGTATGTTCCAACAAGCGTTGCGGTCACCTGGGGCGAGGCTTCTCGCTCAAGACGGAAGCTCTGCACCGTGTGCGTGGCGCCGCGGAGTACGAAATGGTCGTGATCGAGGCCTTCGGCGCGAAGCCAGTGGTCGCTGAAGGCCGTTCGGTCCATTGCTTCGAACCGACGAGGGAGGTCCGGGCCTATAGCGGCATCGAGCGACCGCTTGACGACCGCAGCAAAGTGCGGGCCGTGGAGCCCGCCCGTTCGGTCATCGATGAGATCCCGTTCCAGGGCCGCACTGATCACATCGAGCAATCCCGAGATTCCAAAGGCCCACAAGCTGGCCTCGGTCTCGTCGTGATAGGTGTGGAAGATCCGACCGCCGGGATGGTCTTGGGTTGCAAGTTCGATCCAGATTCGAGCGTGCTGCCAGTCAGCGATCGGCAGCAACACTGCGGGGCACGGCGGATAGTCCATCGCGCGCCGTTCCACGAGGTCCTCGAGCGGGATGAAACCATCAAAGATTGGCCAACCAATCGACGCCGGGTCCCACCGACTCCAGAACGCACGCAACTCGTCGGGCAGGCGTAACGGAGCGATTTCCTTCTCGATCGCAGCGATGTGCTGGCGAAACTTGGCGCGGCGCTTCCACCGAGCAACCTGAACGTCGTAGGGCTTGCCGGCCCGTTGGAATCGTTCAACAGCTTCGTCGAGCAGAATCATCAACCGAGAGTTCGGCACGGAACCCACAGGCCTTAATGGAATGATTCGGTCAATAGTGGTGCAAGATACGGTGATGACGACCGAGACCAGCCCAACATCCGAGGAGCTTCCACAAAAGATCGTTCTCGCGCTGGCCGCCGGTTATCTCGGCATGAGCATTCTGCTGAACCTGCTCAATACGCTCCTGGTGTTCTTCTATTTGCCGCCCGACACCGCTGGACTTCCCAGTCTCGTCACCGATACGACCGTGCTTGGGATCCTCAACGTCATCGCCTTGATCGCAGCCGCCGGCCGATTCACCGATGCCATCACGGACCCGATCATCGCCAGTCGCTCCGACAGCAGCAACCACCCCAAGGGTCGACGTATCCCGTTCATGGCTGCCGGAATGGTGCCCGGAGCGATCCTGACACTGTTGATGTTCATTCCGCCGGTAGGTGAAGAGAGCGGTTGGAACATCGTGTGGCTGCTCGGCATTCAGGTGCTGCTGTACATCAGCCTCACCGCGTATGTGACACCGGCGTTCGCACTCGTCGCCGACCTTGGAAGCACGCCCGCTGAGCGCCTGCGCCTGTCGACGTGGACGTCTATGGCCTGGGCGATCGGCCTCGTGCTCGCCGCCACGACGCTCTTTCTCGCTGGGCTCCTCGACGGCCCGTTCTCGGTGGTTCGGGGTTGGCAGGTAGCGGTCGGCATCGTGTGTACGGTGGCGCTGTTGTTCATGATGGTTCCCGTCTTCATGATCGACGAGCGCAAGTACGCCCATGCGGAGCCATCGACCATGCCGCTGCTCGAATCGCTAAAGGGTGTGCTCGGCAACAAGTTCTTTCGTTTCTATGCCGCAGCGGACTTCGCCTATTTCGGCGGGCTTGCGATCATCCAAACCGGCATCTTGTTCTACGTAACGGTTCTGCTCGAACTCGAAGAATGGGTGAGCACCGTGCTTTTGCTGCTCATGGTTATCGTGTCGGCCTTTCTCTTCCCGCTCGTCGCTGGCTGGGCCCGCAAGCAAGGTGGCGGCAAGCGACTGACCGTCTTTGCGTTCCTCGTCGCCTCCGGCGTCTTCCTCGCCATTACGGCCCTTGGCCTGATCGACACACTCCCCTTCTTGCAGGCGGCCTTGCCCATCGCCGTTTTCGCTCTGCCTTTCGCCATCTTGTCCGTGATGCCGCAGTGGATTCTCGCCGACATCGCCGAGCACGCCGCGTTGACCGGCGGCGAAGCGCAAGCGGGCATGTTCTATGCGACCCGGACGTTCTTGCAAAAGCTGTCGACCACGCTCGGCGTCGTGATGTTCGCCCTACTTCTTCAGTTCGGCCGAGATGTCGGTGATGATCTCGGGGTTCGGCTCACCGGTCTGGGCGGCGCCATCCTCTACATGGTCGCAGCTGCCCTCTTCAGCAAGTACGACGAGAAGACGTTGCAGCGCGAGTTAGCCGAGGCGGGCCAGATCAGCGAGTTCAGCCGGAACGACTAGCCGTCACGGATCTACGTTGCGAGAAGCCGGTCCCGGAACTTCTCGGCGTTGATGAAGAGATCGTCCTCGCCTACCTGATCGAACGGGTTCTCGAGGTGTTCTTGGATGTTGTCAAGGCTCACCAAGATCACGGTGAGAAGCACGGGCATGACGTACTCAAACCCGCGACTGTATTCCTGACTAATGGCCGCGAAGTACGGTCCGTACAGCACCGGCAGGACGGAGATGAAGAGCTTGCTGTAGGCACGCAGGGTCATCGGCGTGCGGTATTGATAGACGTGCTTGATGTGCTCGAAGCTGACCATCATCTTGGAGAGGAACTGGTTACAACGCGATGCCTCTCCCGACGGGAGCCCCCGGTCACGCAGTGAGTTGATGAAGATCGACAAGTTTGAGAACGCCGCGTACACCTCGCGTTCGTTGTGTTCCATCTCGCTGACGGGCTGCTCGAACATGGTGCGCATGCCCTCGAGCAAGTCATACAGCAGGTCTCGCCCGAGATCCTGGAGCTCCGTGTCGGTGTCATCGAACCAGTCTCGGGTCGCAAAGTACACCGCTCGACCGTGTGCCTTGATCGCGCCGTAGTCGTCGAGGGCCGCCTCGCGTCGTTTGTACGCACCACCGATCGAGAACACGATCGGGAAGATGACGGCGGTACCCATGAGGGTCAGCGGAAACTCGGCGAACCAGCCCTGGTTTCGACAGACCGCCGTCGAGACGATCGCGAGGGCGACCGTGATGAACGTCTGTCGGTTGATGATGGAGTGGATGCTCTCGATACGGCGTCGCATAACGCCGTCCGTTTTAGTCGACGGTGGAGTCGAATCGGATGAGGCAACCGCCGTTTGGCACGAGCGTCATACCGACCTGGCCGTTGGCCGGGCCAATGTCGACGGCGTACTGGGTTGGGTCGTCCCATGTTGCGCTGCGCCCAGGGTCGCTACCCCATGCCGGATCATCACAGACGCTGGTCATCGTCGTTTCCCCGCCGACACCGATGGCATCGAGGTCCACGGTCACGACCAGACTCTCCTCACGTGCCGAGATCGCACCGATCCACCACTGCTCGCCGCGACGGCGTGCCAGAACAACGTGTGATTCTGGGGTCCCTTCGATGAAGCGAGTCTCGTCCCAAACAGTCGGCACCGAGCGCAACAGATCGATCACTGGCTCGGGTTGTTCGAGGTAGGCCTCAGGCGTGTCGGCAAAGTGCTGTAGCCCGCTCTCGAAGACGACGGAGAGGCCGAGCTCATGGCCGTTGGTTGTCACCCGCCGAACGGTGTCGCCGAGAATCACGGGCGTGTAGTCCATGGAACCCACCACGTTTCGGGTGAATGGCAGGACGGTGTTCTGCCGTGGCGCCGCTGCAGCGTAGCCGGCGTCGAATGTGTAGATCTCCGCACCACGTACTGCTTCCATGGTCATGAGATTTGGGAACTCCCTGCTCCATCCCCGTGGGACCGTCGACCCATGGAAGTTCACGAGGAGCTGCGCATCGGCTGCGTCGGAGAGAATCGACCGATACAGGTTGATGACGTCGGGTTTGTCCGAGTGGAAGAAGTCGACCTTGATGCCGGCGATACCGAGCTCGGCTAACCGGGCGAACTCAGCTCGGCGAATCGTCCGATCGCGCATCCGGTCTCTCGGGGCTTCGGGCACGGCGTTGTTCGGACCGCCAGAGTTGTACCAGAGAAGCAGTGCAACATTGCGTTCAGCGGCGTAGTCGATCAGTTCGGCCAATCGGGTATCGCCAAACGTGTTCCAGTTGGCATCGACGAGGGAGTACTCCCAGCCGAGATCCGACGCGAGATCAACGAATCGCTCGAGTGACTCGGGATCGGTCGAACTCGCATGATCCGACAGCCAGCTCCACGAGACGCGGCCCGGCCGAACCCAGTCCATTTGCGGGTCGACCTCGGGCTCGGACAGATGCCGCACGAGATTCGACTCAACAATGCCGCCGACGTCATCGCTATTCATCACGACGCGCCACGGCGAACGCCACGGCAAGGTAAGGACGGGCCGTGGATCTCCAACGCCGTTGCCCTCCCCGCGATCGGCGAGATCGACAAAGAACTCTCCGTCAACCGACACGCTCGATAGATGGGAGGCTGCGTCATCGGTACCGGGGGCTGACTCGGTGATCAGGGTCCATGAATCTTGGGTTGCGAACAGAGCCGGAAACGTCCATCCGTAGGGTGCGTTGCCCGGAGCACCTGCTGGGGCCTCGCGATTGCGGAGCCGCTCATATGCCGGGGTCACAAACCCCGGCGGGTCATGGGCTTGCAGCCACGACCGCGCCTCGGAAGGAACACGGAAACTGGTTCGTTCCCACTCCAAGCGGACTCGCTCGGGGTCGCCGCTGGTCGGGTCCAGCCCGTACCGGATGGCAAAGCCCTCGTCGGATACCCATACGTCGAGGAGGAGTGGTCGATCCGCTGTCGTCGTCGTGTACGCGAGTGACGCCAGGTGAGCCTCGATCTCTTCAGAGACCGCTTTGCCGGTGGGTAGCGAGAAGGAGCTGCTGACGACCGTTTGTGGAGTGAGCACGGTCAGCGACCCGTCCGACGCGTACGAGACTGGCACCTCGTCGATCGTCAGTTCCAGGCCAAGAGACGAATCGAGCAGTACCGGGCTCATGACGCCGGCAGAGGTACGGCGAGATGACCGGAATCGTGGACGCCCCGCCGCGTCCGTTCCCACGTCGACGTGAAGCCGACCATCTGGCGATGCCACAGAAAGGACCGTTTCGAACGCGTCAACAGCGCTCGAGACCTGGTCGTCGGCTGAAGACCCTCCCGTGCACGTCGCACACGCGACGATCACGATGAAGAGCAACAACAAGGAGCGGGGCTGGCTCATGTCTCCGCTCTCGCCGATGACACATTGGATTCGTGGGCGACACCGTCCACCATTCGCACAACCCGGTCGGCCATCGACTCGACTGCTCGGTCGTGGGTGGCCATGACCATCGTGATCCCGTGGTGTCGCGCTGCGTCGTAGAGCCGGGCCGTCACCATCGATGTGGTTTCACTATCGAGCTGACCCGTTGGTTCATCCGCAATGAGCAGTGCGGGGCGAGCAGCGATCGCGCGTGCGAGCGAGACGCGCTGCTGCTGTCCACCCGAAAGCTCACCAGGGCGATGGGCCGAGAAGTCCGCGAGCCCGAGGTCGGCCAGCGCCTGGGCCACCCGGCCGTTACGCTCCGAGCGTGAGAGACCTCGAATTCGCAGCACGATATCGACGTTCTCTGCAGCGCTGAGATGCCGAAGAAGTCCGGTCGTCTGAAAGACGATCGCCACGTGCTCACGTCGCCAATCGACCCGCTCCTCATAGGACAGATCGAGCAGGTTCTGACCCAGCACACACACCTCACCCGAGGTTGGAGAGTCCAGGCCGACGAGGCAGTTAAGCAGGGTTGTCTTGCCGCTACCAGACGGGCCGGACAACGCGACGATTTCGCCATGACGAACCTGCACATTCGCCCCACGCAGGGCCGGCACGACTCGGTCGCCGTCGCCGTAGTCGCGGCGTAGCTCGCTGGCGTCGATAACGCTCTGGCCATGCATTGCCAACCGATCGGCAGTCATCAGCGATCCTCCCCGGCACGGCGGATCTCGATGACGCCGTCGACGATCTCGGCGCGGACCCGCCGGCTGCTATCGAGCAGATCGAGCTGATCTTCGGTCAGCTGCAAACGCCCGATGGTGTCGACCACAAGAACTTCGTCGATTTCTCCGGGCCGTCCGTCGCCATCGACCCAGCGCTGCTCTGAGGCGACCCGTCCGTCGCGGATCGCAACGACTCGATCCACGTGTCGGGCGAGTTCGGGATCGTGGCTAACGATGACCTGCGTCAGGCCAAGCTCGCCACCGATCGTTCGCATGAGAGAAAAGATGTCTTCGGTGCTTGCGCTATCGAGCGCACCGGTGGGTTCATCTGCGAGCAGCACGGTTGGCTCATGTGCGAGGGCGACGGCGAGCGCCACGCGCTGTTGCTCTCCACCCGAAAGCTCGAGTGGCCGGTGCTCGGCCCGACCGGACAACCCGACCAAATCGAGGAGTTCGTCGGCCCGTTGACGAGCACCGCGCAGACCGGCGAGCTCGAGCGGGAGCGCAATGTTCCTTCGGGCGGTGAGGTACGGCAGCAGGTTGCTGGACGAGTCCTGTAACACGGTCCCGATCGTGCGCTGCCGGTAGACATCGAGATCCGCCGAGGTCGCCGTACCAAGATCGAGGCCCGCGACCTCCACGTGCCCTCCGGTCGGGCGCATCGCTGCCGACATCACCGACATGAGCGTCGACTTACCCGATCCGCTCGCACCGACGACGCCGAGCATCTCCCCCGCCTGAACCGTGAGGTCCAGTCCCTGCAGCGCAATCACCTCGGATGATCCCACTCGGTATATCTGCGTCAGCTGTCCGCAGTCGATCACCGGCGAGGTCATGATGACGCCCCCAACTTCACGGCTTCAAAGAGGCGAATCTGCCGCAGACCAATGAGCATGAGGGCGGTGACGGCCAGGAAGGCCAGCGCGAGACCGCTGCAGATAATCAGTGTTGCCGACCAGTCAACCTCGGGCAGCAAGACCGGTGCTGCACCCGACGGCGTTCCGATGAGCCGCGGCAGCAGACCCCGAGCCATCACCACTCCAGACAACACCGCCGCGACGGTACCCACTGCCGCCACCAACAACAGATCGGACCCCACCAGGATGAACAAACTCCGAAGTCGCAGCCCGACAGCACGAAGAACCCCGACCTCGGTGAGCTGTTGGCGGAATCCGAACGATGCATAGAAGACGAAGGCCGCCAGCGTCAGTGCGGTCGAGAGTACAAAGCTCACGGTGAGGAGACCGAATATCCCCTGGCGCTCCGGGCGGGCCTGCGCTTCGTCGATTCGATCCGCCGCCGAGTCGACGCGTCGACTGCCAATCCCGAGTCGGTTGAGATCGGCCCGGGTCTGGGCATCGTCGACGACTCCATCGGAACGGGTGAAGATCACCCGCCGAGCCACAGACGTACCGAGGCGCGCTTCGAGGTCGCTGAGCGACACCACCGCTGGAGCCAGCGGGTTCGACGGACTCCACGTCGGAAATTGATCGAATGATCCAACAATGACCATCGGCACATCGATCGACCGATCGTCGATACTCGCCGACACATCGATGACATCGCCAATGCGCAGCTGACCTGCACGCAACACGCGGCGATGAACGACAACTCCGTCTGGAGTCGATTCGAGCGACGAGAGCAGCGTGGGTAGCGACTGGGTCGAATAGTCGTCACGCCAGAAAGCAGCAGCGGCGAACGTCGATGGGTCGATCGCCGTTAACTCGATAGGGATCGGTTCGCCACCTCCAATGCCCTCTGCCCGACCAGGTACCTGCGCCAGACGTGTGACTGCGTCGAGTCCCCAAACCCGCTCGTAGGCCGACGCGCTCACCGGTGGCCCACTCGCACCACGGGCAATCGCCGGGCGTCCGTCATCGAAGACGAAGATGTCGCCGCGTGACGACAGGTCGTCGGCGATGCTGTTGCTTCCTCCGACCTCGTGATACGCCTGGTCGAGGAGTTGCAGGTCGAGCGTGCGTGCCAGGGACGCGGTGTACACCGAGAGCGCGCCGGTCACGATCAACAGCATGAGTGGAGCCGCGAGAGGTCCAGGCGAGCGAGCAGCTCGCCGGAGCACCAGGAGCAGCGCCGTACTGTTCGTGCGTTCCACGATCCGACTCACTCGGTCGAGCGCTGGCGGAAGGATGCGGAGGACAGCGAGTCCGACCGACACCGAAAGCGCCGCCGGCAACAGGATCACAACTGGGTCATCGAGAAGGTCCTGTTGCAAGGAATCACTGCGAAGAACGAACCAGGCGAACGCACCGGTACCGATGATGATGGCGAGGTCGGCGTATGTGCGTTGCCACCACGGAGATCGGGCGCGGGTCTCGGCTCGCCGGACGGCGGTTCGCGCAGACCACCGGTAGGTGCCGAGGCTGGGCACTACCTGCAACGCGAGGACGATCATCGCCACGACGCCAATGGCTCGACGGGCCCGCGAGGTGATCGTCAACTGGAGCTCTACCGACTCGCCGAGCTCCAAGAAGGTGCTCGTTCTCGCCATAAGTTCAGCGACCCCGAACGACAGTGCTCCGCCCACGAGCGTGGCGACTGCGGTGATTGCGAACGCTTCGGCGAAGGCTCCGCTGACGATCACCGTGGACGAGACGCCTCTCCGTCGAAGTAGGCCGACCTCGGCGGTACGTCCTGCCCAGGACATCGCCGCGATGAGTCCAGCGACGAAGACAACGAGAGCAAGGGTCGGTATCGAGAAGGCCGCGAGTCCATTCTGCAGTCGAGCCACGTTCTCCTGGAAGCCCACGAGTGAGGACTGTGGACTGACGAGCAGCCTGGTTCCGGAGAGCCGACTGTCGACCGCGCGATTGATGTCGTTGGTTCGAGCGAGAAGATCGTCAACGTTGTCGGTGGTGACACTTCCTGCGTCGAGCAGAACGAGCCACTGTGCATTCGAAACGATCGACTCGTCGAGATCGGCGAATGCGACGCCGAGCATTGCTTCTGGAAGCACCAGGCTCTGCCGCATCGCTCCCGAGCGTGCGAAACGCGCCTCCGCTCGAGAACCGGCGTCGGCGAGACTCCATACTCCGGTGACCTCCGCCGAAACCGACGGGCGCTCGGGCTGCCCACTGCGCGTGCTTTCGACACGAAGGACCTGACCAACGGATAACCCGAGGTCTACGGCGAGCGATTCGCTCACCATGACCTCGATGTTCCCGCCAGCAGTCGGCTCGGGCGCCCGTCCCGAAACCAGCTCGACATCTTCCTCGATCCCGTCGAGGGAACTGAAGCCGATGCGGTCGAGACGCTCTTGGTCGCTCGAGCCGCGGAGGTAGATGTCGAAGGGGATGGTCTCGACGAAACGCCGCGTTGCCCGAACGGACGATCCAAACGGAGTATCCCCAATAGCGAGGTACTCGTTCACAGGGGTAAGCGCAGTCGACGGCTGATTCCCGCCGCTCAACCGGTTGAAGCTGAACAAGTAGCCGAACGGAACGCTGTCGACTTCGGCGTCATCGAGCTGGTTGTTCAACAGCGCAGCTGTAGCCGATTCGGCGTAGAGCGGAATGCCAACCCAGATGCTGACGAGCGCGGCCGAGGCGACCACGCTGGCGACAAACAGTCCGAGCGAGCTTCGAATACGACGGCCGCTAAGCCCAAGTATTGCTCGAAGTCGACGAACCATCACGGGAGCACCAACACAGCACCGGGATCGATCGCGGATCCGCTCGTAACCTCGACGACTTCGACATAGGAATCGGTGCGCTGGCCGAGGAGCACCTCGGAGCGGACGAGCGAGCTGTCGCTCTGTTCGATGAGCACGAAGCTCGATCCCAGAGACCGATGCACAGCGCGTTGGGGAAGCCACAACCGTTGCGCGGTCGTGGGAGCAGTGAATTCGACGTCGACCCGTTGACCGAGTTCGAGGGCCCCGTCGAACGCAACCTCGACGGTGCTCCGATCGTCTTCGGCATCGAAACTCACCGAGCGCACCACACCGGGGAACACCTGCCCGCCGGATCGAACAGTGGCGTCATCGCCGATCGCCGCTGGCACATCCTCCCCCGGCACGATGATGCGGGCGACAAGGGACGCTGGATCGCTAATCGTGAAAAGTACATCGTCAGCATCGACCCGATATTCGAGGTCGACGCGGGCTCCCGACAGCTGTCCGCTCGTCGGTGCGGTGAGGACGTCGACCCGTTGATCCTGAGCGCTCTGGAGAGCATCGAGCGCCTCGACGGCGGCCTGAGCCGCATCGGCGTCGCCCCGTTCCTCGGCGAGCTGCAACTCGAGCAACGCGATGTCGAGCTCGATCTGTTGGGTCGTGGTGGGGTCCGGGGCGAATGTAAGTACCTCCGAGCCGGACGAAACGAGGGACCCGGCGGCGGCCGTTACCGCCGAGACCACACCCGACGACGGGGCGAGCACGACGGTTGTATCGTCACTATGCACGATCGCTGACATCGCAATGACGCCGATATCGGGATTGCGTTCGACGACGATGGTCGATCGCGGCGAGTCCGATTCAACCGGGTCCGACCGTTCTGTCGCCGATGACCAGCGGGGTTCAGAAACCCCGCCACAGGCAACGAGTTGCAGCCCGAGCGCTAGGGCGAGGAGCGAACGCACCATCCGGTGCAGTGACGCTCGGCAAACAACCATGCCCCAGTCTGACCGAACGCCAGCTGCGGCGTGCGGTCGGACCAACGCAACTTTCTGCGGCGGCTACGCGGCGAGTGATCCTGACATGTCGCGCCCTCGGATCCAGGACCACACCCACTTCGACGTTGGGATGATGACCACGGCTGGCATGAAGGCTGCGACGCACAAACCGAACCAGACGATGTGCGGCTGTGAGTCGACACTCGCCGACGCATCTCCATATCGCACCCAGGTCAACGCGAAGTAGGCGGTTGCGAGGGCGAGTGCCGTGCCGGCGCGCTCAGAGGCCTTGTCGTCGTCGGCGACCTTGGACACGCCGAACACGGCGCCGATGATGAGGATGAGGCCAACCGCCCCGCCGTTCGCATCGATGATGGTGCTGTCACGATTCCAGCCGAGCGCCATCCAATAGGCGAACAGCGCCGAGACCGGGATAAGAAACGTTGCAACGAGAAGCCGGGAAGCACGCATAGCTCCACGCTGTCACCGGCTGAGTTGAGGTCGCTAGAGCCCGATGGCCCACAGCGCGATGAGTCCCTGGCCGAGGTGATACGGGACGTGCGTCCAGAATCGACCATCGCGGATTGGATGAACAAAGCGGTTCCAACCGAGCACCGCATCGGAACCGGCGAAAAGGACCGCTCCCAACGCAGCGATGGCAGATCCGGTTGCCTGACCAGCGACCAGCATGAGCGCGAGTACGCCGATGTAGGCCGCAACGGGAACGTGGAGTCGTGGGTCGTGGCTACGAGCGCCCGTGCGTATTCGTTGGCCGATGGTCATGGTGACGGCGATACCGACAAGCAATCCAATGACGAGACCGACGGTGCTGAACGATTCGGTGCCAGCAACAAAACCCGCGACGAAGCAGACGTGGCCAACAAAGAACGCACCGAGGCCGAAGATAAAGCGGTCGAGGGAAGGCAGGAGCAAGATGTCGCCGAATAGCGAGCAGCAGAGACCTAGCGCGATCAGCACACCGGCGGTCGACGGCCCCGACGCCATAACCGCAGCGACCAGTACCACCATCACCAACGGCTTGGCGCCCGCCTCGATGGCCAATGCATCGTTGCGCACCGACCACCAATCGAGCATGGCCACCACGAGAGCGAGTCCGAGGAGAGGGATCACCGACGCAGTGGATCGGTAGCCGGTTCTGGAGCACGCACGAGCAGTAGATTGCCAGCTTTCAGCATGGGTCGCAGTACTCAGGTCGAACTCGCAACGGTGGCGTACCTTCTGTTTTGGCGACCACCATCGATGATGAGGAGACACGAATGTCACGTCGAATGACCACCATGACATCCCTTGCAACAGCAGCGCTGCTTGCAACCACCATGGGCACCGCAGGTGCTCAAGCAACAGACACGGCGTGCGGCAACGCACCTGCCGGGTACACGGTGATCGAATCGAACGCTCGATTCATCATCGGAACGACCGGACCTGACTTCATTTGCGCAGGCGACGGCAACAACATCATCCGTGCCAAGGGCAAGGACGACATCATCTTCGGCGGCGGCGGCAACGACGTCATCTGGGGTGGCTTTGGCAACGACACGATCTACGGCGGCGAGGGCAACGACCTGATCCGTGCCGGCGACGGCCGCGACACCGCGTGGGGCGAAGCTGGCAACGACACGATTCTTGCGGGTAACGGCCCGGACACGATTCGTGGCGGCGACGGCGACGACAAGCTCACCGGCGGCGAAGGCCACGACATCATGCGTGGCGATGCCGGAGCGGACAAGCTCATCGGAAACAAGGGCATCGACCGTCTCTTCGGCGATGCTGGCAACGACGTTCTCCAAGGCGGCATCGGTGTCGACACCATCGCTGGAGGATCCGGCAACGACAACATCGTTGGCGGCGACCATGACGACGTCCTCGCAGGCGGAGACGGCAACGACCGCATCCTCGGCGGCAACGGCGCTGACATGCTCACCGGCGGCAACGGCGACGACGTACTTCTCGGTGGCGGCAACCCGGACATTCTCCGTGGCTCGGCTGGCAACGACTTCATCGATGGCGGCAACGGCCTGAACTCCGCGCAAGGCGGAGACGGCGCAGACAGCTGTCTCAACGTTGACTCCCCAGTGACCGTCTGTGAGATCGTCGACGGCATCGAAATCGCTGCCCGCACAGCTCGCATCACCGCAACGTTCCCGCTCGCTGGACCGGTTGCTGTGAGCGGCCAACAGTGGACGGCTTCGGCTTCGGTCGACTTCCAGATCCTGCCTGCCGGCGTTGTTGAGGCCGACAACTTTGAGACCTTGGCAACCAACGCCAACGGCGACTTCTCGATCTCGGTCCCAACGGCTGATCTCGGCGAAGGAACCATCCAGGTCGTCGACCGTAACGCTGGTCGCATCAAGACCTTTGCTCCGGTCCTCGAGAGTGCAACCTTCGTCCCAGCAACGACCGAGCTCACCGTTTCTGGCGAACTCAACTCTGCGGTCGAGGCCTTTGTCTACTCGAACGGCGTCCTCGTCTTCGTGGAGCAGATGAGCTTCGAAGATGGCCTCACTAAGACCGTCGACTTCCTCGAGCTCGACGTGCCGATCACCGCAATCGACATCCAGAGCAGCGATGCCGATGGCGACAAGGCAATCCATCGTGTGTTTACCGCTGCCTAGCCAGCACCGACACCACCTCGTGTAGTCGCAATTCGCGGGTACCGGAGCGAACCCGTCGCACAGCCGATTAGCCGGCTGTGCGACGGGTTCGCCGCGTTTTGGCATCGCGGTCGACGATGGCGCAGAGCACCGTACGATCTGGGTATGAGTCCGCATCGTCCGGTGATTGCGCGAACCGCAATCGCGCTTGTCTTCGCCAGCGGCATCGCGGGCTGCACCAGCGGAGACGGGGTCGGCGTGGCTCCGGCACCACAGGTCGTTGACGACGGTGCGGCGGCAACTACTAACGCCGTGGCTACAACGATCAGCGAGGCGACGTCGCCAACATCGGCGGTCGTGTCCACCTCGACTCCGGACTCACCGACAACGGACACACCGACAACGACCGAGCCGGTTCGGGGCGGGTCGGCGCCACC
Source organism: uncultured Acidimicrobiales bacterium (assembly GCA_938002955.1). Lineage (GTDB taxonomy): Bacteria > Actinomycetota > Acidimicrobiia > Acidimicrobiales > SHLQ01 > SHLQ01. Next base: position 68,078 of record CALLAA010000071.1, read on the forward strand.
GGAGTGGTTGGGAACCCGCGACCTGCCACTTCGCCCGGGCGAGACGAACGGTATTGCCGAGCCCACTCCCCCAGAACTGATCGACCGGAGGCTCTGGACCGAGGACGTTCTCCCTCCGCCCCCAAGCAGCGAGTTTGTGAGTTCGGTTACGACACCCCCACCGGCGCACGTCGTGCTGCGTTCAACGTGGCGGGAGGACTGTCCGGTCGGTCTCGACGACCTGTCCTACGCACAGGTCTCGTTCGTGGGGTTCGACGGGCTGTTTCACACGGGTGAGTTCATCTTGCACCGCGACATCACTCCGCAAGTGGTGGAGATCTTTCGCCGGTTGCATGAGATCGAATTCCCGATCGAAGAGATGCGTGTGACCTCTCAAGATGCCGTCGACGCTCACCCGACCGGAGACAGCAACAACACGTCCAGCTTCGTTTGCCGACCCGCCGTGAATTCGAACCGCTGGTCTCGCCACGCCCATGGCGGGGCGATCGATATCAATCCGTTCCACAACCCGTACGTTCGCGGTGATCTGGTCATCCCTGAGCTGGCGTCGGCCTACCTCGATCGAGATCGCGATGTGCCTGGCATGATCACCGCCGAGATCGCGCAGCTCTTTGCTGACATTGGGTGGGGCTGGGGCGGAAACTGGAACTCGTCGAGTGATTGGATGCACTTCAGCGATACCGGCGGCTAGTAGCCAAAGAAATTTTGAGAAAAGTGGAACCAAATGCCTCGCTCGTGCGTCTAGTCAATACCCCCCCCGCAATTCGAGGCACTCTATGTTCGATCTGCTCCAACACAATTCATCGTTCGCTGCCGTCGTGTTGATGGTTGCCGCCGTCGGCGTCGTCCTCTTCGTGTGGCTCCGCGCCGATCGCGAGCCGATTCCTGTTCGGGCCCGGACTCGCACACACCCGGAACCTCGCGAGTTCGACTCGCAGTAAACCCGGTCTCATCGATCCCCGGCCGCAGGCGTGCGGTTACGGAATGATCGCTCCGCAGATCTCTCCAGCGAGGCTGATCATGTCCGAATCGTGAGCGGTGGTGGCGAGGTTCATGGTGATGCCGTCGAGGCCTGCGTCGATCATCTCTTGGATCTGCGCCCCGAATTCGTCGGGCCCACCGATGGTCATCATGGGGCGAATCATCGCGGCCGCTTCAGCGGGCCATCCGTGTAGCGCCATGTAGGCGTCGATCGATGCTTCGGCGTCTTCCATCGTGTGTCCGAGTACTCCCATGACGAGCCGAGTGACTTTGATTTCGGACCGGTCTCGCCCGAGTCGTTCGCAGTGTTCTGCGAGGACGTCGAGTTTGCGAGGGATCTCCTGCACTCCGCAGATCAGGTTGGACTCATCGGCGTACTGGGCGACCATTCGGAGTGTCTTCTTCTCACCAGCGCCGCCGATCATGAGCGGAATCTTCGAGAGTGGAGCTGGCGAATTGATCGCTTCGGTCACCTGATAGTGCTTACCGTCCAAGCTGGGCCGTTCGCCGTTGAGCATCGGCAAGATGATCTGGAGCGCTTCTTCAAGTTTCTCGAATCGCTGGGTGAAGGTCTCGAAGGGGATGCCGAACGAATCGTGTTCGAGCTCGAACCACCCCGAGCCCATGCCGAGGGTCGCGCGTCCGTTGGATACCAGGTCGAGCGCGGTGACGATCTTTGCGAGTACCGCTGGGTTGCGGTAGGTGTTGCCGGTGACGAGGGCAGACAGGCCAATGGTCTCGGTGTGCTGGGCGAGCGCGGCGAGCGTGGTGTAGCACTCGAGCATGTAGTCGTCGGGGTCGCCAATGCCGGGCAGTTGGTAGAAGTGATCCATCAAGAACAGCCGGTCGAAGCCGGCTGCCTCTGCGGTCTTTGCCTGCTCGACGAGAGCGGCGAACAGCGTGTCGGGGCCAACGTTGGGGTACGTGAAGTTCGGGATTTGGTAGCCAAGTCGTGTCATGTTCCGACCATAGTCCGACTACTCGTGTGACTTCCCCGTCGTGTTGGGGGTGATGTCGTAGCCTCGATCGAATGCTCCCGGTCAAGCTCCCTATCGTCCTCGTTCACGGCGGCCTCTACGAGGGAATGTCACCGCAAGAGTTCTGGGGAGACACGGGAGTGCTCGGGCGACTCACGAGTAAACACCTCACACACATCGCCCCGCAACGGCCACCGCGACCTCGTGGTTGGGACGAGGAGGCTTCTGCGCTGCTCGCCGCGATCGATGCTGCGGGATACGACCGGGTTGCGCTCGTCGGCGCGTCCAACGGGTGCAGTACCGCAGTGCGATTCGCCATCGACCATCCCGATCGGGTTGAGCGCCTCATGCTCGCCTGGCCGGCGACCGTTGGCGACCCTGTTGTCGATGAGCTGCTGCGTGTGATCATCTCCGATGAGGCCGATGCTGACGCTGCAGATGCGTTGCTGACCGGCGAGACGTTGCGAGGTGTCACCGACGCCGAACTGGCCGCGCTCGATGTTGCGGTGGTCGTGTATCCATCGCTCATCGAGAACCAGGTGCACCAACGTCAGACGTTGATGGGCATTCTGGCGACGGTGACCGACTCGTTCATGGTGCAGGGAAGCCCAGAGCCTCCCGACGATGACTTCCCCAATTTCCTCGACGCGTTCGTGACGATGGTCGAGGAGTTCGGTCGCGTCGAGCACGACGACTGAACATGATTAGTTCAGCGTGAGTTGCGCAACGGTGAGCGGTCCTGGCTTCACCGTTGCGGTGACCGACCGCTTTCGTCCACCAACCCATACCGATGCTTGGGGCTGAGCCTCGAGATTCTTGATCCACTGAGAGTCGCCGCGGACGGTGCTGACATCGATGCGGTTGCCGCAACGGGTTGCCACAAGCGGTACTTGGCGGGGCTTGCCAGACTTGCGACCGGTCGTTTCGAGAACGACGAGGCCAGCCCCGATGGGAAAGGGCGAACCAATTCCGGCCTTCACCGATGGCAGCACCACGCTGTTGAGGGTGCGGAATGCCGAACGGGTAAAGGTCTGCGTGGTCATGATGCTTCCAACAGTACCAACGCCGCAGATATTTCTCTGGCCTGACCGGTCAGTTAGGTACTTGTCTTGCGCGCATGATCTGAGGGCTCGGTTTCGGCAGCCGTACCCCAGGATCGATCGGAAATATCGTCCCAAAATCGTTGATACTTCAGTACATTCGGCTTGCTAAGCGAACGTTTGTTCGATATACTGTAGTCCATGTCCTCCGGCGAAACTCTCGACTCCCTCTCACCGGATCTCGACGTGCTTTCCTCCGCGATCGACGACTGCTTCGAGATAGCGCTGCCGTGCCTCTCGCCGGACGAAATTTCCTCGCGGCTAGTCACACTCCACCAGCTGACCGCCAAGCTCGATGCGGTCCGGTTAGCCACAGCCGACCACGCAAAAGCCATCGACCTGGCCGGCCGCAACAAGACCCGCAACGTAGCCGACCATGTCGCCGGCCAGTTTCCGATCGACCCCGCCAACGCCCGCGCGGACGAACTCATCGCGGTATGGCTTCGCGATTTCCCCCTGATCGCCGAGGCGTATGCGGCGGGGGAAATCACCACTGCTCACGTCGACAAGATGCGCCTAAACGACAAGTCTCGCTACCACCACCTGATGA
>CALLAA010000072.1 GCA_938002955.1 uncultured Acidimicrobiales bacterium
AAACCAGGAGACCATGACCTCTACCGGATCGCCCTCGACGTGTTTGAGATGACGCGGATCAGGCCCGAGCATGAACGGCAGGACGACGTCACATTCGCGCTCGGCTGCGAACTCGAGCATCGCCGGGTCTTGCAAGGCATCGGCAGCGTTGAGCACAGACGCGCCGGCATCGAACGCTCGCTTGGCTGTCTCGACCTGCCACGTGTCGACCGATATCCGAACCCCGAGGGCCGCGATTGCCCGGAGCGGCCCTTCAAGAATCGCCCACTCTTCGTCTGGTGAAACAAAGGCAGCATTGCCATGTGAAGCTTGGCCACCAAGATCGATGTGGTCGGCACCTTCGGCAATCAACTTCGTTGCGTACGCAGTTGCGGCCTCAGGGGTCGTCGCGACCGAAAAGTCGGCGAGCGAGTCCGGCGACGCGTTGATGACTCCGAAAATTTCCATGATCCGAACCTAGGTGATTGACACTGGTTCGAACTGACGGAATCGGCTGACGTCCGTCACGACCGCTGGCCGCTCCAGCCGATCGCTTCGGCAATGGCCTTGCGTGCGCCGATCGGATCCTCGATCGGCATCATGTGGCCAATCTTGTCCATTCGGACGACGGTCTTATTCTCGATCGCATCGAGCAGATCGCCACTTCGCTTGATCGGGGTCATCTTGTCTTCAGCTCCGAGCACAAACGTTACGGGCTGGGTGATGGCCGCTGCCGACACCACCGCACCTTTGTATGCGTTGCACGCAGCCATATCGTGCCCCAGGGCATTCTCCGGAGACCGCTCGATCAGCGCGCTACTCGCCCCGATCAGCCAACTCCCCGGCGACGGATGTCCGCCTCGATGCGCATTGCTCCCAATGCCCCACGAGGTCATCAGTTTGCTCGCTTTGGCCTTGTCGTCGTAACTGCTCGTCAACAGCTCGGGGTGGACCGGCATGTCGGTCGCCGTACCGATGAGTACCAACGACTCGGCGCAGGTGGGATCTTGGGCGGCGGCTTCGATCGCCACGTATGTGCCGAGCGAGAAGCCAACAATGTGCGCAGGGGCCAGCTCGAGTTCGTGAATCAGCGCCGCGGTCCACTCCCCCATCTCCTCGACGGTCTCGAGTGGTTCGCCGCCGCTCAGGCCATGGCCCGGCAGATCGACCGCCGCGACCCGATAGCCGTGATGGGACAACCAGCGGCTCTGCATCTGCCATGTGGTGCGATCCATGCCCGCTCCGTGAATGAGCACAACACCCGGCAAGTCCGAGCTGTGGTCTCGTCCACCGGTTGCGATACGGACCGGCGCTCCTCTGAAGGTGATTTCCATGCTCGACTCCTATCGCTGCGAGGCTTTGAGGGCCCCGGCCAGGTCGTTGACGATGTCGCGCTCATCCTCGAGGCCAACGGACAACCGAATGAGGTCTTCTCCGACGCCGGCGACCTCGAGCGCTTCGACCGACATCTGCTGATGTGTGGTCGAGGCGGGATGGACCACAAGCGTTCGGGCGTCGCCCACATTTGCCAGATGCGACGCGAGCTTGACCGACTCGATGAACTTCCGGCCGGCCTCGCGTCCGCCCTTGACACCGAAGCTCAGAATTGCGCCTGCGCCCTTTGGATACAGTCGCTTCGCAAGTTCGTGATCGGGGTGGGTTGGAGCGCTCGGGTGTGAGACCCAACTCACCGCATCGTGAGCCAGCAGCATTTCGACGACTGCGTTCGCGTTCGATACGTGCTTTTCCATTCGCAATGGGAGCGTCTCTACGCCCTGCAAGATCTGGAACGCGTTCATTGGGCTGATGGACGCTCCGAAATCGCGGAGGCCTTCGGCACGTGCTCGTGTAATGAACGCAGCCGGACCAAACTCCTCGGAGAATGCCAAACCGTGGTAGCCGTCGTAGGGCTCGGTGAGGGTCGGGAACTTGCCGCTGGCATCCCAGTCGAAGTGTCCGCCATCGACGAGAACGCCACCGAGGGCCACGCCGTGCCCACCGATGAACTTGGTGATCGAGTGCATCACGATGTCGGCACCGTGCTCGATCGGGCGCATGAGATATGGCGATGCAAAGGTCGAATCGACCATCAGCGGAAGGTCGTTGCGATGTGCCATGTTCGCCATGGCTTCGATGTCCATAACTTCGATTCCGGGGTTGCCCAGTGTCTCGCCATAGATAAGCCTGGTGTCCTCGGTGATCGCGGCCTCGAACGCTCCCGGGTCGCGTGGATCGACGAAGGTCGTCGTGATGCCAAAGCGAGGAAGCGTTTGCGACAAGATGTTCGCTGTGCCGCCGTAGAGGTTGCGAGCGGCGACGATGTGTCCGCCCTGACCCATGAGCGTGGCCACGCCCAGGTGGAAGGCCGCCATTCCACTCGCGGTGCAGACCGCCCCAACGCCACCTTCGAGTGCGGCGATTCGCTCCTCGAGCACCGCTGTCGTCGGATTCGAAATGCGCGAGTAGATGTGGCCGGGCTCTTCGAGGTTGAACAAGCTCGCAGCATGATCGGTGTCGTCGAACATGAACGACGTCGACCAGTAGATCGGAACGGCTCGCGCCCCAGTCTCGCTATCGGGCTGATGTCCAGCGTGCAGACTGAGCGTGGAAAAACGAAGAAAGTCGGGTTCGACCATGTGCCCTCCTTGGCGGTAGGCGCATCGTAGCGCCACCTCCCGAGCGAGCGAGTCCTGGGCGGTTACACTCTCGCCCGTGCAGACTGCGATGTTCGGACGGGGCGAAGCCAAGGCTCTCTTTAGCGAGACCGGCTTCGATAAGCGCTATTGGGCATCGATCCGAGGGTCGCGAGCACTTTCACGGCTCAGCTCTCGCGTCGCCTTGCCGACACACATCGAATTACCAACCGACCGGCCGGTCATGCTCGCCGCCAACCACTCGAGCCTGTACGACCTCCTCGCAGCACTGATCGTGCTTGGCCACTACGGAATCAACGCCCGAATCGGCGTGAACGCACGGTTCTTCTCCAATCCCGCTGGCGGAGCCTTTCTCCGAGGAATTGGGTGCATCCCGTTCAGCAAGGGCGACGGTGGTGCCGCAGAGAATCAGATGGTCGACGCGCTCATTGCTCGCCAGAGTGCTGCGATCATGCCCGAGGGGCGGATCACCCGTCCCGAGGATCAGGTAAACGGCACTGGACCCGCTCGCCCCGGAGTGTCCCGAATCGCACGACGCGCGAACGCTGCGGTCCTGCCAATCGGCTTTGCATTCGCCAACGAAGCGTGGACCCCCGGCACCCCGCTACCCAAGCCGCGTATGGGTCGCCATGAGGTCATCACCACGATCGGAGCGCCGATGTACTTCGAGACCGACGACCACATCGACAACGCGAACCAGCTGATGGAAACCATCGGCGGGTTGGTGATGCAGGGGCGGGCGACTCGCTAGCCCCTATTTCCCGTTTAGAGCACGTAGCCCAATTTCCCGTTTAGAGCACGTAGGCCTATTTCCCGTTTAGAGCACGTAGCCCAGGAACATGGCCACGATCGCGGTCAAGAAACCGAGCGCACCGGTGATGGCCTTCATCTTCTTGTCGTCGGTCTTGGCATGCACGAATGCGGCCGCACCGGACGCAACAACGAAGAGGAACTTGATCCCGAACACCATGCTCCAACCCGATGTTGGATCATCGACGGACAAGAAGTTCCAGATGCCGGTGAAGATGGCGAGCGCGAACGCTGGCCACGCCACATTCTGAAAAGCCTGCGCCGCCTTTGCGGGCAAGCCATCGACACCTGAACTACGGAGCACAGGCAGAATCGCCATCATCACGATCTGCCCGCCAACCCAGACGGTTACGGCGAGCACGTGCAAGAAGATTCGGATAGTGGCGAGGTCGAGATTTGCTGACTGCATGGGTGTAACCCTCACACCGTCGGAGGGGTATCGGCAAGTCCGCTGGGAGGAGTTTTCAACTCCCCAATCACGACCCAAAGCATACAGGTTATCGATTATCGATGAAGACGAAATTGACAGGAAGCAGTATGGTAAGAGGCGGACAACGCACAGGAGACGCGTGAATGAAAAAGGTGTACGACTCAGCAGCTGAAGCCCTTGACGGATTGCTGTTTGACGGGATGTTTATCGCCGCCGGTGGCTTCGGTCTGTGTGGAATCCCCGAGCTCCTCCTCGCAGCCATTCGCGATGCGGGGACCAAGGACCTCACCTTCGCCTCGAACAACGCAGGCGTCGATGACTTCGGCATCGGCATCCTGCTGCAGACGAGACAAGTCAAGAAGATGATCTCGTCGTACGTAGGCGAAAACGCAGAGTTCATGAGCCAGTACCTCTCGGGCGAACTCGAACTCGAATTCAACCCACAAGGCACCCTCGCTGAGCGAATGCGCTCTGCCGGGTGCGGCATCCCGGGCTTCTACACCAAGACCGGCGTCGGAACGATCATCGCCGAGGGCAAGGAACACAAGGACTTCAACGGCGAAACTTACATTCTCGAGACCGGCCTGTTCGCCGACGTCTCGATCGTCAAGGCCTGGAAGGCCGACGAGACCGGCAACCTGGTCTTCCGCAAGACCGCCCGTAACTTCAACCCGCCAGCGGCGATGTGCGGCAAGGTATGTGTTGCCGAAGTTGAAGAGATCGTCCCTACGGGATCGCTCGACCCCGACCTCATCCACCTGCCCGGCGTCTACGTCAACCGGATCGTCCAGGGCGAACACGAAAAGCGCATCGAACAACGCACAGTAAGGACCGCATAATGCCCTGGGATCGCAATCAGATGGCCGAGCGAGCTGGCCAAGAGCTCGAAGACGGCTGGTACGTCAACCTGGGAATCGGAATCCCGACGCTCGTCTCCAACTACATCCCCGACGGGATCGAGGTGACCCTGCAATCGGAGAACGGCATGCTCGGCATGGGTCCGTTCCCAACCGAAGAGAACATCGACGCCGACCTCATCAACGCTGGCAAGCAAACCATTACCGAACTACCACAAACGTCCTACTTCGACAGCGCAACGTCGTTCGGCATGATCCGAGGCGGCAAGATCGCCATGGCGATCCTCGGCGCCATGGAGGTCGCAGAGAACGGCGACCTTGCGAACTGGATGATCCCCGGCAAGCTCGTCAAAGGTATGGGTGGCGCCATGGACCTTGTCGCTGGTGTCGGGCGCGTCGTCGTGATCACCGACCACACCTCCAAGCACGGAGACAGCAAGCTCCTCAAGGAGTGCACCCTGCCGCTCACAGGCACGGGTGTCGTCGACCGGATCATCACCGACCTCGGAGTATTCGATGTGGTCGAGGGCGGCCTGACCATTGTTGAGCTCGCCCCCGACGTCACCGAAGATGAAGTCCGCGAAAAGACCGAGGCAACGCTCGTCTAGCCGAGCAGCAGCCCGAGGGATTCGTACAACAACGCTGGCTTGTCGTCGCCGACCACGTGGATCGCAACCTCTTGCTTGAGCAATACGCCGGTTGACTTCTCGGTCACGTCGATCACCCGTGACTTCGCATGCACCTGAGCGCCTGCGGGGACCGGGTTCAAAAACCGTAGACGGTCAGCGCCGTAGTTCAGCGCGCCCATGACCCCATCGACCTTCGGTCCGATCTGCACGCTGAGGTACGACACGAGACTCAACGTCAGAAACCCGTGAGCGATTGGGCCACCGAATGGTCCAGCGTTGGCCTTTTCGATGTCGACATGGATCCACTGATGGTCCTTGGTGACATCGGCGAAGGTGTTGATCATCTCTTGGGTGATCTCGACCGGCTCGGTCCAGTCCGTCCACTCGTCGGTGATCAGACCTTTCAGTCCTTCGATGTCTTTGATGGAGACGCTCATGAGCGGCCTTTCGTGTCGTCGTACTGCTGAGTAACTTAGCCGTCGACCACCCGAGAGGGTGCGCTAGGTGGCGAGTCGTGCAGCGACCTCAGCCCGGTACCGCTCGACGTTTGCGAGCTTGACGTCGTCGTAGCCCCGGATCTGGTCAGCAAGATCGGCTATTGAGACCGCCCGGTCAAGCGATCCCGGCGTCAGGCCGCTGTGGAGTCGGGTGAGCAGGGCTTCATACTCGCCGATGAGCTCCCGCTCGATTCGACGCTCCTCGGTGCGCCCGAAGGGGTCGAGCTTGGTGCCGCGAAGTTTCTTTGTCTTGAGCAACGACCCGAATGTCTTGCGGGCAGCTGCCGACGGAATCGCGATCTTGCTCGATACACCGACGCGCTTGAGCGCTGGAGGTTGAAGTTGGTAGCTCAGCTTCGCGTTTGGCCCAAAGCGAGCCTTCGCCTTTGCTTCCATGTCGGCGTTCAGCGCCAGGCGAGCAACCTCGTACTCGTCCTTGTACGCCATGAGCTTGAAAAGATGGCGAGCAGCGACCGTGGTGAGCGGAGCGTCGTCGATACTCGCGGCGATCTCGGAGCGGCGAACAGCTGCGAGTGTGTCGACGTACCGTCGTGCGTAGGTCGCATCGCCCCAGGCGATCAGCTCTGGGATTCGCCAGCGTAAAACCTCGTCGAGCTCCGAAGTGCTCTGCGGGATCCGGCGCATCAGCTCGGCGACCTCGGCGGTTGCCTCTGGCGGCTCTGGCGCAGCGGTCGCCGATGCTGCACTGACCTCGGCGACCAGATCAGGGTCTGCGGCGAGGCGGCGGCCGAGCCGAAAGGCCTGCTGATTGGTCTCGACCGCAACCCCGTTGAGCGCGATCGCTTCTTCGATCGCAGCCGCTGCGACCGGAATACGCCCATGCTGGTACGCAAGCCCGAGGACGAGCAGGTTCGCCGCTGGTTGGGAACCAAACACGTGTCGGGCAATCGACTCGGCGTCGATCCACACGTTGGCCGATGCGTTGCTGACCGAATCGATCCGGTCCCGGAACTTCGCGAGCTCGGGGAACCGTTCCTGGTCGAGGTCGGTGATCATGTGACCGGTCGGAACACGGCTCGTCGACACGATCGCGGTCGTCCGCTCGACACTTGCGCGCTCCAAGACCGCAGGGGTCGAACCACCAATGACATCGAACAGGAGCATGGTGTCGGCCGCGCCAACGCCGACCTTGGGCGCGCCATCGAAGTGCTCGGCGGCCAGATGCAGGTTGGACACGACCTGGCCACCCTTTTGGGCGAGCCCGGTTTGATCGAGGCTCGTTGCGACTTTGTCGTCGAGCATCGCAGCGGTCGAGAGCACCTGGCTGACGGTCACGACGCCAGTGCCACCAATGCCGACGATAAGCAACGTCGCCTCCGACGGATGCTGCGGGTCAGCTGGCACGTCGCCGGTGGCGAAATCTGCGCCTGAACGACCCGATGACACCGAGTCCTCGGGGTCGATCTCGACGGTGACGAAGGCGGGACAGTTTCCGCCAAGGCAACTGAGATCGTAGTTACAGGACTCCTGGTGGATCTGCGTTTTGCGCCCAAACGGGGTCTCGATCGGGTGCACGCTCATACAGTTCGACACGTCGCCGCAGTCGCCACAGCCCTCGCAGATCGCTTCGTTGATCATGACGCGGGTTGTGGGCGTCACGACCTTGCCGCGCTTGCGATTACGGCGAAGGTCAGCGGCACAGCTCTGGTCATAGACCAGTGCAGTAACACCGGGGACCTCTCGCAGCGTTCGCTGCACATCGTCGAGTTCTTCTCGATCGACGATCCGACAACCCCTGGCAAAGTTGGCGTTCTTGTCGTACTTGTCGACATCGTCGGTGACGACGACAACAGCGTTGACCCCTTCGGCGTCAAGCCAGCGCGTGAGCTCGGGAACCGGCATCTCGCCGGCGGCGTCTTGGCCGCCGGTCATCGCAACCACGCCGTTGTACAACAGCTTGAACGTGATGTTCGTTTCGGCCGCTACCGCCTGGCGAATCGCGAGCGAACCGGAGTGAAAGAACGTGCCATCGCCGAGGTTCTGAAAGCGGTGCGTGTTTCCGACGAATGGCGCTGTACCCACCCATTGGGCACCTTCCCCGCCCATCTGGGTGAGGCCTTCGGTGTTGCGGTCCATGAACAACACCATCGAATGGCAGCCAATCCCGCCAAGCGCTATCGACCCTTCGGGCACAACCGTGGAGCGGTTGTGCGGACAACCCGAGCAGTAGTAGGGCGTGCGGTTTGGCATGTCTGTCGCCGGAAGCAATGGAATGCGTTCGCGGCGTTTGGCGAGCCGGTCGGGATCGATTCGTTGTTCAAGAATTCGCCGGAGTGGTTCGACGAGCTTCTCGGCCGACAACGCTCCCGAGATCGGGATCAGCGGATCGCGCTTCGCGTCTCGTTTGCCATAAACACGCGGCGGGTTACTTTCGTCGTACAGCAGATCTCGAACTTGGGCTTCGATGAAGGGTCGCTTCCCTTCGACAACGAGCACGGTCTCCAACCCGGACGCGAATGCCCGAAGGCCTTGCGGTTCGAGCGGCGAGATCACGCCGGGCACGTACACCCGTACACCGAGCGCCTCGAGCTGATCGTCGATGCCGAGCACACGGAGCGCATCGCGCACATCGCCGAGCGGCTTGCCAGCAACCACGATGCCAAGCCACCCATTCGTCGCGCCAAACGACCGGTCGATCGGGTTCTCGCGAACGAAGCCGAGGGCAGCCTCGGTCCGGACACCAAAGAGTTCTTCCTCGAGGTACACCGATTGGGGCGAGATGAGGTTGTTATCGATCGTGGCCTGCCATGGCTTGCCGTCGACCTCGTGTACGTAGTCGGTTACCGCAACATCGCCGTTGGCCGCCGGGATCGTGGCAAAGCCATCGGCGACATCGGTGTGGACCTTGAAGCCGACCCACAGGCCCGATGCCCGGGATAGCTCGAATCCGAATCGGCCGAGGCGCAGAACATCGGCGACGTCTGCGGGGTAGAGCACCGGCATCCCAGCGTCGTGCAGCGCAAACTCTGACGCCGAGGGGATCGTCGACGACTTACACTCCGGATCGTCGCCAGCGAGCGCGAGCACTCCCCCCTTGCGACCGACCCCGGCAAAGTTCGCATGGCGGAAGGCGTCACCGGAACGGTCGACGCCGGGGCCCTTTCCGTACCACATGCCGAGAACCCCGTCGTACTGCGCATCGGCTTCGAGCTGTGCCATTTGGGACCCCCAGACCGCAGTCGCTGCGAGCTCCTCGTTGACGCCGCTAATAAAGCGAACATTCGCCGCATCGAGCACGGTCTTGTGCTGCGCGATGATCGATTCGATGCCGCCGAGAGGAGACCCGCGATAGCCGCTTACAAGCGTCGCCGTGGACAGGCCCTTTGCCTGATCGACCCGGTACTGATCGACCGGAATACGAAGCAACGCCTGCGCTCCGGACAAGGTAATCATGCCGTCGGTCGCCGACAGGCGTTCCGTCAACGAGAACTCGGTCGTGCTCAATGGACTCCCCTTAGCCTTCGAAGCTGTCGTTCAACGCCTTCTCGATGCGCTTCTTCGCCGAGCCGAGCACCGAACCGAGGTCGCCGGCGATGACTTCGAACTCGGTCTTTGGTGTCGTTGCTGGAACAGCCGGCCTGGTAGCGGGAGCAGCTGGCGTTGCGGGTGGTCCCGGTGTGTGTGGTGGTGCCGACGGAAATTCTGGCTGCCGTGCTGGCACCGCGCCCGTCGATGCTGCCGGCGCATCCGGGCGGACGCGCCCCGGGGGCGCTGGCGACGCAATCGCCGGCGGCGGCGGAGCTGCGGCTCCAACTCGATTCGCATACGTACGTTGTGACGTCACGGTCGCGTCGGCTACCGAGCGACCCGATCGGGCCACAGAGAAACCAGGCGTCGGAGATGACGTCGGTGTGGGTGTCGGGCGAGGCCTTGCCACGTCGGGGTCGTCCCAGTCCGAATCGGAGTTCTGATAGACCGGTTCGTAAGGAGCACTGGTCGCGGTGGTTGATCCAGAGGATCCCAGGCCCATCGCTCCGGCTGCAGCGTTTGCGTACTTCTGCAGAACCGAGTTCGCGCCGCCGTGTCCCGGAGCGGGAGGCAGCGCTGTGCTGTTCCACCCGTTTGGATAGGTCCGCGCCGGATACCAACGGCCGTTCGACGCAAGCCAATCGCTTGGCTGACGGTCAATCCACGAAACACCATCCATACCCAAGAGTACCGCGCATTCGGACCCGGCCGCAGCCGTTAGATCGCGATGCCGGCGGTCTTCGTCTCGAGATACTCGAGCAGTCCTTCCCGTGCTCCCTCGCGGCCGAGACCCGAGTCCTTCATTCCGCCGAAGGGAACCGACGCTGAGGTCGGGTTGACGTCGTTGACTCCAATGATTCCGAAGCGGAGCGCCTCGACCGTCCGCAACGCAGTGGACAACTCGTTGGTGTAGACGTAGGCCGCCAACCCGTAGTTCGTGTCGTTGGCGAGTGCGATGACATCGTCGGTGTCGTCATAGGCGATCACCGGTGCGACCGGGCCAAATGTCTCCTCTCGGTAGATGACCATCTCCGGCGTCACACCGGACAAGACCGTTGGCGCATAGAAGTGCCCGTTGGCCAAATCACCATCGGTAAGACGGTTACCGCCAACCAACGCTTCAGCTCCCTTGGCCACTGCGTCATCGACCTGGGCTTCGACCTTCGCTACCGCAGCTTCGTTGACCAGCGGACCACAGCCGATTCCTTCTGCAGCTCCGTTTCCGGTCTTTACCCGCCCCACACGCTCGGCCATCGTCTCGGTAAAGGCAGCGACGTGGTCGCGGTGGACGTAGATGCGATTCGGGCTAATGCACGCCTGTCCGGCGTTGAGGAACTTGAGCGCTGACGCTCCCTTCGCTGCATGTACTGGGTCGGCGTCGGGCATCACGATAAATGGTGCGTGACCACCGAGCTCGACCGAAATCCGCTTGAGTGATCCGCCTGCTGCGGCTGCGAGAGTTCGGCCTACAGCGGTCGACCCGGTGAAGGTCAGCTTCGCGACCCGAGGGTCTGACGTAAAGACCTCGCCGATCGGCACGGGGTTCGACGCGGTAACCATGTTGATCACACCCGCCGGCACACCGGCGTCATTGAAGACCTCAACGATCGCCTTCGCGTTGAGCGGTGTTGCCTCTGCGGGCTTGAGGACGAGGGTGCAGCCGGCGGCGAGCGCCGGTGCCATCTTTCGGGTCAGCATCGACATTGGGTAGTTCCACGGCGTTACCGCCGCAACGACACCCACCGGTGCTTGTACGGAGAGGAAGCGTTGGTTCGCCCGTGCCGACGGAATCCACTCCCCCGTCAAACGACGGGCTTCTTCGGCGAACCAGCGTATGAAATCGGCGCCGTAGTTCACCTCGGCCGCTGACGCTCGTAGCGGCTTGCCTTGCTCGGCCGTCATCAGCGCCGCGAGGTCACCCGCCCGGTCACGCATCAGGTTCCACGCCGCCATCAATACGTCGGCACGCTCGTAGGCCGTCGTCTGGGACCACGACGAGAACGCGGCATCGGCAGCGCTGATCGCCCGCTCGGCGTCCTCGGCACCGCCATCGGGGACATCGCCCAGGTGCTCTCCGGTCGCCGGGTTGGTCACGGCAAACGTGGCTCCCGAGATTGCGTCAACGAACTCTCCATTGATGAACATCCCGACAGACTATTGGCCCCGACGCTTGCGACTACGATCTCGGTGGTGGATAACCAATCGACCCCGTCGGTCGACCCGAGCGGGCAGCTGCTCGGGATCGAACTCATCAGCGCCGGAGACGGAAGCGCATCGTTCGCACTCACCGTTCGCGACGACATAGTCAACGGGCACGGCATGTGCCACGGCGGGATCATCTTCTTGCTCGGTGACACCGTGATGGATTACGCAACAAACACCGGCAATCCTCTCTCGGTCGCTGTTCATGCAGAAATCGACTACGTCAGCCCAGCCCACATCGGTGACCGTCTCGTCGCGACCGGACACGTCCGCGACTCCTGGGGCCGCACCCGCCTCGTGGACGCAACGATCCTCAACGAGACCACCGCAAAGACCGTGGCCCACTTCCGAGGCCGCACACGGGAGATTGGCCGATGACCGATACACCAGCCGTAACCGCCGATGAGATCAACGCCTTCCTCGCCGAACAAGGCGACTTCACCAAGAGCGGTCCCGTGCACGTCGAATCGGTTGGCACCGACGACGTCGTTGTCCGGTGGACCTATGACGAGTCGGTCCTTCGACCCGGCGGCTACATCGCCGGACCGACCCTGTTTACGGTCGCCGACCTCTGCGGGTGGGCGTTGACGTTCATTTCCGAAGGCATTACACCAATGGCCGTCACCTGGGATCTCCACATCACGTTCCTCCGGCCCGCAATTGGTGGCGACGTGATCGGCGTGGGTCGTCGCCTGAAGCGCGGCCGAAAGCTGATCTACGGCGACATCGAGATGTACATCGATGGCAACCCGGAAAAACCCGTCGCCCACGCCACCGTCACGTACGCACTCCCGTAGCTACACGCCATAACTCCCGCCTCGTAGCAACCTGGCACCAAATCACCGAAAGGTACCAGGTACCTTTCTGCCGATCGGTACCTGGTACGTCGACTGGCGTGAACTATCGGGCTGCTGGACGCAGGTCGTCAAGGTCCTTGACAACGCTCTTGCCGCCAATCTCGACGGGATGTTCAGCTGCAGACTGCTCGGCGGACGCAACGAGTTCACCGGCCCCAAACTCGCTGACGATCTCGAAGCCAGCATCGGAGATCATCTCATATGTGCGGTTCGATGCCGCACCCTTGGCGTTCAGGTAACCGGCCAGGAAAAGGGAGTTCGCTGGGTACAGCGACATGACCTCCATCGAGCGCAGGTGGAATTCGCGGCCCGCAGCGATGCGGATCTCGGCACGTGGGTTCGTGAAACGGAACATGCACAACACCCGCAGGCAGTATTCGGGTGTAAGGCCAACCGGTTCGACGAGGTCATTACCTTCGAACGGCAGAAGAAAGTTCACGGGGATCGATTCGGCATCGAGCCCACGGAGTGTCTTTGCAATCTCGACGAGGTCCGAGGCGGGCTCGCCCATTCCGGCGATCAGTCCCGAGCACGTTTCGATGCCGTTGCGCTTCGCTGCCTTCAGCGTGTTGAGCCGGTCCTGGTACGTGTGGGTCGTGCAGATGTCGGCGTAGTGCTCTTCGGATGTGTTGAGGTTGTGGTTCAGTCGGTCGAGGCCAGCCTCGGCAAGCACTGCCGCTTTGGGGTCATCGAGCAGACCTGCCGACACGCAGACCTCGATTGGATACGTCGCCTTGATGTCACGCACGAGCTGGGCGAGCTCTTCGGTGCGGGTCGCCGATGGACCCCGCCCGGAGAACACCATGCAGTAACGAAAGGCACCGTTCTCATAGGCGAGGCGGGCCTCGGCCATGATCTCGTCGGCAGACTTCATCGAGTACTCCTCGATATCGACCGAGGAGTTCTTTCCCTGAGTGCAGTACGAGCAGTCCTCGGGGCACTTCCCGTTGGCTGCGTTGTTCAGAATGTGCACCTGAACGCTCTTGCCCCAGTACTCCTTGCGGACCGTGTAGGCCGCGTTGAGCAATGGCAGGAGGTCGATGGCGGGGTCGAGCAAGATCTGCTCACAGACCGCATCGGAGAGCTCCTCACCCCCGAGCGCTGAAGTAGCAAGCGAACCGTAGAAACCAGCGTCGATCACGTCAACACATTATCGGCGTGACGGCGAGTTAAAAGATGAGATCTGACACCGGTGCTTGATTGCCGGGTGGAGCGACGAAATCAACGGCAGCGAGTTAAAAGATGAGATCTGACACCACCGGGCTGATTACGAGGAAAGCTCGCCACCGAGGTATGCGGCGATGACATCTGGGTTCTTCTGGATGTCCTCGGGAAGGCCCTCGGCGATCTTTTGGCCAAAGTCGAGCACCATGATGCGATCGGCGATGTCCATGACCAAGCCCATGTCGTGCTCGACCATGATCATGGCAATACCGAGCTCACGACGAATGTCGAGGATGAAGCGAGCCATATCCTCGGTCTCTTCCTGGTTCATGCCCGCAACGGGCTCATCGAGCAGCAGCAGAACGGGATCCATAGCGAGCGCACGTCCGAGCTCAACCCGCTTTTGGATGCCGTAGGGCAACATCGCAACAGGGCTCTTTCGGTACTGCTCGATCTCGAGGAAGTCGATGATGTCCTCCACCTTGCGGCGGTTCTCCATCTCCTCCTTCTTGGCGGGGCCGAGCCAGAAGGCTCCGGCGAGCCACGAGTTCTTCATACGAACGTGGCGACCGGTGAGCAGATTGTCGACGACGGTCATGTTTGCGAAGAGTTCGATGTTCTGGAACGTTCGCGCAATGCCCATCTCGGCGACCTTGTCGGGTCGCATACCCATGAGGGACTTACCCTGCCACAAGATGTCGCCCTCTTGAGGACGGTAAACCTGCGACAGCGTGTTGAAGATCGAGGTCTTGCCAGCGCCGTTTGGGCCAATGATCGAGAAGAGTTCGCCTTCGTTGACGTGGAAGCCAACGCCGTTGATCGCGGTAACACCACCGAAGCGCAGCGTTATGTCATCGACAACGAGTAGATGTTCGCTCATGGTGCCTCCTACGACAACCAGCGCTTGCGGCGCTTGTAATGCTTCACGTCACGGAAGCTCTTGCGCTCTCCGGACTCATCGGTGTGGAGTCCGAGATAGAACTCTTGGACGTCTTCATCTTCTCGAAGCTTGGACGCTTCGCCGTCGAGAACGATCTTGCCGTTCTCCATGATGTAGCCGTAGTCGGCAATCGACAGCGCCATGGCGGCGTTCTGCTCGATGAGCAACACGCTCACGCCGGTCTTGTTGATGTCCACGACGATGTCGCGGATTTGTTCGACGAGCAGCGGAGCCAGGCCCAGCGACGGCTCGTCGAGAATGAGAAGTTTGGGGTTGGCCATCAGCGCACGGCCAATAGCGAGCATCTGCTGCTCACCGCCGGAGAGATACCCGGCGAGAGAACTGCGACGCTCGGCGAGCACGGGGAACAGCTCCATCGTGCGGTCGTAGGCATCTTGCACCGATTGCTTGTCGGCGTTCGTAAAGCCGCCGGTTTGGAGGTTTTCATCGACCGTGAGCTCGGCGAACACTCGACGGCCCTCCATCACCTGGGTGATCCCCGACTTCACGATGTCGGCGGGGTTCAGGTGGGTGATCTCCTGGCCGTTCCATGTGATACCGCCCTTGGTGGCCTCACCTTCGTGAACGTCGAGCAAACCACTGATGGCTCGAAGTGTCGTGGTTTTGCCGGCGCCGTTGGCACCGAGCAGGGCAACGATCTTGCCGTCAGGTACCTCGATCGACAGGCCGCGCAGGACCAGGATCACGTCGTTGTATACAACTTCGAGGTTTGCTACTTCGAGCACTCTTGCTCCCGTGACAGGTAGTGGGTTGCGGAAATCGCAATTGCAGTAAACGTCGGTGCCAAGGCACCGTTACTGGCCGATCCGTCGGGGGCACAAAGCCCCCGACGGATCAAACCAGGAAGGGAATTAGCCCTCAGACACGAAGCAGGCTTCGGTGAACTCGTAGCCAGCGGCTACCTGTCCAGTGAAGTTCTCCTTGACGAGAGACAGACCGGACGAACCAGGGTTGTTGATCGTCTCGGTAACCGTGGCATCTGCGAGCACGATGTCGTAGATGTAGGACGCACGAACAGCAAAGTCGTTCGGATCGCCAGACCAGCTCTGGTCAGGTGCGAGGCCCTGGAAATCGACTTCGATTCCCTGAGCTGCGGCAAGAACGCCTGCACGGGTCAGGTCTCCTGCCTCCGATGCGGCGGTAAGAACAGCCTCGGTGAACATTGCCTCGGTCCAACCAATCACGTACGTATCGGCCTGGGCGTAGTTGCCCTCAGGGATACGCTCGGTGATTGTTTCCATCATGTCGAGCATGCCTGCGGACTCGTTTGCGCCCCAAAGTGCTGCGTATGTGCTGTGGAAGTAGAACGCGTCGAGCGCAGGACCGACTGGAGTGTCGAGAAGCGCAACGTTGTACGACGGTGAGCTACCGGACCAGAGAGCGGTCAAACCACCAGCGGCTGCGCCACCGAAGATCTGAGCGGTCTCGCCTGGAGCCGACGTGATGAACACGATGTCAGGCTGCTCGGTGAGCAGCGTCGACACGATTGGGGTGAAGTCGTCGCCAGCGATCGAACCTTCGAGATCGACGATCTCGAGGCCGAGAGCTTCAGCGGCGATACGAGCACCAGCGGCGCCGTCCTGTCCGTACTCGCCTGGGCGAGACACGATTGCGAGCTTCGGCGAAGGAAGTCCGCTCTGCTCGACGAGGAACTCAACAGCGTTCATGCCTTCGAAGCAGTAGTTGGTGTACAGCTCGAACACGTTCGCACCAAAGTCGGTTGCCCAACCGGAGTACCACGAGAGCGGCAAGGCCAAAAGGTCATCGTCGATGAGATCTTCGGCGATAGCTGACGTGTGTGGCGAACCGGTCGACTGGCTGATCATGACCACGCCGTCTTCGCTCTCTTCAGCGAGCTTGGCGTAGTTATCGAGGTGGGTTGGGACGTCGTACGCGTTGTCCTCTACCACGAGCTCAACTATGCGGCCACCAATGCCACCGTTCTCGTTGACACGATCGAAGTAGGCGGTTTGGGCCGCAACGATCACCGATGTCAGACCGGAGAATGGACCGGAAAGGTCGGCGGAAAGACCAACACGAATGGTCTCCTCGTCGACACCGAAGTCGGTAAGCGTTTCGTCGGCCATCGCGTCTTCGTCGTCCATGGCATCTTCGTCGTCCATGGCGTCGTCATCGTCAGTCACCGCGTCTTCTACAGCGTCGGCGGCGTCCTCAGCAGCATCGCCAGCAGCGTCGGCGGCGTCACCAGCTGCGTCTACAGCTGAATCGGCGGCGTCTTCTGCTGCGCTACACGCAACTGCGAACAGACTGAAAATGGCGAGCAGTGCAAGCCATCGCATTCTTTTCATTATTTCCCCTCCTGGGTGTCCAGCCGCCGAAACGGCTGGGGTTTGTTTTTCCTTGGGGTGTTTGCCCCGAAGACCAGTGTTGTGTACGACGACCCCGATGTGGTGTCGCCCCGCCGATAACCGACCGCTAGTACGTGAACGGCCAGCCCTTCCAATAGTTACGAATCTTGATCCAAATACCGAACAGCCCGAGCGGTTCGAAGATGAGGAACACCACGATGAGCGCTCCGTAGATGACGACGTTCCAGTCGAAGACACCGAGCGCCCAACCGGGACTGACGTTCGCCGTGGAGATTGGTCCGAAGTCGCCGGGACCTTCCGTGAGCAAGAAGTCGCCAAGGGCACCCAAGACGCCACCCTCTTGGTCTTCGAGCCACTCGGTGAACTCTTTGACGAATTCGGGCAACATCACGACGAAGAACGTGCCGAGCAGGGTGCCGCTGATGGTTCCAGCACCTCCGATGAGCAGGATCGCCAAGAACGCAACGGACAGGAACAGGCTGAACTGTGCGCCAGCGACCTTGCCGAGGAAGCTGCCGAACATGGCTCCGGCAATACCGGCATAGAAGCTTGACAGTGCAAAGGCGATGAGCTTGTACTTGGCCTCGTTCACGCCCATGACCTCGGCGGCGATGTCGCGGTCTCTGACCGCCTGCAGTGCGCGGCCTGTACGAGAGCGAACAATGTTCTTGGCCAGGAACGTCATCACGATCAGCACGATGAGCGAGAACAAGTAGGTCTTTTGCTCCGTGCTCACTTCGAACGTGTTGAGGCCGAGCAACCCCGTTGTCGAGTCGTCCGATGAGACACTGATGAGCGGCGTCTCTTCTTTCCACAACCGGATGTCGAACTCGGGGTACTTACGCCCGGATTCGGTATCTCCGTAGAGCTGCGGGAACACGCGACTCATATGGACGCC
>CALLAA010000073.1 GCA_938002955.1 uncultured Acidimicrobiales bacterium
CAGTACATGAGGCTGAACAACGCATGGCGCGAACTGCGGTATCTCGACCCGGGGCTTCCCGCCGATGCGTGCGGAGACGGGTGGCCACAACCTCGCGCTGCCGATTTGGCCGAAGCCGTTGAACGCCGACTCCGGCCAGCCGCAGACCGCCACTACGACGCCGTCACCGCAGGACTTCGAACAATGGAAACCACATGACTGAAGACCACCTGCCACGAGACCCCAAGACCGTTTGGGTCGATCGCCGGGTAGCGCTCGCGAGTGGAATGTCGGCCTGGCGCGAGGCCGGTAGCGGATCGCCACTGATCTTCTTACATGGCCTCGGGGGAACGCGAGGCTCTTGGAACCCGCAGTTACACGCATTCTCTTCAACCCGTAGATGCATTGCCTGGGATATGCCGGGGTACGGCGAGTCGTCAGCGGAGAGCCCACTGACCTATGACCGCATCGCCGCCCGACTCGTCGAGCTCCTCGACCACCTGGCCATCGAGCGCGCCGACTTGGTTGGCCTGTCCTTCGGGGGAATGCACGCGCTGCACACGGCACTCGCGTACCCGACACGTGTCGGCAAGCTCGTGCTGGCGGACACCAGCCCAGCCTTCGGCATGAATGGAACGACGCCCGAAGAATGGAAGGCCGCCCGCCTCGACGCGATGGACGCCGGTGAAACCCCGGCGTCTATTGCTCCAGTAGTCCTCGACTCGATCGTAGCGAAACCGCTCGCAGCCGATGTCCGCGCCGACCTCATCGCCGCGTTCGCGCGAATACCGGTGGACGGGTTCCGAGCGGCCGTCGAATGCCTGCCACACAACGATGTTCGCGACTCGTTGCACAAGATCACCTCCGACAGTCTGGTGATCGTCGGTGAGCTCGACGGTGAAACACCCGTGGAGTACGCCCAGGTACTTCACGATGGCCTGGCGAGCTCATCGATGGTCGTGCTCCCCGGCATCGGGCACCTGTCGCCATCGGAAGACCCAACTTCGTTCAACGAACACGTTGCGCATTTCCTCACAGGAGAACCCACATGACGCTCACCGAACTCGCCCACGCCGACGGGATCCTCACGCCCGAACGCGCTGCCCTCGTCGAACGAATGCGGGCCCTCGGCCCGCAGATCGCCCAGCGCTCCGAGCGCTATGACCGAGAGGCATCGTTCCCGTTTGAGAACTGGGACGACTTCACCGAGGCCGGCCTGCTCGGCATCTGTATCCCAACCAACGAGGGCGGGCTCGGTGCCGACTTTGTCGGCTACGCGCTCGTCGCCGAGGAGCTCGGGCATCATTGCACCGCTACCGCTCTGACGTTCAACATGCACGTGGCAACCACACTGCTGACCGGACAGATCGCCGACGACATGACCCTTTCCGACGCCGACCGGACGCTGCTACACGAACGACGAAGCGTGCTGCGTCGAGGCGTCATCGAGAACAACATGATTCACAGTCAGCCATTCTCCGAGGGCATCAGCGCCGGGGCGACGAGCGGCTTCGTCACCAAGGCAGTGCCCGTCGAAGGCGGGTATCGGGTCACCGGCCGCAAGATCTTCGCCTCGCTCAGCGGAGCAGCGAACATCCACAACGTGGTGTGCGTCGTCGACGGTGACGAACGTGTTCGCCTGCTCGGCATCCCGGCCGACGGTGAGGGTGTGCGAATCGAGGGGGACTGGGATCCGCTCGGCATGCGCGCCACCGATTCTCGAAACCTGGTCATGGACAACGTCTTTGTGCCAGCCGTGCACGAGTGGATTCCTCCCGGCGTCTTCGATCAAGCCGCCCAGCGGTGGCCGTACTTCTACATGACTCTCTCTTTTGCGTATCTCGGACTCATGGGCGGAGTCATGGACGCAACCGCCCAATACCTGATCGGCGATGGCGGGCCGACCGGCCGGCGGGACCATCCAATCAAACAACAGGGGTGGGCGGAGATGAACCTCGCCTACGAACAAGCCCAGGCGCTGTGTTACCGGGTCCTCGGCGAGGCCGGTGTCGACCCATCCCCGGCTGCGGTCCGTCGGGCCTGGGCGTCGATGGTGTCGACGATGGAAGGAGCCGCGCAAATCGCGTCGACCGCGATTCGAATCTGTGGGGGCCGTTCAATGCTCCGGCCAAGCCGACTCGAGCAGTACTACCGCGACGCCCGGTGCGGTGCCACGATGTTGCCGTGGAGCGTCGAGGTCTGCTTGCAGCGCCTCGGCACCGCCGGCCTCTACCCGAACGCAACGGAGAACCCCGCATGAGAACCGAATGGCAGTGGATCGAGCGATACGCACAACAATTTCGTGCGTGCGCCGTCGACGCTGACGATGTCGTGGTCGTGCTCAGCGAGACCCGCAGCCGCACGGCCATTGTTGAGAGCGCTCGGCTGGCACTGCAGAGCCTTGGGGCGCAGGTAGTCGACTTGGTTTTGCCAACGCCAGCGAACGCGGGGCCTGTCCCCATCCGCTCGACCGGCGCATCCCAAGCCATCGCCGGAAATCCGGCAGCGCTCGGCGCGTTGACACATGCGACGTTTGTCGCCGATTGCACGGTCGAGGGTTTGTTGCATGCTCCCGAGCTCGGCAGCATCCTCGAGGCCGGGGCCCGAGTACTGATGATCTCGAACGAACATCCAGAGAATGTCGAACGGTGGCCGCACGATCCAACGCTGGCCGACCGTGTCGCAGCCGGAGTTGCCCGCCTCGAAGCCGCCCAGCAGATGCACGTCACGTCACCCGCGGGAACAGATCTGTCGATCGACCTCCCGGGAGCGTTCATCGCCGGTTCCCACGGGTGGTGCACCGAGCCAGGGTCCATCGCGCATTGGCCGGGCGGTCTCGTGCTCGCATTTCCCGCCGCAGGCTCGGTCAACGGAATGCTGGCCCTCGCTCCCGGCGACATCAACTTGACGTTCAAGGAGTACCTGAGAAGCACCGTGACGCTCACGATCGAGAACGACTACATCACCGCCATCGACGGCGATGGGGTCGACGCCGAGCTCTTTCGCTCGTACCTCGGGTCATTCGACGAGGACGACTCCTATGCGGTCAGCCATGTCGGCTGGGGGATGAATGAAACCGCTCGTTGGGACGCAATGGCCACCTGGGACAAGGCCGACCATAACGGCACCGAACAACGTGCCTTCGCCGGTAACTTCCTCTACTCCACAGGTGCCAACGAGGTTGCCGAACGCTTCTGTCGAGGGCATTTCGACCTGCCGATGCGCAACTGCACCGTGTCGCTCGATGGCACGCCGGTGGTGGTTGACGGCCAGCTGATTCCCGAGCTGTCAGCCGGTTAGCCTCGAAGGAACCGCACGCTACTATTTGGTACCAAACGATCTCGCTGGGGGCGACAATGGCAATGGACCTAACAGGACGTGACCGGGTACGGGTTATGTTCCCCGATCACCTCGGACTCGCACGCGGGAAGTACCTGCCAGCGCACCTCGCTCCGAAGGGCACCGGGCATTGCGCCACCCTGTATGGCCTCGGATACGACCGCAGCATGATCCCGGCACCTGGGTCCTACCTGCTCGAAGGTCTCATCGATGTCGACGCAACCATGGATCCCGCCACCCTTCGGCCCGGCTGGGAGGACGACATCACCGCAGTCGCTGTCGCCGACCTTGACATGCACGGCGAGCCCTACCCCTACTCGGCCCGACACGTCCTCAAGCAAGCGATCGCCGAGTGGGCCGACCTTGGATACTCGGTGCAGGTCGGCGTCGAACTCGAGGCCTACCTCCTCGAACCCGACGAGGGCGCGCCCGGCGGTTGGAAGCGCTTTGAGAACCCTCGGGCAATGGTCTACGGCACCGGAATTGGCAACGACCCGACCGGCATCATCGACGACATCATGGTGATGGCCAACAGGTGCGGCTTCCGCACCGAGTCGATCAACGCCGAATTCGATGAGTCCCAGTACGAACTCACGCTCGAGTACGGCGATGCACTTCAGGTCGCCGACGACATCTTCTTATTCCGGGTTATGGCCCGCGAGCTCGCCCTCGCCAAGGGTTACGACATGACCTTTCTCGGCAAACCATTCGCCGAACTCAGCGGCACCGGCGTGCATGTCAACGTCTCGTTTCTCGATGCCGACGGCAACAACGCCCTCATCGATGAGGACGACCCCGACGGCCTGTCAGCGCTCGCTCGTCAGGCGATCGCTGGGCTGTGCGCACATCACCAAGCCCTCACCGCAGTGACCGCGCCAACCGTCAACGCATACCGTCGTCTGCAACCCGCACAGCTCAGCGGTTACTGGGCGAACTGGGGCCTCGACCATCGGTGCGTGGCAAATCGCGTCCCGGCAGCACGAGGTGCTGGCACCCGCATCGAAAACCGGATCGCCGATGGTGCAGTCAACGTGCACACCGCAATCGC
>CALLAA010000074.1 GCA_938002955.1 uncultured Acidimicrobiales bacterium
CCAAACGTTCGTGTCACACCCCATGGGTACAGTTGTTCGTATGACGTTGGTGGCAGATTTCTCGGAGATTCAGGTGGGTTCCGCCGATGACCGTGTGCTGCCCGACCCGGTCTCTGACGGTCTTGCGCTCATCCAGGCAGGTATCGCCAAACTGCTCCACGCTGATCTCGATGTGCACGAATCACAGCGAGCACTCGATCTCACGTCCGAGGTCGAGTTAATGGGCCGCCAGATAGACGCCGTGCGCTCTCGAGTGTTCGATTCGATCGACCGCACCGGCGTATACGCCAACGACGGCCATCGCGGGGCGAAACCAATGATCGCTCACAACGCCAAACTCTCCGGACCAGAAGCGCTCGCCCGCCAAAAAACAATGAAGGCACTGCGCGGCCTTCCACTCGTCGCCGCAGCGTTCTATTCCGGCGACATTTCGACGTGTATGGCCAACCGGCTCGGCCGCACCTACGCCAACCCTCGGGTCCGCCATCTGATGGTCGACGCCGATGATTGGTTCCTGTCCCACGCGCTCAATGACACCTACGAGTTCTTCGACACCGTCGTCACCGAATGGGAACGTCTCGCCGACGAAGACGGCGCCGAGTCTCGTGATGCTCGCCACGACCGTGCCCGCAACCACATCATGGCCCAGAACGAAGACGGCCAATGGCAGTGGCAAGGCTCGGCGGCCTCCTATGACGGGGCCATGTCGAAAGACATCTTCGACGCGTTCGACCAAATCGAGTTCGACATTGATTGGCAATGGGCAAAAGACAACTACGGCAACGACGCAACCAGCGTCCACATGCCCCGCACCGCCGCACAACGCCGCGCTGACGCGTTCGCCAAGGTGCACGAATACGCAGCCCGCGCGTTGAAAGCCGAAACCGGCCACGAGATCACCACCGACATAGTGATCGATGACGAAACGTTCGAACGAGAAGTCCGCAAGATCGGCCACGAACAAGTCAACGCCGACGACCCCACCCGCGACGACTTCGCCTGCCACACACTCACCGGCCACCGGCTCCATCCCCGCACCGCCGTATCACGTGCCCTGCTCGGCTACCTGCGTCGCAACGTCGTGGGCGCAGACAGCGTCACCATCGATCTCGGTCGCCGCCGGGTATTCACTGGCTACGCACGTTTAGCAGCACAACTATCAGCGAACGAGTGTTACTGGCCCGGCTGCCATGTGAACGTCACCAACTGCCAGATCGACCACCTCACCCCCTACACGCCAACTCGAGACCGAGGAGGTGGCGGCGGAACAAATCCGCACAATGCAGGCCCCGCCTGCGGCAAACACAACAGGCACAAAGAACGCGGCTACACCGTCACCCGACTAGCCAACGGCACCATCGAAATCCGCCGACCAGACGGCACCATCCTCCACTAGTTGTTGAGAGGCAGTGGATACGCCCTGCGCCAACAGATTTCCCGCGAATAGGGGAAGTCCCCGATGTCCCAAATTTGACCGTGCCGTACGTTCTTTCACATGAGCACTTTCCTCGATGTGGTGGAACTGTTGATTTCCAACGACGAAGCCAAAGCATCGTACGCAGATAACCCATCAGCCTTCCTCCAAGGACACGGCCTCGACGCACTCGACCCGAACGATGTCGCCGACGCCATGCAGCACGCCGGCGACGCACTCCCCCTCCCCGTCGCCGTACTGATCGACCCCGAGGCCGGGCTCGACTCCGCAGCCGCAATCGACCTTGACGCACAGGGACTTAGCCTCGACCGTGAGCCCTTCGCCGAAGACACCACCGTCGCCCTCGACGAAGATGTCCCGTTCGACTACGCCGATAACGACGCTCCTGTCGAAGATGTCGTGGATCTGCTCGACGCCTCGGACACACCTCTCATCGGAGCAGACCCAACAGCTCTCGACGACGCTCCCGCTTCGGCGCTCGACACAGCAGCTCCGCTCGACACCTACTCCGACACCGACACCGACACCGACACCGGGCCAGTGGACGGGGCGGCGGCTGCCGAAACGACGATCGACGACACCGGCGACTACCTCACCGACACCACCGAGCTGGACGCCTCCATTGACGCATCCGGGTACGAAACTCCCGAGACCCCACTCGACGACTACCAGACCGACACGGCACTCGATGACCTCGACGCCGACGATGACCTGCCCGACAACTTCGACCTACTCGACTGAGCTGGCGGATACTCAAGAAGAGGAACAACAATGACCGACACCGATTCACAATTGCAATCAATCGCAGACTTCTTGTGGGAGTTTCTCACCGACGAACCCCCGAGCCTCGAAGAGCAACAAGAGCAGGTCACCCAACGGGTGGTCGACGCCCTCGAGGAAGCGGGCTTTCGCGGTATCTCCAATGAGGAACTCGTCGAGGCGCTCGAAGACGTCAGCTCCCGACTCACCGCCGAGCAGCAATCAGGTCTCGCCGATCTGTCGAGCGACATGAACCTGAACCTGCAGAACGTCAGCCTCGACCTGTCGTCCAGCCTCACCCAAGATTTCGAAGCTGGCCTCAACGGCCTGCGGGTCGAGCAGATCGAACCGCTGAAGGCAGCGATCGCCAACCAACCAGCGCCAGTCATCCACCGGCACTCACACGTCACCCAGGTCACCAACATCGATGACCGCCAGGTGATCAACAACAAGAACGTCGTGCACGACGGCGGTCAACTCAACCAGACCAATATCCAAGGCGACGACGGAGCGGTCGTCGCTGGCGGCAATATCGAAGACTCGGCCGTGAACACCGGTATTGTCGACGGCGTGCAAGCGGGCGGCGATGTGGACATAGACGATTCGACGATCGGTGATGGCAACACCACCATCGAGGACAGCGACGTCGACGCCCTCGCCATCGGCGGCGACGCCACGAGCATCGACATCGACTCGACCACAGCTCCAGCCGAAGAGGCCATCGACGAGACCCCGATCCCCGAACCGGTCGAAGAAACCTTCGATGCCGCCGAAGCCGCAGCCGACGCCGACGCAGCAGCGATCGAAGCCGAGCTCGATGCCTGAAGCGGTTCCCTCAACCAACGACGACCTCCGTGCGCTGGCGGCCTCAGCGCAAAACGTCTTCGCCGACGTCGAACGCATCGACCTTGCCGACCGGCTCCACCTCGCCGTCGAACGACACAGCGCCCAACGCTGCACGATCGTCGTCGTCGGCGAATTCAAGATGGGCAAGAGCTCGCTCGTCAACGCGATCGTGAACGCACCGATCAGTCCGACCGATGACGACGTCGCAACGGCCAAGCCGGTAGAGGTCCACTACGCCGACGAACCATCAGCCTCCGTCGTCTACCGACTGCTCGAAGAGCAAGATCAGCCACGCACCCGTGACATCGAGATCGAAGAGGTCGAGTCGTACGTACTCGAGCCAACGACCGCTCCCGACTCCGACGAGTGTGCACTCGTTCGGATCGGCCTGCCCCGCAAGCTGTTCGCTAACGGCATGAGCATCATCGACACCCCTGGCGTCGGTGGCCTGGGATCGACCCACAGCGCTCGAACCCTCGGTGTGCTGTCTATGGCCGACGCGGTCCTCTTCGTCTCCGACGCCGCCCAAGAACTCACCGCGCCCGAACTCGAGTTCTTCGACCTCGTGCGCGACATTTGCCCCACCATCGCCATGGTGATGCCAAAGGTCGACTTCTACCCGCACTGGCGCCAGATCGACGAGCTCAACACCGGCCACCTCACCCGCCGTGGCCTCGAGCTGCCGTCGTTCCCGGTGTCGAGCACCTTGCGACAGATCGCAATCGCCCAGAACAACGCGTCGCTGAACGAAGAGTCCGGGTACCGCGAGCTCATCGTGCATCTCCGCGAATCGTTCCAACACGAATCGCAGCTGCGCGCCCGAGTCGAACTCTGCACGATCACTCGGGAAACGCTCGGCGATCTCCAAAGCCAACTCCTGTCGGAGAAGGCGATCCTCGACGATCCCGAGCTCGCCAACCAACGCATGAACGAATTGGAACAGCAGTGTGCCGAGGCCGAGGCGCTTCGAGGGCGTGCGGCCCGATGGCAACAGACGTTGGCCGACGGCATCGCCGACCTGACCTCCGACATCGACCACGACCTACGCGCCAGGTTCCGCGACCTCATACGCGATGTTGAGAGTCGCATCGACGAGCACGACCCTGCTCGCATCTGGGACGATTTCGCCGCCACGACAACCGCAGAGATCAACCGCGCCGTGTCCCAGAACTTCGGGCTACTGCACCAGCGCTCGGTCGAACTCGGCGAGCAGGTCGCCACGCACTTTGGCGAAGACCATGCGGCGATCACGGGCAAGCTGTCGATGTCGAGCCCCGGTTCGTTCCACTCCGCTCCGGCATATGAAGACGCGGCCATCAGCGACCGGCCGAGCCTGATGGGCTCGGGTGTCACCGCGATTCGCGGCAGCGTCGGCGGCTTCGTGATGGTCGGCATCATTGGATCGGCGGTCGCGATCACGCCAGCGGCCTGGGTCGCTCCCGTCGTTGCGGCGCTCATTGGGCGCAAGACTCGCAAAGACGAGGCGAAGCGAGCGCTCGAGAAGCGCCAACGTGAGGCCAAGCAGGTGATCCGCAAGTACATCGACGAGGCGCAGTTCGTTGCCGCCAAAGACGCCCGAGACTCGGTCCGCCACATCAACCGTCAGCTCCGCGAGGGATACCTCGAACGGGCCGAAGAAGTAAAACGGTCGACCAACGAAACGCTCGCCGCAGCCAAGACGGCCATGCAGGCCGATGCCGCAGAACGCAAGCAGCGGGCGGCCAAGATCACAACGGTGCTCGCCCAACTCGACCAACTAGGCGCCGCCGTCGAGACTGCAGCAAGCGACCTTCGCCTTCAGCCAGCTCCATAGCTCGCACGCAACGATGACCAACGACTCTCCCTCACCTCTACTCACACAAGTACGTGACCTCGCGCTCAAGGCACGAGCGGCAGTCCCGACACTCGCAACCGAGTACGACACGGTGCTCGAGCGGATCGATCAACCGCTTCGTGTGGCGATCGCGGGCAAGGTCAAGGCCGGTAAGTCGACGTTGCTCAACGCACTCCTCGGCGAGGAGCTCGCCGCTTCCGACGCAGGCGAATGCACCCGGATCGTCACCTGGTATCAATACGGTGTCGACTACTCGGTGACCGGCGAGTCCGGCACGGACAGCTATCGGCTTCCGTTCGAGCTGGAGAATGGCCGTCTCGACATCGACCTCGAAGGGAGAGATCATGCCGAGGTTGGCCGACTGCTCATCGAGGCACCGTCGCACGAGCTGCGTTCGATGTCGCTCATCGACACGCCGGGTATGGCGTCTCTGTCCGACGACATCGCGGCCAAGAGTGCCGATTTCCTCACGCCCGACGACGGATCGGACACGCCCGTCGATGCGGTCATCTATCTGCTTCGGCACCTGCACGCCACCGACGTGTCGTTTCTCCACGCCTTCCACGACAGCGAGTTCGCGAGCCCAAGTCCCGTTAACTGTCTCGGCGTTCTGAGTCGTGCCGATGAGGTCGCCGCAGGTCGCCTCGACGCCATGGACTCCGCTCGCCGCATCGCGACCCGCTACTCCGGAGACCCTCGGCTACGCCGCCTCGTCCAAGGTGTTGTGCCGGTTGCGGGCCTCATTGGCCAAGCGTCGGCGACCATCACCGCCGACGACGTTGCACACATGCAGTCGGTCGCCGACCTCGACCCTGGCGTTGCCCAGATCGCACTCCTGTCGGTTGAACGGTTCCTCAACGACCCTGCGCTCGAACTGTCGACGGGCGAACGGGAGCATCTGCTCGATCTACTCGGCGTGTTTGGTCTTCGCCTCGTCGAATCGCATCTGCGGAACACGACCTCAGACCTCGCCGGCGTGCAAGCGCTCCTTCGCCAAGAGAGCGGCATCGACCACCTCGCCGACACCCTGCTGACCCTCTTCGGCGGCAGACGGGACACGCTCAAGGCACGGTCGGCGCTCGTGACGATCCAACGACTCGTCGAACGGGTCGAACATCCGCGTGAGATCTCCTCGGACCTCGAACGGGTGTGGGCCAGCGCACATGAGTTCTCCGAGCTTCGAGCCCTCAACGTGCTTCGGGACTCACACATGGGTCTCACCGAAGACCAGCTACACGAGGCCGAGCGCATCCTCGGAGGGAACGGGACCGAACTCCACGTCCGCCTCGGCTGGACCGATGCCGACGAGGGCGATGCCAACGCCACGTTGCTCGAGACGATCTCCCGCTGGCGCCAGGTCGGCGCCAATCCCATCGCTCCGCGCCCGGTTACCGCCTTGTGCGACGTCGTGATCCGAAGCTGCGAAGGCCTCTACGCCCAGCTCTAGACAGCTTCACGGTGTTCTAGACTCGCCACATGAACGAACGGGTGTCTGGGTTCTCGAAGAGCAGTCCCGACCGCGGGCCCGATGGTCCGACGCCCGACTACGTCGAACCCCAGACCGGCAGCTTTGCTCGCAACCCGAAGCTCCTGGCCGTCGTTGGCGCCTTGGCAGCAGGCGCCTTCATCGTGGCAACGGTCATCATCGCTCAATCCATAACTCGCGGCGGCGTAGGATTCGAATTTGCCGAAAACACCGCCACGATCGCCGTGACGGACGCACCAGCTTGTGAGTTCATCGTCACCGGCGTGGTCACGAATCTGGAGAACCAAGCGCTTCGAATCACCTCCACATCTATCGATCTTCGACAAACGATCGACGGCCAGGTCCAACGCCAAGTTTTTGCGTCCAATGGCTCATCGGTCGACGTTCGGGTCGGCCAAGAGTTGGTTCAAATAGTCAGGTTCGACGTGCCTCACTGCCCCGAGAACGTGGCCGACTTCTTGCCGCGAGAGTTCACCATCTCGTTCACACGAGAAGACGGAACGACCGGAACAAGTGAGTTCGACACACTCGACTTCGCGAGCTAGGGGCTACTCGGCCAGGTCGGCCTCGAGTGCAGCGCGGAACTCGGCGCGGGAAACACCGACCGCCGAGAGCTTCTGACGGATGTGGGCAATGTGATGCTCCACCGTCTTGGGCGAGATGAAGCAGGTCGCGCCGATCTCCTTGTAGGAGTGTCCAGCCAGCACCAGTAGGCCGATTTCGATCTCCCGCTCGGACAACCCAGCCGGGCTGGTCGGTTTCGCCGTTGGTGTCGCTTGGCGGAACTCGCGGCCCCGTTGCAAGAGTTCCTTTGCGTGGGCCCCGTCGCTTGTGCGAATAGCCGCTTGCCCGGCGAGTGCCGCCGCTTCCCAGAGGTAGCCGGCCGACTCCAAACCACCGAGCGCCACGTGCAGATCGTCGGGTTTGCTCGACCCATCGAACACCGCAGCCCATTCGATTGC
>CALLAA010000075.1 GCA_938002955.1 uncultured Acidimicrobiales bacterium
TCATCCTCCACCTGCAATTCAACTGCGCTGCCCGGCATTTCCTAAGCCACTTCGAGGGGGCCGCGTCTAGCTTCCGGCTGTTCGCGACTGATCATCGGCAATGACGACACTGTGGCGATCCCCGGCGAACGCTTGCGCGAGGTCGAGCGGAAGGGCCGCATCGGTGATGACGATGTCGAGTGCGTCGAGGCCGCCAATGACGTAGGGCGCCCGTACGCCGATCTTTGTGTTGGTGACCGGAACCACCACGTCGGTCGAGGATTCGATGAGCGCACGCTTCGTTGCGACTTCGCTCGCTGAGTACGTGGTGGCACCGGTTTCAGAATCGAGCCCGCACAACCCGAGCACTCCAATATCCAACCGGTAGTTCCGCCATGCATCGACCGCGTCCGCTCCGACGGTTGCCATCCAGGTCAGATCGAGTTGACCTCCGAGCAGTATCACCGAGGTGTTCTCGTGGCCTCCGAGCGCAACGGCTGCGGCCGGGTTGTTCGTAATGACGGTGACCTCGAGCGTTGCCGGGATCATGCCGGCGATTTCAACACATGTGGTGCCTCCGTCGAGCCCGATGACGTGTCCCGGCCGAAATCGTTCGACGATTCTTGCGGCAAGGGCCGCCGTGGACTCGGAGGATTCCTGAGTGCGCCCAGCGAAAGAGTTCGGGAGTCGGGCGACGGGGATTGCGCCACCATGGACTCTTTTGACGAGGCCGCGGTCGTGAAGGTGCCGCAGATCTCGGCGGATCGTGTCGACGGATACATCGAGTTGTGCCGCTGCCTCGGCAGTCATCACTCGTCGCTGCGTCGTGACTCGTTCGAGTAGCCAGGCGTGTCGTTGTTCGACAAGTTGCAGATCATCACCCATCTGCGTGATCTTACACGTTTGTGCACGTTCGTATTGAGAAAACGGCACACGCTCGCTACTCTCGGGCGGTGGCCACTCTTCATCCAACGACAAATCCGAACGTACGCATCGATCGCGTCGACGTGCTATCCGACAGTTGGTACACCTTACGAAGGGTCGACTTCGGCTATCGCGACCGGCACGGCACGTGGTCGTCGCACCAGCGAGAGGCCTACGACCGTGGCAACGGTGCCACGATCCTGCTTATCGACTGGTCGAGGCGCACCGTGCTTCTCACTCGGCAGTTCCGAATACCGGCATACCTCAACGGACACGTCGATGGCATGCTCATCGAAACCGCCGCCGGACTTCTCGACCAAGACGACGCGGCAACCGCCATTCGGCGCGAGGCCATCGAAGAAACTGGCTACAACGTCCGCGAGGTAACGCCGTTGTTCGAACTGTTCATGAGCCCTGGCTCCGTAACCGAACGCGTCGCGTTCTTCGTCGGCGAATACACAACCGAAGATCGAGTCGGGCAAGGCGGCGGACTTGTCGAAGAAGGTGAAGACATCGAGGTGATCGAGGTCGACTTGGACGAAGCCCTTCACTATGTGGACGATGGGCGAATCGTCGACGGAAAGACGGTCCTTCTGCTGCAGTGGGCCCGACTCAACGACCCCGAAAAAGTCGGTGGCAGCGTATGTTGATGATTCGGTACTAACTAGCCAGCGCGCCCTACTAGCTGAGCTTCGTTGCTGAACAGAAGACAGGTCACCACGCGGTCCGGATCCTCCGGGTTGTTCCAGGTCTCTTCTGTGGGAGCGACGAAGAGATAGCTCAAGCCCCGTGTCTCGTAGGTGGGGACGTATGCAGAAAGCGACGTACTGCACACCTCGTCGGCGTATGACTGGATTGCTTGCGCATCGAACTCCACAATTTGGGAATCGACCAACGCCTGGCGATACACCTCGACGTCATGGGCTACGTCGCAATCAACCCGCTGGACTTGCCCCGATCGCACATCCCCATTCAGGCAGTTGCTACCGCTCCAACGGTAGAGAAACGGACGCACATAGCGATCGTCTTGGGCAAGCGTGGGCGTCGTGACCGGCGGCTCCGTTGTTGCGTCGGCCGTAGCGATCGACACTGTCGTTGTCGTCGAGGGTGTCGTTGCCCCTGGGGCGTTCGTTGGTTGGCCCGCGGTGTCTCTGCCAACACCGAGAAACCAGGCGAGGACGGCTACCAGCAGCCCAATCGCAAAAACGAAAGCGACCTGCCACGTGCGTGGTCGACGAGTGGCAGCAGAGCCCTCTACCGACAACGGAATTCGCCCGCCTGAATACAGCGTTGCACGATCATGGCCAAACCTTACCGCTCATCATCGCCACGAATCATCGGCCGCACGCGCCGACCAGCAGCCTTTCTGCACGTCGTTCGACGACCTAGGTTGGGGCCATGGCCACACTCTCAGATATCGAACGGCTCGCCGTTGGTGAACATGGGCTCGTCACGATCAGCGTTGCCCGTAGTGACGGTTCGGTGCATTCCTCGGTCGTGAACGCGGGAGTCATGAACCACCCGGTCACCGGCGATCGCGTCGTCGCCACGGTTCTGCGAGGTCCAAGCTGGAAGCTCGGTCGCATCCGTGAGACACGCCGATGCACCATCTTGTTCCGTGTCGGTTGGGACTGGGCGTCGGCCGATGGCCCCGTTGACCTCGCCGGCCCCAACGACGCGCTCGACGGCGTCGACCCAGCGAGCATCCCAATGCTTCTCCGCGAAGTATTCACGGCGGCGGGTGGAACCCACGATGATTGGGACGAGTACGACCGCGTCATGGCCGAAGATGGCCGGACTGCCGTGTTCGTGACTCCGGAACGTCTGCAAGGCCGCAACTAGCACCTCGCCACGAATGGCCCAACGAGTAGAATCCGTGCGTGGCCTCCAATCTCACCGCGACCGTGGTCGTTGCTCGAACCGCCCGCGAGGGCAGCCACGCCGAAGCCGAGGCCTGGTTGCAGTCCCTTATCAGCCAAGCCCGAAAGACCCCCGGGTTCGTACGGTCCGAGATCCAACGCCCTCCCCAGCGATCCAACGACTGGGTGGTCGTCTATGAATTTTCAAATCATGAGACCCTCAGCGATTGGCTCGACTCCCCCGCTCGCTTCGAGATCGGACAGAACGAGGCAACGATTTTCGAGGGGGCTGCCCGCGAACAGATTCTCGCAACAACCGGACGCAGCAACGCCGTCACCGGAGTGTCGTCGTTTCTTCTGAAACGGCCGAGCGACCCACACGAAGCCGAAGCGATCGAGCACGCGTTCTTGGACATCTACCGAGAGATCGTCGACGTGGTCGAGGAGTACGAAGGCTTCATCAGCTGCGATCTGCTCGAGGCGAAAGCTGGCCTGCAAGACGAGATGGTCGTCGTCTTCTCCTTCGACTCTCGCGACAACCTTGACGGTTGGTTTCATTCGGTTCGACGAATCGAGCTCCTCGATCGCATCGACCCGCTACTCGCCGAGTCTCGAACCACGAACGTCGTCGGCGGATTCGCCGGATGGTTTGCGCCCGGCCGCACAACTCCGACATGGAAGCAGGCAACCCTCGTCCTTCTTGCGCTCTACCCGACGGCGCTCGTTGTTGGCTTCCTCCGCAATCAGGTGGCCCCGGACCTGTCGTTCCCGGTCGCGACCTTCATCGGGAACGCACTCGGAGTGATCATCTTGTCGTGGTTCCTGATGCCGCCGCTCACCCGACGGTTTCAGCGCTGGCTCACCGGCTAGCGCGGTTTCTGAGCCTTGAGGTGATGCGGGCAGTGTTCGCCCGTGTCGAGAACCACGATCATTGCTTCCCACGTTTTGATCTGTGATGCGATCTCTTCGGCGCCGAGCGCTGCTTCGAAGCGGGAGCGCTCCGGCCCCGTGAGCTCGGCCAGCTCGTGTCGGGCCTGCTCGCGATACCAACCATTGCGATTCTCGAATGTGATACTGCCGAAGCCCGCGGTGTCCAGCGCAGCGCGGTAGGTAGCCGGCGAAGCCATGCCGAAGTCGAGGTCTTCCATCGCCAAGTAGTGGGCCATCTCTGGCGAGGGTTCGCCGTCGTGGCTCGTCATCCAATCAGACGCCACGAACCAACCGCCCGGCGTCAGCACCGAGTACACGGTCTCGGCCAATGCAACCTTGTCGGGGATGTGCACGATCGAGTCCTTGCTGAACACGATGTCAAACGACGCTTCGGGGAAGGGCAACGGCCCGGGTTCGGTCCGGCGAACCTCGATCCGATCCGACAAACCATTGGACACAACGCGCTGTGTAGCCGCCTTGCAGACCGAGTCTTCGACATCGATTCCCACCACCGTCGCTGCGCCATAATCAGTGACGAGGGAGACCGCAATGCCGCCCGTGCCACAGCCAATGTCGAGGACCCGTGTACCGGCGAGCTCGGTTCCGGTCAACAATCGGGCGACCTCGTCGGGTCCTCCGGGAGACAGATAGCCGTCGCCCCATAGCGCCTCGAGAAACTCGATGTGGTCGGGGTCGTACAGCTCACCTGTCTCGCTGCTCATACAATCCCGCCCGCAGCGTTGATGGCGAGCACCTGAGCGGTGGTGTTGATCGCGCTGAACCGGTCGGCGAGCGCTGCGAGGGATGCCCG
>CALLAA010000076.1 GCA_938002955.1 uncultured Acidimicrobiales bacterium
GGTCAGACCCCCGAACTGATCCAAGACCCCACCGATCAGGTTTAGGGTCAGACCCCCGAACTGATCCAAGACCCCACCGATCAGGTTTAGGGTCTGACCCCGGAACTGATCGAGGACGCGACAATGGCGCCCCGAGGGGCGCCATTGCTCGTCAGTCTTTGAGATGCCCGAAGGCGTAGTTAGACGATCGCGGCTTGCGGCACGAAGCTCAGTCCAAGAGCATCGATACGAGGAGCGGCCCCGTCGATACCCGTTCCGAGGATTGCAGCGAGCGCTTGCAGGTCGTCTCGGCGGATCGTGAGCACGCGGCCGTTGAAGTCCTGGCGCTGCACCTGGATCATCGTGAGGTAGCGAGAGAGCATGTCGGCCTCGGGGCCGCTCAGCTTCTCAAGCTTCGTCAAGTCGATCGTGATCGACGAGCCCGGAGCGCGTGTTGGGCGGTCCCGGAGGTCGATCTCATCGACGACCTCAACACCAAAGTCTGGTGCGCCCTCGATCGGCAGCAGCTGGTCGACTGGCACGTTGTAGAAGGCAGCCAGCTTGCGCAGGCGAGGCACGCTGATCGCACGCTCGCCACGCTCGTAGGCACCGAGCACCGAGGCCTTGAACTCCTGTGCGGAGTTCGCTTCTACTTCTTGCAGCGACAAGCGCTTCTGCCTGCGGATCTGGCGAAGCCGTTCACCAACCTTGCGGCTGTAGTCGTCAGGTGTGTTTTCGTTGTGGTCGTCCATCGTTCCTCACCGGAGTTCTCCTCGCCCTGTGCGGCGCGCGTAACGCACACAGTGGCGACTTCGAGGTTCACCCTAGACATGATCTGAAGTC
The DNA here is from genome assembly GCA_938002955.1 of uncultured Acidimicrobiales bacterium. Classification (GTDB taxonomy): domain Bacteria; phylum Actinomycetota; class Acidimicrobiia; order Acidimicrobiales; family SHLQ01; genus SHLQ01. Next base: position 823 of record CALLAA010000076.1, read on the forward strand.
GGCTCCAAAACGGATTCAGAGTTTCTCGTCACCCACCGTGGATTACTGCTTCGCTGCCGCCGCGGTAAGCAGGGTTCCCGCAGCGATCGCGGCCGTCTCTGCTCGCAAGACGGTGGAGCCGAGCGTGATGTGTGAGGTCGACGCTTCGGCTTCGGCATCGCTCCATCCGCCCTCGGGCCCAATCGCTATAGACGTGTGCCTCGTTGTCAGCGGCTGCCCACCGAAATGTGCGATCGAGACCTCGGGGCGAGCAAGCCATTCGCGTGCGGGCACCACGGCATCGATGACCGGCAGTCGAACCCGATGACTCTGCAGCGATGCCTCGCGAGCAATACGTTCCCACCGCATCAAGGCCTTCGCCGTCTTTGCATCGTCCCACTTGACGATGCTTCGCTCAGCAGCCAGCACAACGATGCGGTCAATACCGAGCTCGGTGAGCTTTTGGATGACGAGCTCGGGTTTGCTGCCCTTGACGAGCGAGAACGCAACGGTCAGCGCGTCTGGTCTTGCAGCAACCACCTGGATCTCACCCGCAGACTTGAGCATCCCGGACGAGGCGAATATCGCCGGGCGCCATGAACCGTTCCCGTCGCTCGCAGTCAGCTGGTCTCCGTCGCGCATGCGTAGCGACTTCGCGAGATGTTGCAGGTCGTCGTCGGCCAGCTGCATGTTCTCGAGCGAGTCGACGAACACATGTGGCCCCGGACTGCCAGCGAGACGTGTCACTTGAACGCGGACTTCACCTTCTTGAAGAAGCCAGGGTCAGAAGGTGCAACGTGCTCAGAGCGCAGCTCGGCGAACTGGCGCAACAAGCCCTCTTCTTCCTCGGTGAGGTCGGTCGGGGTCTTCACGATCAGTTCGACGATGAGGTCGCCGCGGCCCCGACCGTTCACATGTGGGACACCCATGTTGCGCAGACGGAAGCGTCGACCCGAATTCGTCCCGACCGGGACGAGGAGCGTCTCGGGCTCTTCGAGCGTGGGAATCGAAAGCTCAGCGCCGAGAGCGGCCTGAGCGAACCCGATTGGCTGATGCAAGATGAGGTCGTTGCCGTCTCGCGTAAACAACTCATGTTCGTTGACCGAGATGTGGACGTAGAGGTCGCCCTGAGCGCCTCCACGAGGCCCGGCGGCTCCTCGCCCGGTGAGGCGAAGGGTCGAGCCGGAATCGACGCCAGGTGGCACGTCGACGGTGTAGCTCACCTCTTCGATCTGGCGGCCTTCGCCTTTGCACGACGTACAGGGCTCATCGATGGTCTGCCCACGCCCCTGGCAGGACGGACACTGGGCGCTCGTAACCATCTGTCCAAGAATCGACTGACGGACTCGCTGCACCTGGCCCTGGCCGCCACATTCGCCGCAGGTGCTCGTTCCGGTGCCGGGTTCGGCGCCGGTCGTCTCACACGGTTCGCAGGCGATAGCCGTACGGACGGTGACCATCTGCTCACCGCCGAAGACCGCTTCGCTCAGGTCGAGGTCGAGAACGGTCTCGAGGTCTTCGCCGCGTGGCGGGCCACTCGGACCACGGCCACCGCCGCCAAAGGGACTGCCGGCGCCACCGAAGAAGCTCTCGAAGATGTCGCCGAGGTTCGCACCGAATGGTCCAGCGCCACCGCCGCCGCCCTGGCCACCGAGCCCGTCGTCGCCGAAGCGGTCGTAACGCGCCTTTCGTTCTGGGTCACCGAGCACCTCGTAGGCGTTGGCGACCTCTTTGAACATCGCCTCGGCCTCAGGATCATCGGGGTTCTGGTCCGGGTGATACTGCCGCGCCAGCTTTCGGTAAGCCTTCTTGATTTCGGCCTCAGAGGATTGCTGTGAGACCCCGAGTACGGAGTAGTGGTCAGCCATTTAGCCCTCGCTCAATCGTTTGCCAAGAGATTGCGAGACCATCGCAACCGCCGCCATGGCGTGGGGGTAGTTCATTCGGGTGGGGCCCAGAAGCCCGATCGTTCCGCTCTGGCTACCCTCGGCGCTATAGGGCGCGACGACGAGCGAACAATCGGCGAGCGGGTCGACGCCGGTCTCGTTTCCGATGGCGACCGACATGCCGCGGTCCATGACATCGCGTAGCAAGGTCACGACGACCAGCTGCTTTTCGAGCAAGGAGAGGACTTCGCGCATGGTGTCGACTTCGCCAAAGCCTGGAACGCTGGATAGTCCGCCGACATACATGTCGCCGGTGGTGTCTTGAGAAGTAAGAACCGCACGAGCTGCCTCAACAAGGCGATCGGCCGCATCATTCCCGCTCGATAGCGGTTTGGCCGCGTTGGACACGGAACGCCCGACCATTGCGGCGGTGAGATGACCGTTGGCCATAGCAACGGTGACCTCGTCGAGTTCGTCGACGGTGTCGACAGCGCTCTTTTCGACCGTCCCGTCGGAAAGGACCATCACCGCAAGGACAAGCAACGGTGCAAGTTGAACCAGCTGAACGCTCTTGACCGTTGCCTGATCACGATCGGGGGCGACGACGACGGACGCAACGCCGGTCATCTCCGAAAGCAAGCGTGACGTGCGATCGAGCATCTCTTCGATCTCGACGTGGGTGTGGTCGAAGAAGTCACGCACCCGCTCGGTTTCGCTGCGGCCAAGACCTGGTTCGTCGATGTCGTCGACAAAGGCGCGGTATGCCTTGTCGGTGGGCACGCGGCCGGCGCTCGTGTGCGGTTGGGTGAGGTATCCCTGTTGATCGAGTTGGACGAGCTCGTTTCGAATAGTGGCCGAGGAAACTTCGAGCGCGGTCACCTCGCTGACCGCGGACGAGCCCACGGGTTCGGCGGTCTCGATATACGTCTCGACGACGGCCCTCAATATGGCCATCTTGCGGTCATCCAACATCGCTGGTCAGGCTACAAGCCACGGTTGTCGACGCCGTGCACCGACTGTGTTCTCGTCCATTCAGCAATTTCGAGATCGCAGCGACTCAACCTGTCGATCGAATAGCTACTCGATGCCCGAACCGCCCAGCTGCCACACTGAAGCCATGGCGACGATCGTGCAGAACATCAATGACGGCAAGAACTACGTGCTTCTGGGGTCGGGGTACGGCGCATTTCGAGCGACGGCACCCTCGGCGTTCTTTGGAAATCTTGCGCCTCAAACAAACAAGGGTGAGCTGCCGCTGGTCCTCGTCACGAACGCCTCAGGCGAAACCGCGTGGATGTACAGCAATGCCATCCGCGTGATCTCTGTTGATGGCCAATCACCGGCGAGCGCTCTCGCATCCGTCGCAGACGCCCAGGACAAGCGAGGCACTGCATAGGCGGCCGAGCAGCGGTAGCTCACAGTGAATCCGTGAGCGGAAGGCGCTTGCGTTCCGCAGGCCGGTCGATGAGGCACGAGCCCAAGGCAGCCCGAAGCTGCGAAGCCGGTGTGAGCGAAAAGGCGCGTGCGCTCCGCAGGCCGGTCGAGGAGGCGCTAGCCCAAGGCAGCCCGAAGCTGCGAAGCCGGTTCGGGCGGGCAAGGGCCTCCGGCCAACCGCCGAGCATCGAGGAGCGCCAGCGACGGATTGCGACCGCGGCAAGTTCGAAGCTGCGAAGCCGGTTCGAACGGACACGGCCTCCGGCCAACCGCCGAGCATCGAGGAGCAGCCAGGCCGAAGGAGCTCACAGCTGCGAAGCCGGTGTGAGCGAAAAGGCGCGTGCGCTCCGCAGGCCGGTCGAGGAGGCGCTAGCCGACGGATCCGGCCACGCGGGATAAATCAGTCGTCGAGCTTGAGTGCGGAGACGAAGGCTTCTTGGGGGATGTCGACCCGTCCAATGGACTTCATCCGCTTCTTGCCTTCCTTCTGCTTGTTCAGAAGTTTGTTCTTACGGGTGATGTCACCGCCATACAGCTTTGCCGTAACGTCCTTGCGGTACGCCTTGACGGTCTGGCGAGCAATAAAGCGGCCACCGATCGCTGCCTGAATCGGCACGTCGAACTGCTGACGCGGGATGAGTTCTTTGAGCTTTTCGGTCATCTTTTTGCCGTACTCATAGCTGCGGTCGTCGTGCACGATCGTTGAGAACGCATCGACGGGATCTCCGGAGAGGAGAATGTCGACCTTTACGAGCTTCGACTTCAACATGCCATCGGGCTCGTAGTCGAGGCTGGCGTATCCCTGCGACCGGCTCTTCATCTGATCGAAGAAGTCAGTGACGACCTCGGCGAGCGGAATTCGGTAGCTGAGCTCGACGCGTTCTGGCGACAGATACTCCATCTTCAGCATCTCGCCACGACGAGACTGGCAGAGGTCCATCATCGTGCCGGTGTAGTTGGACGGCGCAATGACCGAGACCTTCAGCATTGGTTCTTCGATGAAGTCGATCTCTGCGCCGTCGGGTAGCTCCGACGGGTTGTGAATCAACATCTCGGTGCCATCGGACTTGTGCACGTTGTACTTCACCGACGGAGCGGTCGAGATCAGCGACAGGCCGAACTCGCGCTCGAGACGCTCGCGGACGATCTCCATGTGCAGCAGGCCAAGGAAGCCGCAACGGAAGCCGAAGCCAAGGGCACCGGATGTTTCGGGCTCGAAGGTATACGAAGAGTCGTTCAGCCGGAGCTTCTCGAGCGCTTCGCGAAGTGCTGGGTATTCGTCGCCATCGATGGGATAGAGGCCGCTGAAGACCATGGGCAATGGCTCTTCGTAGCCATCGAGTGGGTCTGTGGCTGGCTTGATGGCTGTGGTTACGGTCTCGCCCGAGCGCGCTTCACCAACGTCCTTGATGCCGGCGATGAGATACCCCACCTCGCCTGCGGTGAGTTCCTTGACCGGTTCGTTGTCGGGCGAGCGAACCCCGATCTCTTCAATGTCGTGTGTGCCGTTGGCCTGCATGAACAGCGCTTTGCTTCGGCTCCGAATTGTGCCGTCGACGACTCGGATCGAGGAAACGACGCCGCGGTACGGGTCGAAGTGGCTGTCGAAGATCAGCGCTTTGGCGTCGCCTGACGGGTCACCGCTCGGTGCGGGGGTGCGGTCAACGACGGCATCGAGCAGTTCCTCGACGCCTTCGCCGGTCTTTGCACTGATGCGCAGAATGTCCTCGGCGGGGATGCCAAGAACGTTCTCGATCTCCTCGGCGTACTTGTCGGGCTCGGCGGCGGGAAGGTCGATTTTGTTGAGGGCTGCCACGATCTCGAGATCGTTCTCGAGCGCGAGATAACAGTTGGCCAGTGTTTGGGCTTCGATGCCCTGCGCGGCATCGACCACGAGGATCACACCTTCACACGCTGCCAACGACCGGGACACCTCGTAGCCGAAGTCGACGTGACCTGGAGTGTCGATCAGATTGATGACGTTGCCCTTCCAGTCGAGCCGTACGGACTGCAGCTTGATCGTGATGCCACGCTCGCGCTCTAGGTCCATCGAATCGAGGTACTGAGCCTTCATGTCGCGGACCTCGACGGCGCCCGTGAGCTCGAGCATGCGATCGGCAAGCGTGGACTTGCCGTGGTCGATATGCGCGATGATTGAGGTGTTGCGAATAAGCGACTGGTCCATGACTCGGTAGACGGTACCGCCTCCAGCGCTCGGAACGGACGATTTCGCCGCGGAGCCGTGTGACCTTCACATGTGACCTCCCTCCGGGCCTTTGGAGTTGTTTGTTCGCCATACACGGCTAACATGATGCGCTGGCCCGAGGGACGGGTCTGGAACACAGAGGTCGAAGCCGCCGTGGCAAACATCAAGAGCCAAATCAAGCGCAACCGCCAAACCGAGAAGCGCAACGCTCGCAACCGTGCAATCCGTGCAGAACTCCGCACCCGCACGAAGTCCGTTCTCGAAGCTGCCGAAAATGGCGCTGACGACACCGAAGAGAAGCTGCGTCTTGCAATCAAGCGCATCGACATGGCTGTCACCAAGGGCACCATGCACAAGAACACCGCAGCTCGCACCAAGAGCCGCCTCACCAAGCGTGTTCGCAGCATGGCCGACGCGAACTCCTAGTTCGCCAACACTCTCAGTCTGATCCCTTCGGGGATATCGCTCGAAATGACGCCCTCCGGGGCGTCTTTCGTCGTTTTCGGGTACGGGTTGTCGGCAGGGTGGGTAGTTTCGCTAGGCCTCAAACGAGAAGGAGGTTCCGCCGTCGCTGACCTCCACGGTCGCGGTCTCCCCCACTGGCACGGTCAACATCGGATAGGTATGACCAAAGTCCATGTTCGCCACAACCGGGACGTCCTTCAAGCCCGGTTTGGACGCAAGGATGGCTGCGAGCGTGCGCCGAGTCATCTTGGTCGACTCCTGAAACCGGCCGATGAGCAGACCGGCTATTTGGTCGAAGCCGGGCATCTGGGACAACGAGGTGAGGTCGCGATCGAACGTACCTACGCTCGTGCCTTGGTCGTCTTCGAGAAACACGACGTGCCCGGCGAGCGTGGGCATGTACGGCGTGCCTTGCAACAAGTTGAGCGTGCACAGGTTGCCGCCGACCAGAGGGCCGTGTGCCGCCCCGTGGTTCATTGCCCAGGGCCCGTCGGTTGACCTCAGGACTCGAGCGTCTTGATCGACGAACCACTCGTCGTCGGACCATGTGGGCGACGGTTCGGCCACGATGGTTCCACCGTCGAACAACACGCGCCAGCACCAGTCCTCGATCTGTTCGAAATGATCCCGCATGCCAAACGTCGAATACGCGGGCCCCGAATAGCTGATGAGGCCGCTTCGCTCATACATGGCACAGCTCAGTGCCGTGGTGTCGCTATAGCCACAAAACACCTTGGGGTTGGCAGCGATGAGGTCCCAGTCGAGATACGGCAGTAGTTGATTGGCGTTGTACCCGCC
>CALLAA010000077.1 GCA_938002955.1 uncultured Acidimicrobiales bacterium
TGTGATCGTGTCGAAGGGGTGTTGGCAGCGGCACAAGCAGGTGGCCCTTACCGCTGTTGCCCTGATTGTCCGGGGGCGGGTGGAGATCGCCGAGGGTGTCATCAACGTTGTTGCAGACAAGCTCGTCGAGTTCTCCACCGCTACCCCGGCCATGTCGAGGGACTTTCGTTAGCCGGCAATGGCGGCCTGAAGCTCGTGGAACAGCTTCTCTTGAGTCTTGCGGTTGATGCCGAGGCTGCAGTCGGTGTGGGTTGAGCGGTCATTGTCGGCACGATCGACGATGCGGATCAGGGTTGCCTCTGTCTGCATGTTGTCGTCGTCCATCTTGGGGATTGAGTGAGGGGGAATCACGTGGCCTCCCCAAGCAGTGCGGGTTCGCAGGTCGGTGTTTGCTCGTCGAACGTCTGCGTTTGCGAGGGGGATTCGAGTCGTGGCAAACAGGTTTCGGAGAACGAGGTCTTCACCCTCGATCACGATCGCAAGCCGCGAAAGTCGCCATGCGATCACCGCTGCGAGAGTTGTCACTGCGATCGCCAATGGGCTCGGCCATGCGAAGACGGAGAAGCCGGCGGCAGCGATTGCGATCACTCCAGCGAACGTTGCGAGAGCGGGCGGACCGCTGATGACCGTCGTGGCCGATGGGGCTGTGGTGGATGGGGCTGTGGTGGTTGTAGTGGTGTTCATGTCTGGTAGTGCAAGCCGTGCGGTCAAACCCTCCCGGGTGGGAAAGAAATTTTGGAGGCGTCTAATGCAACTGCAAGTTGCATTGAGGGGTTTTGCCGTGTACGTTGCAATGCAACACCGAGTTGCGATAGAAACGAGTGAACAATGAAGACGATCACCACCACCTACGAGATCGATGCCACGCCCGAGCAGGTGTGGAATGTCCTCATCGACTTTCCGTCCCACGAACGCTGGAACCCGTTCTTCTCCCGCATCGAAGGCAACGCCGTCGTCGGAGAGCCGATCACCATCACCGCACGAAAGGGGGACGGCGACGGCATGTCGTTCACCCCAACCATCCTCGAGGTTGAACCAGGCCGGATCCTTCGGTGGAAAGGCAAACTCTTCATTACCGGCATCTTCGATGGTGAACACATCTTTCGCCTTGAAGCGCTCGACGGAGGTCGGACGATGTTGCATCACAGCGAGAACTTCAGTGGGATCTTGATCCCGCTCATGGGCAAGGTGCTCGCCCAAACCGAACAGGGCTTTGCCGCCTTCAACGTCGGACTCGCCAATGAAGTCGCCGCCCGAAACGCCTCGTCAAATACCGCATGAACGAGCCATCGCATCGCCGGGGAAAGGTTGTCGATGACAACATCCTTCGTGCGGTGATTTCGGTGATCGAAGAATCGGGCACATTGCTGATCAAAGTTGATCGCGTCGCCGAACTCGCCGGAGTCAACAAGACCACCATCTACCGTCGCTTCCCCAAGCGCGATGATCTTGTCCTCGCAGCAATCCTCGCCCAAGCCGAAACCGTCGTGCCGATCCCCGATGTTGGCTCCCTGCGAGGTGATCTCTGGGAGATCGTGGTCATGGTTCGGGCAACGGTTGCGTCGAATCTCGGCCGAGCGCTGCTTTCAGCATCGGCGGCATCGCCCGAGCTTGACGAGCTACGACCCGCCTACTGGCAAACCCGCTTCGACGCAGCGGCGAAGGTCATCGATCGCGCCGTTGAGCGAGGCGAGTGCGCTGCGCCGCAGGACCCTGGATTGCTTATTGAGCTGATGGTCGCCCCGATCCATTTTCGGGCAACCCAGGTCGGTGTCGATATCTCCGACGAGTTCCTCGCCGTCCAAGTCGATCGACTCGTTGCTGCACTTCGATGATGTCCCCATTTACCGATCGCATCGCTGAGCTCTGCGACGCTGCTGTCACAGCGATGTCGCCGGTGTCCGGTGGTGACTTCGCAACAGCCTTTTGCGTCGACCTCGACGACGGCCGGCGCGTATTCGCAAAGACGCACACGAACCCGCCACCTGGGTTTTTCTCAACCGAGGCTGCTGGGTTGGCCTGGCTCAGTGAAGTTGGGGCACTCCCAGTCGCTTCCGTGGTCGCTGTTGTCGACGACGCCCCAGCGTGTCTGATCCTCGACTGGATCGAGCTCGGCGGTCAACGGTCGGAAGCAGGGGAGGAAGCGTTCGGACGGGGGCTCGCTGCGCTTCACCGTTCGGGGTCGCTCCGCTTTGGACGCGAGGACGGCCGGACAACGGGTAGTCAAGCGTTACCCAACGGCCCCTGTGACAGCTGGGAAGAGTTCTACAGAGAGCGCCGCTTGTTGCCACTCGCAAAGATCGCCTCGCAACGCCGGTCGCTGTCAACGCCGGCTATCGAACGATTGATACGTGTGGCTGATCGGCTCTCGGACTTCGGCGCAGCTGACGAACCCGCTGCTCGACTGCACGGCGATCTGTGGGCAGGTAATCGGGTCGTCGACGTGAACGGCGAGAGCTGGCTCATCGACCCCGCAGCCCATGGCGGCCATCGAGAGTTCGACTTGGCGATGATGCGTCTATTCGGTGGATTCGGCGAACCGTGCTTCCAGGCATACGACGAGGTCTACCCACTTGCGCATGGCTGGGAGCGACGCGTGCACTTGCACCAGCTCGCACCTCTTGTCGTGCATGCCATCAAGTTCGGAGGCGGGTACGTCGGGGCCGTCGACTCAGCGCTCGACGGTCTGAGTAGCCGCGCCGAACTTTCGACCCGGAGCACCTACGATTTCGTCATGGAGGGACTTGAGGCGACGGGAATCGAGCTTCGACCGGCCGCGCCACACGACGCCGATTTAATCTGGCGAACGCTCTGTCTGGCGAGTGATTGGGCGAGCGACGACACGCCCTCACATCCTGGAGATGTCCCCGACGCGTACTTTGCTGACTGGGGCAAGCCGGACGATATTGGGGTGCTCGCGTTCCTCGGAATCGAGTTTGCCGGAGGCGCCTATCTCCGGCGCGTCGGGCCAGCGGACGGAACCTATGGATATTTCGAGCCCGATTTTCGAGAGCTGACGATAGGGGTTGAGCACATCCATCGGGGGAGTGGCATTGGGCGCCTGATCCTCGAGGTGCTCAAGGCCAAAGCAATGGAAGAGGGCGTTGCCGGGATCAGCTTGAGCGTCGAGACCGGAAACACCGTGGCCCGAGCGCTCTATACCTCTGCTCGGTTTGCGGTCGACCAAACACGGGAGACCGACGTGTTGATGGTGTGGCGAAACCCGGTCCTTGGGTTCGGGTGAAGAATCTGTAGGAGCGTGCCTCAGACGTAGGATGAGCGCTCCTATGTTCGCCAAGCTACGCGCGTTTGCTTCGCGGTTCGTCCGCATTCTTGGGCCTGACCCTGCCGCGGTTGCGCAATCGGTAGCTGCCTTGCTGATCTCGATCGTCGCGACACTGATCGCAGGTCTGACGCTGGCATCGGCCGAAGAACGACTCGCTGCGCTGCCAGGCCTCCTGTTGATCGTGCCAGCGGCGATTGCTCAGCGGGGAAACGTTTTTGGGGCGCTCGGCAGTCGGCTCGGTACGGCGATTCACACCGGTGAATTCAATATCTCCACGCGACGAGACACCGTCTTTGGGCAGAACGTGCTCGCCGCGCTTGGATTGAGCATCATTGCGGCGACGTGGCTCGCTTTTGTCGCAAAGGGCCTTGCGACGCTATTCGGCGTTGCCGGAGCGATGAGCTTGCTCGACTTCGTCGCCGTGTCGGTGTCTGGGGGAGCGATCGCCTCAGTCATTGTGCTCGCGATCACCATTGCCCTCGCCTGGGGGTCTACCCGCTTTGGCTGGGACCTCGACAACGTCACCGCCCCGCTCGTTACCGCTACCGGTGACCTCGTCACGCTTCCAGCGCTGATCATTGGCTCGCTCGTTGTCGGCAGCGGCCGAGCTAGCGAGGTTATGGGATTTGTCTCAATGCTCGTGGCGATCGTTGCTCTTGGGTTGTGCCTGCGTGCCGGGCTGCCGTTACTTCGTCGGATTGTGCTCGAGTCCTTGCCAGTGCTCGGAGTTGCCTCGTTGGTCTCTCTCATCGCCGGCATTTTGGTCGAGAAGCAGCTCGAGTCCTTCCT
>CALLAA010000078.1 GCA_938002955.1 uncultured Acidimicrobiales bacterium
GTCGTAGCCAGTCGGCTACCCGTAGATCTGCGGTTAGCGCGCGTTTCGCAATCGCTCGGGTTACCACGACCACCGAAGTCGCCACTGAGCCGAGCACCAAAAACATCACGACCAACTGAATGATCACCGCATCGACCGGGTCGGTACCGGCGAGCAACAGGCCAGTCATCGCACCAGGAAGTGCGATCAACCCGACAACCTTGGTCCGTTCGATCTGTGGAGTGAGTGCCGATGTGATGACGGTCTGCTCAAAGTGGAGGGTCGCATGCTTGCGGTCGACGCCGAGCGCGAGGAGCGCCTCGAACTGGCCTACGTTGTCGCGCAAGGACTCTCGCATTCGGTTCGCGCCGAGCACAACGGACGGCATTGTGTTGCCGATGGTGATCCCAGCGATGACCACCGCAGCTACCGGAGTGAGGTCGAGAATTCCCAAACCGAAGATGACGGCGAGCACCACAGCAGTTGTCACAAGAATTGCCGCGACCGCAGGAACGAGCAGGTCCGGAACCTCGCTGGCTCGTCGCGTCACGATCCAACCAGAGATCGCGATCATGGACGCAATCCATAGCCAGGCCCACAGCATCGCCAGGCTCGAGGAGAAGATCGCGTTGAAAAAGATGCCGACGAAAAGCAGCTGCGCCCCGGCTCGAACCGATGCCCAGAGAACATCGCGTTCGAGGCCGAGGCGCCTCCACAAACTTATTCCGACAACGATGCCGATCAGGACGAACGATGCCAGCGCATCCCACAGATCGATCGACTCCGGCATAGGTCGAACACTATTGGTTCGACCGACGGGGAGGTCTGGTTCATGGTCGAAACATCACAGGAGGACCATGAACCAAACCTTCGCTAGCCCGCCTCGGAATGCGTGACGGGAACTTCGCCCATCCATTCGCGCAAGGTGTTCTTCATCTTGGTCTGCTGGATGAAGATGTCATGCTCTGGGTCGTTGACCGTGGCTGACTGTGGTGCCTTGAAGTAGAAGCTCAACCATTCCTGCACGCCAGACTCACCCGCACGAGAGGCGAGGTCCATGAACAACGCGAGGTCGAGGACGATAGGTGCGGCAAGGATCGAGTCGCGGGCGAGCAAGTTGATCTTGATCTGCATTGGGTAGCCCAGCCAACCGAAGATATCGATGTTGTCCCATCCCTCTTTCTCGTCGCCGCGAGGTGGGTAGTAGTCGATCCGAACCTTGTGATCGATGTTGCCGTAGAGCGAGGGGTAGACCTCGGGCTGCAGAATCGTGTCGAGCACGCCGAGCTTGGAGTTCTCCTTGGTCTGGAAGTTCTCCGGTGCGTCGAGGACTTCGCCGTCACGGTTGCCCAAAATGTTGGTCGAATACCAACCGCGAATGCCGAGCATGCGGCTCTTCAGTCCCGGTGCGATCAGCGTCTTGATGAGTGTCTGGCCAGTCTTGAAGTCCTTGCCCGCAATCGGGACACCTTCGCGCTCGGAGAGCTCAACGATGCATGGAAGGTCGGTTGTGAGGTTCGGGGCGCCATTGGCGAACGGAACGCCACTCACGATCGCGGCGTATGCGTAAATCTGGCTTGGGGAGATGTTGTCGTCGTTTGCCTTGAGGCCGGCTTCGAAGTTCTCGACCGTCGCGTGGACGTCGGATGCCTCTTGGAACGCTTCGGTCGAGCCGCACCAGACCATAACGAGGCGATCGCAACCGTTCTCCTCGCGGAAGCGCTCGATGTCGGCGATCAGTGCTTCAGCCTGTTCCCACTTGTTGGTTTCGGACTTGACGCGCACGCCTTCGATGCGGCTGACCCACTTCTGGTCGAAGACCGCGTCCATTGCGACGACACCTTCGAGCTCGCCCGAGATCGCGGCCAAGTCGGCATCCTTCATCACGCCAGCGTGGCGGGCTGCTTCGAGAGCGTTTGGCGAGAGCGGATCCCAGCCGCCAAAGACGAGGTCGTCAAGGTCGGCGAGCGGGACGAATTCGCGAATGAGGGGATTGCGGGATTCCTCGCGCTTGCCGAGCCGGATGTGGGCCATCTGGGCAACGGACCCGAGGGGAGCTTCTCCCGTCTGGCGCGAGTGGAGAACACCGGCGATGAGGGTGGATGCGACGGCGCCGAGGCCGGGCATGAGCAGTCCGAGCTTGCCGGACGCAGGTGCGATAGTGCGTGGTTCTGTCATGTTCGGAACACTACGGAACTGTCTCAATAATTCGAAGAATAGTTAAGGAATGCTTCAGGTAAGCTCCAGCGTGTGAAAGCAACGCCACCCACCGCAGCACAACTGGAGTACTTGGTTGCTGCGGTCGACGCCGGAAGTTGGACCGACGCAGCCGAACAGATTGGGGTAAGCCCCTCGGCGTTCACCCAGGCAATGGCCGAACTCGAGAAGCGACTCGGTGTCGTCTTGTTCGACAAGGTCGGGAGAAAACGTGTGCCGACCCTCGACGCGTTGACCGCGACCGAGCATGCTCGACGGATTCTGGCCGAGCTTGGATCGCTCGACCGATGGGCGGCGATGACCCGCGACGGCGAGGTCGGCACGATCCGCGCTGGAATGATCGACACCGCCGCTGTTCATCACTTCGGCGATGCGCTCGTTCGCTTTCGTACCTTGCACCCCGAGCTATCTGTGCGGCTCACGGTTCGCCCATCGACCGAGCTGTTCGAAGAACTCCGGCGAGGCGACCTCGACGTGGTGGTCGCCGTTGCTCCGGAGAAGACCGACGGCATCCGCACTCGCCCGGTTGTCATCGAACCGCTCAACATCTATGCGCCACCGAACGTTCAACCAGGAGATCCACACACCTGGGGACCCTGGGTCGGCTTTCCCCAAGGGTCGCGAACCCGGTCGCTGATCGATCAATCGCTCCGTCGTCGGGGCGCCCAATACGAGGTAGTCGCCGAGAGCTCCCAACCGAGCGTGTTGCGCGAAATGGTGCGCATCGGCATGGGTTGGACGGTGCTCGTTCCCGCTGATGCAGAACGCGAGCCGCACGCGCTTCGCCCAGCGCTCGCCCAGCCGCTAGCCGAACGAACACTTGTGCTCGGCCAACCAGAAGATCGCCCGCCATCACCGGCACTCGAACGCTTCGTTGCGATGCTGGTCAGTGAAGCCACGATCGATCAGGACCCACGGTGAGCACGAGCGAGATCGTAATCATCTTGGGCGTTTCCTGCATCGCCGCACTGATTAAGAGCACGACAGGAATGGGATATCCGCTCGTCCTGCTGCCAGCGCTGGCCCTGTTCATTGACGTTGCCGAAGCGATTGCGATCGTCGCCCCATCGAACCTGGTGCTGAACGGACAACTCACGTGGAAGATGCGAGAACGTCACAGTGAGGCGATCACGTTGCCCCGATTCCTTGCAGGAGCAGGGCTCGGCGCGATCGTTGGGACCGCGCTGCTCCCAGTGCTGCCAGACCGCGGCTTGCGGGTCGTACTCATTGCGGTCATCGTCCTGTTTCTCGCGAACAGGATCAGCCCTCGGGCCTTCGCAATGTCGCACGCCGACGGGCAACGCCTCGCTCCGGCCGTTGGCACCGTCGCCGGACTCTTCCAGGGAGCAGCTGGCATCTCCGGGCCGATCGTTACACCGTGGTTCCTCAGCCTGAACGTCGCACGCGACGCATACATCTATGCCGTGGCGATGGTGTTTGCGCTCAGCGGTGTGTTGCAGATCGGCGTGCTCAGTGTCCAGGGTGCCTTTACCGTGCCCACGTTGTTACTCGGCCTGTCGCTCATCCCTGTCGCGTTCGCTATCTTTCCGCTCGGCGCCATCGTTCGCGACCGAATATCGGTCGTCGCGTTCGAACGAATCGTGTTGGTCTTGCTCGCCGTGTCGGCCTTGTCGTTGCTGGTCAAGGTGCTCTAGCGCCCGACCGCGTACGGTAAATACATGCGACCTGTCATGTTGATTACCGGTGGTTCTCGAGGGATCGGAGCTGCGTGTGCTACCCAAGCCGCCGGCGCCGGCTACGACATCTGTTTCTCGTACGTCTCGAACCCCGGGGCCGCCGACCTTGTGAAGGCGCGCTGCGAGAGCCTTGGTGCGACCGCTGTTGCGGTGAAGGCCGACGTCTCGGTCGAAGCCGATGTCATCAATCTATTCGACGTCTGTACGTCCGAACTTCGCACGCCTGCCGTGTTCGTAAACAATGCAGGGGTGCTCGGTCAGCAAGGTCAGCTCGCGGACTTCACGGCCGAGCGGCTGGCGTGGGTCGTCAATGTCAACGTTACCGGCGCACTGCTCTGCATGCGTGAAGCAGCACGACGCATGAGCACCGATCGCGGGGGAGCGGGCGGCTCGATTATCAACGTCTCGTCTAAAGCATCCACGCTCGGTTCGCCCTTTGAGTACGTCGACTATGCCGCGACCAAGGGGGCGGTCGACTCCGCGACGATCGGGCTCGCGAAGGAGCTCGGCGCTGCGGGAGTGCGCGTCAACTGTGTTCGCCCTGGACCGATCCACACCGACATTCATGCCTCGGGAGGCGAGCCGGACCGCATTGCTCGCGTCTCCAAGGGAATTCCCATGGGCCGTGGCGGTGAGCCCGAGGAAGTCGCGAACATGATCCTGTGGCTCGCCGGTACCGAGGCGAGTTACGTAAGCGGAGCGCTCATCGACGTCGCTGGCGGACGGTAGATCACGGCGCCGCTACGGAATGAGCAGCAGCTTGCCCGTCGTCTTTCGAGCTTCGAGGTCACGATGGGCCTGACCTGCCTCGTCGAGTGAGTAGCGAGCGCCGATCCGGATCGACAACGTGCCCGCCGCGATATGGGTGAAGACATCGGTCGATCGGGCCACGAGGTCATCACGAGTTTCGATGTAGTCGAAGAGCGTCGGTCGGGTGAGAAAGAGCGACCCGCCGGTCATCAAGTCCAAAGGCGGTACCGGAGGCACTGCCCCAGACGCATTGCCGAACGTAGCCATAAGGCCACGCTTACGCAGCAAGCTCATGCTGGCGGAGAACACCGAGGCGCCGACACCGTCGTACACAACATCGAGCGGGCGATCGGATCCGGCGATCGCACGAACTTCGTCCGCAAAGTCGGTTTCGTTGTAGTTGATGACGTGATCGGCTCCTGCCGCATCGGCAATTTCGGCCTTCGCTGCAGTGCCCACGGTCGTGAACACCTCGGCGCCGGCTTGCTTTGCGATCTGGATGAGGAGGTTGCCGGTGCCACCAGCACCGGCGTGGATGAGGCACCGATCTCCCGCTCGGAGCGGGTAGGTGTCGACGGCGAGATAGTGAGCCGTCATCGCCTGGAGCATGGCGGCCGCCGCAACGTCGAGTTCGACGTCGTCGGGGACGGTGACGCATCGGTCGGCGGGAGCAAGGCAGGCTTCCCCATATGCACCAGGAGTTCCGACGACGGCGACACGGTCGCCGATAGCAACATTCGTGACACCCGCTCCGATGGCTGAAACAACTCCGGCACACTCGACGCCCGGCGTAAACGGAAACTCGACCGGGTACAGCCCACTGCGGTGATAGGTGTCGATGAAGTTGACGCCAGCGGCCGCAACATCGATGCGAACGAGACCGTCCCCGGGTTCTGGAACATCGATCGTGGACACGGCGAGGACCTCGGGTCCTCCGGCTTCGGAGATTTGTACAGCACGCATGGGTCGAGTCTGTCATTGGTCAGCGTCATCGCTCAACCGCGGCCACAATCATCGCCACGCAATCGTGGGTCTGGCCCGTCGCCGTGGGGTTGACCGAAAATCGCTTGGAAGCGGGCGCTCATCGACCACTTGACGATTGGCGCCCGCTCGCCGATGGAGAAGGAACTACGCTCGGCGTAGAGCGCGAACAACGCTGACGAGAAGGGGCACCCGTGATTCAGAAGGTACTTGTTGCCAATCGTGGAGAGATCGCGATTCGAGCGTTTCGTGCTGCGACACAGCTCGGCATCGCCACGGTCGCCATCCATCCGTGGGAGGACCGATCAGGCCTGCACCGGATCAAGGCCGATGAGGCCTATGAAATTGGCGAGCGAGGACATCCGGTCCGCGCGTACCTAGACCACGAGCTCATCGTCCGAACCGCGCTCAGCGCCGGAGCCGACGCAATCTACCCCGGGTATGGCTTTCTGTCGGAGAGTCCTGATCTGGCCGAGGCGTGCGAGGCGGCTGGAATCACCTTCGTTGGGCCGTCGTCGGCCGTACTTGAACTCACCGGCAACAAGATGCGCGCCCGGCAAGCCGCCGAAGCTGCTCGTCTACCCGTCCTGCAACAATCACCACCGATTGAGAACCCCGCCGATGCGTTGGATTTCGCCGCCGACATTGGCTTTCCGATCTTCGTGAAGGCCGCTGCCGGAGGCGGCGGCCGTGGCTTGCGCCGTATCGATGATCCCGCCGAACTCACCGGAGCGGTCGACGCTGCTCGCCGGGAAGCCGAGAGCGCATTCGGCGATGCCACCGTCTTCCTCGAAGAGGCAATGACCGATGTACGCCATATCGAGGCCCAGATACTCGCTGACGGCAAGGGCGGCGTGGTCCACCTGTACGAGCGTGATTGCTCGGTACAACGCCGTTTCCAAAAGGTCGTCGAGCTTGCGCCCGCGCCGAACCTCAACCCCGAAGTGCGAGCGCAGCTGCTCGACGACGCGGTTCGCTTCGCCGAGTCGATCGATTACGCCAACGCAGGAACCGTCGAGTTCTTGGTCGACAGCACCGACCGCCATGTATTTATCGAGATGAACCCGCGCATCCAGGTCGAGCACACCGTCACCGAAGAAGTGACCGACATCGACTTGGTCGAGTCCCAGCTACGCATTGCTTCGGGTGAAACGCTCGGCGACCTTGGATTGAGCCAGGACAAGATCGAGGTGCGCGGCTACGCAATGCAGTGCCGCGTCACCGCAGAGGATCCAGCGAACGACTTCCGCCCCGATACCGGCCGGATCCTCGCGTACCGTCCGGCGACCGGACCCGGCGTCCGTCTCGACGGCTGCGTCTACCAAGGTGTTGAAATCACTCCGTACTTCGACTCGATGATCGAGAAGATCACCTGTCGAGGCCGTGACTTCGAAACCGTTGTACGCCGGCTCCAGCGCACACTCGCGGAATACCGCGTCCGAGGGGTGGCGACCAACCAACCGTTCCTGCGAGCGATCCTCGAAGACGAACAGTTCATCTCGGGCGGCGTGACCACGAACTTCATCGACCAACGCCCAGAGCTCACCGCCGCATCGGTCGGAGCGAACCGCGCAACCCGCTTGCTTCGGTACCTGGCCGATGTCACCGTCAACCAGCCACATGGGCCAGCGCCCACACGTATCGATCCGTCGAGCAAGCTCGCTCCTCGTCCGGAGGTCGAGCCGCAGCCCGGCACGCGTCAACGCCTGGTCGAGCTCGGGCCAGAGAAGTTCGCTGCCGAACTCCGGGCGCAGAAGGCGGTCGCGATCACCGATACGACACTTCGTGACGCGCACCAGTCGATTCTGGCCACGCGGGTACGAACCATCGACTTGGTCGCTGGCGCACGACAAATCGCTCACACGATGCCGCAGCTCTTCAGCCTCGAATGCTGGGGAGGCGCCACGTTCGACGTCGCCTTGCGCTTCTTGCACGAGGACCCGTGGGAGCGTCTCGAACGACTCCGCGAAGCAGCGCCAAATATTTGTACCCAGATGTTGCTCCGGGGCCGCAATACCGTCGGCTACTCGCCATATCCCGACACGGTTGCAAAGAGCTTCGTCGCCGAAGCCGCAGCCAGCGGCATGGACATCTTCCGGGTCTTCGATGCCTTCAACGACATCGAACAGATGCGCCCGGCAATCGAAGCTGTTCTCGATGTGGGCGCGGTAGCCGAGGGAACGATCTGCTACTCGGGCAACCTGTCGAACCCGGGTGAGTCGCTCTACACACTCGATTACTACCTGGGCGTCGCCGAGACGCTGGTCGACGCCGGTGTGCACATCCTGTGTGTGAAGGACATGGCCGGACTGCTGCGAGCCGATGCTGCCCGCACGCTCGTGAGTGCATTGCGCGAACGATTCGATCAACCCGTGCACCTGCACAGTCACGACACGTCTGGGGGGCAGGTCGCAACGTACCTCGCCGCCATCGACGCCGGTGTCGACGCAGTCGATGCCGCTGCGCCGCCGCTGTCGGGCATGACCTCTCAGCCATCGATGGGCGCCGTTGTTTCAATGACCGACAACACCGAGCGCGAAACCGGTGTCTCCCTCGACTCGATCGGCGATCTCGAACCGTACTGGGAGGCTGTACGTCAGGTGTACGCGCCGTTCGAAGCCGGCCTCCAAGCGCCGACAGGAACGGTGTACCGCCATGAGATTCCTGGCGGTCAGCTGTCGAACCTGCGCAGTCAAGCGCGAGCGCTCGGTCTTGGGCATCGCTTCGAGGAGGTCGAGGATCTCTACGCTGCGTGTAACCAATTGCTCGGCCGTCCAATCAAGGTCACGCCGTCGTCGAAGGTGGTCGGCGACTTGGCACTGCACCTGGTCGCCTCAGGCGTCACACCGCAACAGCTCTTGGACGAGCCCGGCACCGTCGACTTGCCGGATTCGGTCGTCGGCTTCCTACATGGCGAGCTCGGCACCCCTCCCGGTGGTTTCCCCGAACCGTTCCGGTCCAACGCGATCGAAGGGCGCAGCTGGGAACCCCACGAAGAGGAACTCTCCGAGACCGACGCCGAGGGCCTTGCCGGCGACGACCGCCGTGTCACCCTGAACCGATTGTTGTTCCCGGGTCCAAGTTCAGCGCAAGCAGAAAAGCGTGAGCGTTATGGCGACCTGTCGGTGCTTCCGTCGCCACTGTTCTGGTACGGCCTCGACCCCCATGACGAAGAGGCGTCCGTGGGGCTGGGACGCGGTGTGCGCTTGTTGCTGGGTCTTCGCTCGGTCGGTGAGGCGAACGAGGACGGCATCCGCCGCGTGAGCTTCGTCGTAAATGGACAGAGCCGTGACATCGATACTCGAGACCGCTCGGTTGCATCGGACCGACCCGTGACCGAGCGCGCCGACAGTACGAAACCTGGACATGTCGGTGCGCCGTTCCGTGGGGTGATCAACATTTCGGTGCAGGTTGGCGACGAGGTCGAGGCTGGCGACACCGTTGCGGTCATCGAGGCCATGAAGATGGAATCATCGATTTCGACGCCGATCGGAGGCACCGTTGACCGCATCGCCGCGGTCGCCGGAACGTCGCTCGAAGGCGGCGATCTGATCGTCGAGATTCGTCCCGCTGGCCTGTCTGCAAGTCCCGAGACCGATATCGGGGCGTAGCTCGAGCTAGTCGGCCCGTTGTCGGGCCCGATGCTCGGCCGTGTGCGTCTTGCTGGCGCACTTCGGGTCAGGGCAGAACCGTTTGGATCGATTGCGAGTCCCGTCGTAGAAAAGATCTTCGCAATCATGGGCGGCACAGCGTCCGAACCGAATCGTGCCGTTCTCGCAGAGTTCCTGGGCGAGTGCCATGAGAAGGTCGGCGAGCACCTGGTTGTCGAAGGTATCGGTTGACGGTGTCCAATGAATGTGCGGGCCGACGCCATCGTGACTCACAATCGACGGAGCGATGTGCAGCTCGGTCAACTCCTCGTTGACCCAGGACACGGCGGTGGGGTCGTCAAGATCGGGGAGCGTGCTGAAGAGCGCAGCGAGGGTGCGGAGCCGTGCCGTGAGGCGTTCGATCGATGCCTGTGAGGCCGCCTCGGCTCGGGGAAATCCTCGCGAGGCGAGCGTGCTGCGAACGTCGGCCTGCCCGCTGACGACGCTGTTTGTGAGTTCGACGATGGCATCGAGGGTGAGTCGAATCTCAGTCTCGGTCGTCGACGAAAAATGCATACGTCGAGCATAGCGACCCGATCGCAAGATGTGCATTGCTATTTTCTATACGACCCTTACACTGTCGAGACACCCATGTGTGGAGCGAAAACCCAATAGCTCCTTACATCTTCGACTGGAGGGTCATCGCATGAACCAACTATTTCTCAGCAGCTTGGTCGTTGTTGCCACCATGCTTGGGGCGGGCATGGTTCTGCCGCAGATTCTGCGGCTTCATCGAACCGCATCGACGAACGGAGTATCTGCCGCGTGGATCGGGGTCGGCATCGCCATGAATGCCTGGTGGACCGCTTACGCGGTAGGCACTGGCCTGTGGGGGTTGTTGCCCGTCGCTCTCGGCGGCGTTCTGCTGTACGGGGTGCTGGCAGCTCAGGTGCTCGGGATCAATGGCGGCAGCGCGTTGCGACAGCTGCTCATGGGAGCAGTCGTTCTCGGGGCGATCCCGCTTCCAGCCCTCATCCTCGGTGGGATAGAAGCAGCCGGCATTGCGGTGGGACTGTGTTACGCCGTCCAGTTCACCCCTGCGGTCATCGAGTCGCTCCGAGCGAGTGACCTGCGCGGCCTGTCGTTCTCTACCTGGATCATGGCGCTCGGCGAAGCGGCTATCTGGGCGGTCTATGGCCTCGCTATCGCTGACGTTGCGCTAATAATCGGAGGTGCCGGTGGCACCTTCGCCTCCGCCATCATCGTCGTGCAGATCGTGCGAGTGCTGCGGCCACGCATCGTCTACACCGGACTCATCGAGTACACGAAGTAGTCGTGGATCAGTCCGCCGGCGCTGGGCGTGGCCGCAGCGGGTCGTATCGCCCAACCGGTCGAAATCGAAGTGGCGCCTGTTCGTATTCCTCGAGCGTGTGAGCAACCCATCCGGCGATCCGAGCGAGCGCGAAAATCAGCTCTCCCGCGTCGACATGCATGCCCGCGACGTAGGTGAAGCTGCCGAGGGAGAAGTCGATGTTGTGCGGGGCGGTGATCCGGTTCGACGTCAGTGCGATTACCTCGTTCACGACCCCGCGTCGGGTTTCAGAAAGTGTCGACCGGTCGATCGACGCCATCATGATCTCGAACCGCGGATCCGACGTGCGATGAACGAAGTGTCCAATGCCTGGGATCTTCCCGTGTACGAGAAGTGCATCGGCAATGGCTGACTCGGTGCCATCTCGTTCCGCGGCGAGGAGTAACTCGTGAACTGCCCGGCTCGCCGCGCCATGAAGTGGACCGTTCAGTGCCCCAAGTCCGGCGATCACCGCCGCATGTGGCCCGGCCCGGGTGCTCGCCGCGATCCGTGCAGCGACGGTGGAAGATGCCATGCCGTGGTCGGCCATGAGCATCAGCGTTTGGTCGAGTAGCCAGGCGTTTGTTCGTGAGGCTGTTGTCAGGCGAGGCCACAGACGCTCGGCGATAGAGCCCGTTGGGCGACGCTTCGATTCCTTGAGCAACGGGAGAGCCTCGACCGTGCTTGCCACGAGGTGTTGCATCGACGTCGCTGCGCTCGTGCGGTTGCGGTCGTTGCGAAACGGGTCGTGGGCGGCAGCCATCACGGTTGCGGCGAGTAGTCGGTCGATCAGTGTTGCTTCGGTCGGGAGGACGTCGACCGCGTGCGCTACGGCGTCGATCAGCGCCTCGGGAGCGAGCCATGGTTCGTCGCTGGTGGTGCTCCACAGCAGTCCAGCGGCTTCTTCATAGGACGTTGACGTCTTAGCGAGCTCGACGATCGACCGTCCCCGGTATTGGACAATGCCATCTCGTACATCGGCGACCGCCGTCGTTACGGGCGCTTCGAGCCGGCCCGGGTGTCCTCCGAGCCGTTGTCGCCGCAACCGGTCAACTTCGTCGGCGTCGAAGGTGGACGCCTTGCCATCGACCGCCTTTTGTCGAGTGAGAATTCCGCGGCTGACGTAGGCGTAGATGGTCTGCTTCTTCACGCCAAGGCGAGCAGCAGCTTCCTCGGTGCTCAGTCGTGTCGTGGTGAGTCGTTGTTTTGGATCCACTCGCAAGCCCGTCCGGTACCTGGTACCAAATCGCAAAAAGGTACCTGGTACCTTAGGTTGACTGAATCAATGTTGATTAGGTCAATGTTGTCAATGTATCTCCTCGGGCCGACAGTAGATAGGGCAGGTAGACAACTAGAGGAGACGCACACATGCAGGTGGCACCGCCGGGGCTCAAGGGGCTGATCGTCGCTGACACCACGATCGGTTCGGTTCGTGGTTCGGAAGGCTTCTATCACTACCGCGAGTACAACGCCTCCGAGCTCGCTCGGACGCGATCGGTCGACGAGGTATTGACCCTCCTTATCGACGGAGCCTTGCCGCCGGAGTTACCTGCGATCGAGCTTGGTGCGTTGCGTTCTATCCCTGACGAGGTCGCAGCGCTGGTCGACATGATGTCGACCTTTACTGCCGATTCACTCTCCGTCGTGCGGGCTGCCCTGTTAGCGATTGCAGATATCGAAGGGCACAAGCCGGTCCTCGATATCGACCACGAGCAGCGGCGCGCCGACGCGCTTCGCCTCGTCGCCGTCGTCCCCACCGTCGTTGCCCGTCACTACCGTCGACGTACCGGGCTCGACCCAATCGATCCCGACCCAACCCTCAGTCACGCAGCCGACTACGTCCAGATGGCGACTGGGGAGACCCCGAGCCCGCTACACGCCGCTGCGGTCGAGAAGTACCTAGTGGCCACGATCGACCACGGGTTTAATGCGTCGACCTTCACATCGCGCGTAGTGGCCAGCACGGGTGCGTCGGTCGCAAGTGCGCTCGTCGCTGGCCTCGGCGCACTGAGCGGCCCGCTTCACGGCGGAGCTCCAGGGCGAGCACTGTCGATGATCGAGGAGATCGGCTCGGCCGAAAACGCATGGGCCTGGGTCGAGGCCAAGCTCGATGCGAAAGAGAAGATCATGGGCTTTGGCCACGCGGTGTACCGAGCCGAAGACCCCCGAGGGATCGTGCTTCGTGAGGCGGCCGAAGACATCGGTGGCGACCTCGCAAAGAAAGCCGTCGGAATCGAAGAGCAGATCTTGGCCAAGCTCGCCGAATGGAAGCCGGATCAGACCATCGTGACCAACGTCGAGTACTGGGCGGCGGTGGCGTTGGGCATAGCCGGACTACCAACCGAGCTCTTCACCCCGAGCTTCGCGGTAAGCCGAGTCATTGGATGGTCGGCACACATTCTCGAGCAAGCCAACGACGGCAAGATCATACGGCCGAGCGCAAACTACGTCGGGCCGTCACCCGAGGCCGCCGCGACCTAGAGGGGCGCTTCGCCCTCGGGCGATCCGATCGTCAGTACATACCCGGCGGGATCGCGGATCCAGATCTCCTTCATGCCGTACCACGTCAGCTGCACGGGCTTCACGATGTCGGTTGACTCAGGGAAGCGAGCAATGATCTCGTCGACCGAGTCGACCCGAAGGTACATGGCGAAGGTGCCGCCTGGGATGCTGTCTGCGTCGACCATCGGTGCGTCATCGACGAGGTTCGAGCGTTCCTGCAACATCACTTCGCCCGTGCCGAGACGAATCGACGCAAAGATCGGATTCTCCGGGATGGTTCCGTCCATTGCTGTCTGTTGTTGATCGTCGACCACGAACGCAATTTCGCCGCCGAGTACGTCGGTGTAGAACCGGACCGCCTCGGCAACATCGAGGACCATCAGATTCGTACTCATCGAGGTGACCATGGACCAACAGTAGAACGGCCGCGGAACCACCCAGAGATTTGTGAGCGATTCTGCAGGCTCAGCCCGCGAGATCGCTCACAAATCTCTGGAGGTGAGGCTGGACTCGACCTCGGCGATGGCGGCTTCGAGGATGTCGAACATGTCGTCGACCTGCTCCCGGGTGATGACGAGCGGCGGCGAAAAGACACACATGTTGATCGATGGGCGGACAATAAGCCCGCGTGCCTCGCAGGCCTTGTCGATCCGAGCACCGAACTCGTAGTCGATCCGGAGGCGGTCCTCTTCTGACGCGTCGGCTGGCGCAACGGCACCTTCGATGGCGCCGACCAACCCAACGCCACGAGCCTCGGCGACAACATCGAATCGCTCGAGCCGGCGCACGCGTTCCTGGAAGTACGGGGTGATTTCGCGGACGTGTTCGAGGACCCCGTCGCGTTCCATGATCTCGAGGTTCTTGAGCGCAGCCGCGCAGCTGACCGGGTGCGACGAGTTGGTGAAACCGTTGGAGAACATGACATCGCCGCGATCCTCGGCCTTGAGTTCGTCAACGAGTCGATCGCTCACCAACATCGCTCCGAGCGGTGCGTAGCCCGACGTGATGCCCTTGGCGCACGTGATGATGTCGGGGACGATGTCGAACACCTCTTCCGACGCAAACCAGTGACCAAGACGACCAAAGCCGGTGACGACCTCATCGGATATGTACAAAATGTCGTTCGCTCGGCAGATCTCGAGCGTGCGGGCGTGATAGCCGTCCGGCGGAACGATCACCCCGCCACTCGCGAGGATCGGCTCAGCGATAAACGCACCGATGTTCTCGGCGCCGACGTCGGTGATCAGGTTCTCGAGGTCGGCAATTTTCTCATCGCCCCACTCGGCGATCGACATGCCGTCTGGACGGAGCAACGGGCTGACATCGGGGAGGAATCGGACGAGCTCGGTTGCTGCGTCCATGAAGGTGCGGTCGCGTTCTTTGCCCGACATCGTGGCGGCGAGGTACGTGGACCCGTGGTAGGCCTTCTCTCGCGAGATCGTGATCTTCTTGTTCGGGCGACCTTTGAGGTTGTTGTAGAACTGCATGAACCGCAGCGCGCTGTCGACAGCCGACGATCCGCCGGTCGTGAAGAAGACCCAGTTCAGGTCGCCGGGGGTCAGTTCGGTCAGCTTCTTGGCGAGCTGCGACGCCGGGTCGGAGGCGAAGTACCAGGGGCTGTTGAACGGCAACGCCATCGCTTGATCGGCCATTGCTTGAGCGATTTCCGCGTTGCCGTAGCCGACTTGCACGTTCCACATTCCACCCGGACCGTCGATGTACTTTCGGCCGTCTGGATCGATCAGATAGATGCCCTCACCGCGGGCAGCGATCATGCGGTCGGCGGGGGCCGTGCCCATGGATTCCCACGGGTGCATGTTGAACGTGTTGTCCCAGTCGCGTACGTCCTGGGCAGATGATGGCTGTGCAACGTCGGTCATGGCACATCCTGTCATAGCCCAGGGCTGGCCAAGCGATCGTTACGGCAGGTCAGCCTTCTCCGCTGCCAAGGCGCCTTGTTCAACTTCCCATGGGTCAAGACCCTCGTTGAGAAGTTCGATGTCGGATGGCTCACCAATGATTGCGACGCTGTCGAAGGCGACCAGCGTGACATCGGGTGTGGCAATGATGAGCTCGCCGTCACGTTCGATGAGGGCCAAAATGCATGACGTCGGCAGTTCGAGTTCGCCAATGGTTCGACCGAGCTGCTCGACAAGAAATGGCATGGTCTCGACCGGGCCGTGGTAGAAGTGGTCGTCTCGCATCAAGATGGCGTTCAGCGCTTTCTCGCCTTCGGCGTTTCGCCAACGATCGGTGAAGTGGTCGCTCTGGACAACCTCGGCGAGGTGACCGGCAAGACGGAGGTCGAGGCCAACCGGTCGGTCGGGCGCAATGAGAAAGAGCAATGTGTCGCAATCGTCGGTGCTGTCAAGGTTGAGTCGGGCATTCGCCCCAAATCGGCAAACCAGTAGCTCGGGCTGCGCGAGATCACTCGCTGTCGCAATCGAGAGGTGAACACCGTCGCCTACTGGACGGAAAGACATGACCTCGCTGAAGGTAGTTGCAACAAGTTCGCCTTCTTCGAACCGTTCTGTGGCAGTTTGGGCAAGGAGTTTCTTGAGCCCCGTCTCGTCGAAGGTGCCGACAGGCAGGTCGATGACTGCCGAACGAGCGATCAGGGCCTCGTACGACAGATTCTCGGACTGCGTGCGATCATGAATGATCGTCATCAACTCACGTTCGAGGCCTTCGTATTTTTGTTCGCCAAGGCGCTGATGGACGTGGAAGATCGCTCCTCGTCGTTCAAGATTGCCGCTCGCGTAGAACCGGTACCAGGCAATGCAGCCAAGAAACAGCGCCGCGGTGAAGGCAATAGCGAGCAGTCCGATCTCGGAGATAAGCCAGAGCGCAATGAGCATCCCCGCAGCTTGCAGCCACGGGTACAAGGGTGCCCTGAACCCAGGTTTATACGTATCGATTCGGCTTTCACGCATGACGATGACCGCAGCGCAGATCATGCCGAACAGAACGAGCTGGAACGCTGAGGCCAACTTGGCAACGGCTTCCACATCGAACACGAGGAGCACAACGACCATTGCGACCACCGTGAGGAAGACTGACTTTGTTGGTGTGCCGAAGCGGCCGAGCTCGGCCAAATTGGAGGGAATGAGCCGGTCCTTGGCCATTGCGTAGGGGTATCGCGACGCCGAGAGAATTCCGGCGTTGCCGGTCGAGGCAAAGGCGGCGATCGCTGCGACGACGATGAAGATCACTCCTGTTGAGCCGAGGAACTCTTCGCCAGCGTCGGCCACGGGCGTGAGGCTGCCCTCAAGCTGAGCTTGCGGAAGTACATGAATCAGGATCATCGTGCCGAGCGTGTAGATGACGGTCGCCGTCACCAACGAGAGCGTCATCCCAAGGGGGATGTTGCGATCGGGGTTCTCGACCTCTTCGGCGACGCTAGCGACCTTGGTGAGCCCGGCATAGGAGACGAAGACGAGGCCGATCGTCGAAGCGAACCCGACAAGACCAGACCGGAAGAAGTCTTGGCCGTCACCGTTGGGTGCGAATGGCGAGCCGGAGTCAACTTCGGCCAGCCCCAGAATGATGAATACCGCCAAGATCACGACCAATGCAGCAACCAAGATGCGCTGTAGGAGCGTGGTCTCCTTCGCTCCGACAACGTTGATGACACCAAAGACGACCGTGAGAATCACGGCAAGGATGGTGAAGTCCATCTCGAGGTAGATGTTGAGATAGGCGCCCATACCCACGAGTGCGAACGCGCTCTTGAAAACCACAGCGACCCACGAACCAAGTCCACCGATCGTGCCGACCATGGGACCCATCGAGCGGTCGAGGAAGTAGTACGTGCCGCCGGCCTTGGGCATGGCGGTGGACAGCTCGGCCATGCTGTACATCGCTGGCAGGATCAGGAATCCGGCAACGAGGTAGGCCAGATAGACACTGTCGCCGGTGAAACTTGCGGCGATTCCCGGAAGCAAGAACAGCCCGGAGCTGAACATGGCGCCCGTCGACATCGCGTAGACATCGAAGAGCTTCAGGTTCTTTTTCAGCTTCTTGTCTGAGCTGTCGGACGTTTCAGACTCTTCGGGAATTTCGGTCACGATTTCCTCCGAATCGGGGGAGACGAATACGAGATGTCGCTGTCGCACGACGGTATTGCCGAGCCGGTAGCCCACGTTCACACCGCGTTGCCCAAAAGATGCACTGGAATACCGTTAATCCATTGTAGGTGTTTCAGGGGCGGCTTTCGAGCGAATCTCAAAAACCGGCATTGCCGGCCCAGCAAAGACGTGGCAACAACGTCGCCCGGCAAAACGCAAACGAGGCCCGACACCGCAGTGTCGGGCCTCGCTCAGAGAGGGTGCTAGTCGCGTGACATGAGCAAACGCAGGACGTACCAGAACATGGTCATCAGCGAGCTAAAGAGGCCAATGGCGGCAGCGACGTGGCTACCGATCGGGTAGCGCTTCACGACGTTTTGGGTCTGGAAGAGGATCGCGGCACCGGACAGGCCGATCATTGCAACCGAGAACCAGGTGCCGAGTCCGGCGCCGAAGATCAGGCTGGCAAAGATCGCAAGCATCGCGAGCCCCATGCCCCACATAACGATCGGACGCAGGAACGACAGGTCCTTGCGGGTGAACAGGCCAATGCCGGTGAGCATGGCGAAACCAACGAGGGTGATGACCGCTGCTTCAGCGACGGTCGCACTGCCGTCCTCCTGGCCAAACACCAAGCTCAGGAACGGTGCAAAGATCAGCGCCTGGCCAAATGCCGAGCCGAAGAGGCCAAGGTATTGGCGAGATGGGTTGAGCAGATCGGCCGCGGCGTTGCTCGCAAACCACTGGATACCCATGACGAGGCCGAGCATCAGCATCCATCGGCCGCCTCCGCCGCCGAGGAAGAAGTCTTCCATGGCGCCAGCGATGCCGGTGACGAAGAGGATTGCCTCGAAGGCGACAAATGCGGCGACTGCCGCGGCGACGTGCTGGTAGACGAGGCCGACGAACGTTGCTCGGTCGGTCTCAGAAGCGTTGATCGCGGGGATGTGAACGGTGTCTTGATAACTCACGTTTGGCCTTTCGAAGTGCCTGGTGCACACATGGTACTGCACCCAAATTACAGGTGTCTCTTTAGGTATGAACGTCCAAGTGGCCCAATTTCATCCAGACTGAAGGGGTGAATACAGATTCGGCACCGATCCAGGTGCTCCTTCGCCGCGATACCGCTGAGAGCGAACACCGTATCGACGCTGCAGTGGTCGACGGGAACGGGCTCGTGGCGGCGTACGGAGACCATGCTCGACCCACGATTCCGCGGTCGTCGATCAAGCCAATCCAAGTGCTGCCGCTGATCCGCACTGGCGCCGCCGAGGCGTTTTCCGTCAGCGATGTCGAGCTGACGCTCGGTGCGGCCAGCCACAGCGGCGAGGCCGAGCACGTCACCGCTGTCGACGCGTGGCTCGAGCGCATCGGCCTCGACCGGTCGGCGCTCGAGTGTGGCAGCGATCGGCCCATCTCGGTTGACGAAGCCGACCGATTGCTTCGCGACGGACAGACCTTTGGCGCAATTCACAACTGTTGTTCGGGCAAACACGCGGGGTTCCTCACGATTGCTCAGCACCTCGGCGTCGATCCTGCCGGCTACATCCATCGCGAACATCCGGTGCAGCAGTTGGTGACCGCCGCGATCGCGGAGTTCACCGGTGTTGATGTCGATAGCCAGACGAGCGGAATCGACGGATGCGGAATCCCAACGTTCTCGATCCCGCTCGACGCCTTAGCCCGCTCGATGTCGGCACTTGTCACGAGCGACGACCCGGCCGCTCAGCGGGTTGCCTCCGCGCTCGGGGCTAACGCGTTCTGGATCTCGGGAACCGACCGGATGGAGGTTCGGGTCTGCGCTGTCGCAACCGAGCCGGTCGTGCTCAAAGCCGGAGCCGAAGGGGTCTACATGGCGGCGCTCCCAGACCGCGGCATCGGCATTGCGCTCAAGACCAACGATGGCGCGAGCCGCGCCGCCGAGATTGCGCTCGCTGGCATCCTCGAGCAACTCGGCGTCATCCCGGAGGGCCTAGCAACCACCGACGTCACCAACAAGGCGGGTACCGTCGTCGGAACGATGCAGGTACAGATGCCATGACCGCCACCGAACGCAACTCGCCCGATCGCAACTCCCTCGAACGCGGGTCGCTCGTGCACTCGGGTGAGGTCACCGTTTTCTCCTCAGACTCGGCGAGCACCACCGTTATCACCTCGGCGCGTGAAGCGTGGAAGTTCCGCGGGTTCATTTCGTACATGACCAAGCGCGAGCTGCGCACGACCTATATGCGCAGCTACCTCGGCTGGATCTGGTCGTTGCTCAACCCAATCGCCGAAGTCGCTATTTACAGCATCGTCTTCGGAGTGCTGCTCGGCATCGACCGCGAGATCCCGGACGCACCGAATAACTTCCGCTCGTTCCCACACTTCCTCATGAGCGGCATTGCTGTGTGGGGGTTCTTTCGGATGGTCTCCTCGAAGGTCCTCAGCAACTTCATGGCGACGGTTCGCCTCCGTCGAAAGCTGTACTTTCCGCCCGTGGCCGCAGCTCTGTCGACTGCGCTGAGCACGCTCGTCGAGGCGGGCATCTTGCTCGTGGTCGTCACCGCGTTCTTCGCTCTGTGGGGGCACCTGTCCATCCATGCCATCGTCTTGTTGCCCGCAGCGGTCTTCGCCGCAGCGTCAGGCCTTGGGGTTGGCTTGGCGCTATCGGTTGCGAATAGCAAGTACCGCGACGTCAGCTACCTGTACACGATCGGTCTTCGCTTGGCCTTTTACATGCTGCCGATCATCTGGCCGCTCCAGACCGCTACTGGCCGTTTCGGCTCGACGCCGTGGCTCGAACCCATCATCACAAAGAACCCATTCGCCGCCATGATCGAATTCGGTCGCAATGGACTGCTGTACATGCAGTGGCCCTCGATCGGCGACTGGATCTATCTCTCCGTCTTCTCGAGCTCGGTCTTGGTCGTGGGCTGGATGATCTTCGCCCGGTCGTCGGCCGACGTCGCGGAGGGCCTCTAGTGAGCAGCGAATTTGCGATCGAAGCCAACGACATTTCGAAGAAGTTCTTGCTCGGACGTCGCAGCACAAGCTTGAAGGACCGGCTGACGGGTTTCAGCGACAAAAACAAAGAGGAGTTCTGGGCCTTCGAGGATGTATCGGTCAACGTTCCGAAGGGTTCGATGCTCGGCGTGATTGGGCGCAACGGATCGGGCAAGTCAACGTTCCTCAGAACGTTGTGCGGCGTGTATCGGCCAACGACCGGCAGCGTTCTCGTCCGTGGACGCGTGACCGCGCTCCTCGAGCTCGGGGCCGGGTTCCACCCCGAACTAACCGGTCGAGAAAATGTGTATATGAACGGCTCGGTCGTCGGCCTTGATCGTGGCTACATGGATGACGTCATGGACGAGATCATCGACATGGCCGACATTGGCTCGTTTATCGACGCCCCGATCGAAACGTACTCGTCGGGCATGCGCGCTCGGCTCGGGTTTGCCGTGTCGGTCCAGATGCAGCCCGAAATTTTGCTGGCCGACGAGATTACCGCCGTTGGAGATATCTCGTTCAAGGAGCACGGCATCCGTCGCATGAACGAGCTTCGAGACAACGGAACCACGATCGTTCAGGTCTCGCACAACCTCGCGATGATGGAGAAGAGCTGCGACCAAGTGTTGTGGCTCCATCACGGAAAG
Organism: uncultured Acidimicrobiales bacterium; assembly: GCA_938002955.1. Taxonomy (GTDB): domain Bacteria; phylum Actinomycetota; class Acidimicrobiia; order Acidimicrobiales; family SHLQ01; genus SHLQ01. The sequence goes on from CALLAA010000078.1 coordinate 20,770, forward strand.
ACCCGTCGCCTCGGCGACCCCAAGGAGGTCGTGGCCGAGTACAAGTCGCTGTCGTCGATCGACCGATCTGGACGGATGATCGGTGGAGAGACCGCGAACCCAAAGCAGGTTGCTCGCAAACGTAAGCAGGCCGCGGTGACCGAGACGCTCGCCGCTGAAGATCGCAACTCGGGCTGGATCGAGCGGTTCTCGTTCACCGGGGTCGATGGGGCCGAGTTAGTCGCCGGGCAACCGGCCGTCATCTCGCTCGGCTTCGCCGTTGATGAACCGGTCGGACAACCATCGATCGACGTGCGAGTTCTGGCAGCTGGTGGCACGCCCACGGGCTTTGGCTACGCGTCGGGACCGCTGAGCAACGACGCCATCGAGGGCGGCATAGACGCCCGCATCGATCTGTTGTCGCTCGCGGCCGGGCGGTACAACGTGCGAGTCGATCTCCGCAACGATGAGGTAGCGGTCGCGTCGAAGACCATGAGTATCCAGGTTGCACCGACAGCGACCGGCGGCGATGCGTTTATTGCGTTGCCGACGACCTGGAACGTCACGGCGAACCGCTAGATCACCAGACGTCCTGGAGCGACCTGCGAGATGGGTACGCCTATTCGAGGAGCACGGTCGTGACCGCCGCAAGGGCGTCATCGGCGCCGAGCAGCCAACCACCGATCGAGGTCGTTGCGACCGCGGTCAACCTGCGCACCGGGCGCGGGAAATGACACCACGCCGATACGGCCCAACACAGATCATCGCCGAGATTGTGAATGCAGCGGGCCCAGCGCGGACGCGTCCGTTCGAAAGCGGGTGCGGTCGTTATGGGGTTTATCTTCGTTGACATTGCCTTGTCCTCCTTTCTGATTCGTGTGTGGACGCGCAGGC
>CALLAA010000079.1 GCA_938002955.1 uncultured Acidimicrobiales bacterium
CCGCCAGGCAATGCTCCGGTGAAGTCGCCGTCTTGGACCGTTATCTCACCAGCGCAGATCGTGTACCGGTAGCCGACCGACTCCTGCACGTACCGCGGTTCGCCCGTCGGTAGATCCCATTCCATTCGTGGACGGCCAAAGCCAAGAGCGTCGAAGTCGATGACGTTCACGTCGGCACGCATTCCCGCACGTAGGACACCACGATCGCGCAGGCCATAAAACTCGGCGGTCTGCTGCGTCTGACGATGCACGACGTATTCGAGGGGCAACGTCTCGCCACGTGTTCGATCTCTCGCCCAATACGACAACATGAACGTCGGCATGCCGCCGTCGACGATCGTGCCGCAGTGAGCCCCGCCATCGGCGAGTCCCATACGCGTGCGTGAATGCTGGTGCATCTCGCGCAGTGGTTCGAGGGAGCCAGCGGAATAGTTCATAAATGGGAAGTAGATGATTCCCGTGCCGCCCTCGGTATTCATGTGGTCGTAGGCCATCTCCGCAGCGAGACGCTCATCACCGGCAGCGAGACGAAGGAGCGATGCTGCCTCCTCGGGTTCGTAGTCGGCCTCGCCTTCAAAGGGCCACATGTTCTCGTAGGAACTTGAGATGTACTGCACCAAACGACGTTCATCGAGGGAGACCTCGTCGAGGATCGCCGCACGTGTCTCGGGCTCGGCAAATCGAGCCTTGCGTTCGACCGGGTCCAGCGCACGCACCGCATCGAAGGTGGGCCGACCGATAAACGGGTTGACGGTCCCGTCCCAACTCATCAGCAGACCCACGGGCCGACCCGCTACCTGGCCGTACACCTCCAAGCCGTCAGCCTCAGCCTCTTCGAGTAGCCCAAGCACGTCGCGCCAAAGCTCGGGGGCACTATCTGGAATATTGAAGTTGAACACGGCGGGCTTGCCGGTCTTGGCCGCAACGGCCCGAAGCCACTCCATCGACTCCGGCACATCGACATGGTGCAAGGCGCACTCAAAGACGCCATGGCCTGCAGCGGCCATGCCGTCCGCGATGCCCAATAGCTCGGCGACATCGGCAGATGTACCGGGCACAAGCTCGCCATCGATCGACTTATGCAGCGGAGTTCGCGACGTGGTGAATCCGAGAGCCCCCGCCCGAAGCGCCTCTTCGGTCAACTCCGACATCGCCTCGATATCACCAGCCGTGGCCTCGTTGCCGTCGGCGCAACGCTCGTCCATCACCCACGCCCGCAGCGCGCCATGGGGCATTTGCGCCCCGACATCGGCAACCCACCGTCGGCGATCGAGCGCGTCGAGATACTCCGGGAACGTCTCCCACTCCCACTCGATGCCATCGCTCAAGGCAGCGCCGGGGATGTCCTCGACACCCTCCATCATGTTGATCAGGAACTCTCGGCGGTTCTCCTTCGCAGGAGCAAAACCAACGCCGCAATTCCCCATGACGACGGTCGTTACCCCATGCCACCCCGACGGGGTTAGATACGGATCCCACGTGACCTGCGCGTCATAATGCGTGTGCATATCGACAAACCCAGGGGTTACCAGAAGCCCGGTAGCGTCGATCTCACGTTGTCCGCTCTCGTCGACCGTTCCCACGGCGACGATCAGGCCGTCGTCGATGGCCACATCACCGACGAACGCCGGCGAGCCAGTTCCGTCGAGAAGTGTTCCGTTGCGGATGACGAGCTGGTGCATGGACGCAGGTTACGCCAAACACCAGCTCAGTTCATCTGGAGTTATGCCAGCTGGCCGATTCCAAAGAGGAGGCCGCCGACCAGTACGAAGCCGCCAACCATGATGAAACAGCGAACGACGAGCGGAAGGGTTCGACCTGGTACCCGATCTCGGAACTTCTCGAGCGCAAGGTAGTAGTACGGGAACGAGAAGATCACGAGGAACGTGCTCGACAACAGACCGAAGATGATCGTGAACGCGAGCGCCTCCCAGAACGGATCGCTCAACGCGAGCGGCAACAGGCCGCCGACGGTCGTGAGCGAGGTCGCGACGAGCGGACGGAAACGGCGACGAACCGCAGTAGCGATCGCCGAGTTCATCTCCGCACCCAAGGCCCGTTCCTGATTCGCGAAGTCGACGAGGAGAATCGAGTTATTGACAGCGATACCGATCAGACCGAGAACACCCAACATCACAAAGAAGCTCAGTGGGTTGTCGGTGATAAGCAGTCCGCCAAACATGCCGAAGAAGCTGAACGGAATGGCCGTGAAGACCAACAGCCACTGCGTGCTCGAACGGAACTGGATAATGAGCAAGACGGCCATCGCCAACAGCGCAAGTCCAAACGCAAGCGGCAGCGCCGCAAAGGCTTCCTGGTTATCGGACTCGAGACCGAAGTCGAATCCGAGCGCATCCTCTTCGAGTCCGAGGGCAGCGAGTGCCCCAGCGTCGAAGTTGTCCTCGAAGTACTCCTGGGTGGTCGCCGTAGTCGTGGTCACCGAGTCATTGTCGAATCGGGCACGAACCTCGACGTAGCGCCGGCCGTCGTCTCGAGCAACAACATCGTCGAGTGCAACATCGGTTTCAAGGACGCTGAAGTCGTCGCCGTTCGGCAACGTCAACAATCGCCCATCGAGATCCTCACGCAACGATTCTGCTGCGCTCGAAAGCGTCTCGATGTCCTCGCCGAACACCTGCATCGTGAACGGGAACAGCGCTTCTGGCGGTCCGTTCGAAATGGCCGAGAACACAACGCGTGCGTCCTCTCGAGTCTCCGAGATTGGCTCGAGCAAATCTACGAGCTCGTGGACCGTGGGCCGGTCGGTGCCAAGCGGCGTGATGTCGTACTGGGCAAACGCACTCGCTGCGGAGCCGATGTAGACGTACCCCTGGACGAGCTCGTCGCCCAACTGTTGTTCGGCCGCCTGGTTCACTTCGAGAGCGATCTGCTTCGCGTCTTGGATATCGGTGCCTGGCGGGTAGGTAATCTCGAGCGCGATCGCCGTCGAGTCCTTCGCAGGCGGGAAGATGTTGAAGCCGACGTTCGGCGCAAACACGGCGAGCCCAATACCCGTGAGGACCATCGACAACAAGAAGCCGGCAATACCGATGGCCGTGCCCTTACCGCCACGAGCCCCTGGCAGAGACGCCACGATGTCGGCGAGCTTCTCCTCCGCTCGGACCAGCGGTCCACCCGCCTTTGGCGCCCGCAGGGTCAAGAAGCGCGCCGCCACTGGGATGAAGATGAACGACAAGATCAGCGAGATCAACAACGCCAAAATGATGGTGATCGGCAGGATGCGAATGAAGCCGCCGAGAACACCACCGATGAGCAGCATTGGAGCGAACACCAACACGGTCGTGATCGTGCCCGAGGCACTCGCCGCACCCACGCGATCGATCGCACGGCGGATAACGGAGAGGTCTTGCTCGACGTCGTCGCCTTCGTCGTCCTCGTCATCGCGGAACGCATCTATCGATTCGGTGATGACGATCGCGTCATCGACGAAGAGTCCGAGTGCGAGAATCAACGCGAACAACGAGATCGTGTTCAGCGAGATACCGACGAGGAGCAGCGCACCAACCGACGCCGCGAGCACCGTGAATAGGAACAATGCGGTGATTACCGACGCACGCCACGAGATCAGGAGCAAGGCCACGATCGCAACCACGATGATGCCGAGGAGTACGTTGCCCTGAAGTGACGAGATCTGCTGCTCGACGATTCGTGCAGCGTCGATCGCAACGATTGCGTTGAAGCCGTCGGGCAAGCCGCTGCTCGCACGTTCGAGTGCTTCTTCGGTTGCATCGCGGATACCGATCGAGTCGACGTCTGCGTTTGCGATCACGCCGATCGCGATCGACGAACGGAACTCGTTGTTCTCATCGGTCAGCTGATTGAAGCTGGACTCGAGGACGACCGGCTCTCCCGTTGCTGGGTTCACCCCAGACTCGAACAGTTCTTCGACTGCCACCGATGCAATGTCGGGGTGCGTGATGTCGCCAACGATTGCCGCCGCTGCAGCTTCGAGCTCCTCACCGCTCGTTCCGGGCGGGCCATACACACCGATCAACACGTCGTATTCTTCGAGGAACTTCGACGCGTCGATCGAGCGGCTAAAGAACTGAGCCTCGGCAGGAAAATCGCCAGCGGCTACCACCTGATCGAGAAGCGCTGCACCTTCGACACTCGATGTGCCGTCGGCAAGGTTCGCAATAACGGTGAAGGAGGAGTCACGGCTGAAGCTCGTGACACTCTCAACCTCGTCGAGCGCAAGAACAGCCTCGGCGTATGGACGGGTGACGTCGGCGTCTACCTTCACCTGGTCATCGACGAAGTACCCGCCGGCGCCAACGGCCACGGGAACATCGACCGGAGGAAAACCCTCTCGAGGCAAAAACACTGCGTAGGACGCGACGCCAAAGACGACGATCAGCAACCAAAGCAAGATCGACGGACGGGGCCGTGATGCGAATATCTGGACGAAGCGAGCGAGCATGGTGATCTCCTAGATTCTCCAGCCGTACTCAACCTACTAACTTTCCAGCGGAAAGAACCATCCATTTCGCTGTGACCTACGACATGAAATTAGGTCAACGATCGCGAAGATGTGCTGCCAACCGCAGTGCGAGGGCGACGACCGTGAGCGTTGGGTTTGCGTAGCCGACTGTCGGAAAGACCGAGCTGCCCGCTACGAACAGGTTCGGGGTTCCATGAACTGCACCCTTGCCGTCGACCACTCCAGTCGAGGGCGAAGCGCTCATCCGCGTAGTCCCCGAGGGATGAAAGGCACCGTTGGGCGTCGTTACCGTCGCGAGTCCCTCCCCCACGATTGGGACGAACGTTCCCGTTCCGCTCTGCTCGAATGCGTCGACGAGCAGCTGAGTAGTGCGATGAAGGCTCTGCAGATCGGCGTCGGTCCACCGCCACGTCATCTGCAGCCGGCGACGGCCAAAGGGACCATCGCTGGCGCCCAGTTCGAGACGATTCGATGCTGTAGGGGCGAGTTCAATCTGCGTTTCAACCATGAAATGGTGAAAGAACGACCCATTGGCGGCCCCCGACCAACCAGCGTCGGTCTTTGGCGGCAAGCGCCGTTGCCGAAGCGCCATCGCCATCGCGGCCCGTGCGAGGGCTGTTCCAGAACGAATTGCTCGGGACGGTTGGTCGATGCCGTTCCGTGGGTCGCTGCGAAATCGAATGAGATCGTTCAGGCCAGCGGTGGTGTCGTCGTTTGGCTTTGGCAGGATCATCGATCCGCTATGCATCAGTTGATGCTCGCGACGGAGCTCAGCCGTCGGCACGATCTTTCCCATGACGTGGGCACCTCGGCGCGTGGTCAGGTCGTACAACGACGCACGTTTCAAAAAGTTCGGGTCGGACGGCGTTAGCAGTCCGGTTATGCAGCGGTGATGATCGACGTAATAGGCGCCAACATTTCGAGTCCCGGCACCGAAGCCAGCGTCGCGTCGCGCTTGTAGCAAGATTCGAGCGTTCTCCATTCCGCCGCACGCGACCACGAATGTGCGTGCGTGAACGCGAAGCCGATCGCTGACCCCGTGATCGAGCGTGAGGCTCACCGCTCGGTCAGCTGTCCCGTCGAGCTCACCAGCGGTAGCCCCGAGGTACACGTCGACGTTCACAGACCTGGCCAGCCGGTCGTAGATCTTTCGGGTGAAGAGCCGCGGGTCGGCCATCTGCTCGATGCCGGTGGTAAACCCGGCAGGGTCGAGATCGATCGCCGGATGTTGTGGATCGGCCCAGTGGGCCAGATCGAAGCCGACCGGAGACAGCCCAAGGAAATTCACCGCATCGCGATACCAACGGCTCAGCTCAGACCAGTCGAGCGGCCAGCCACTGTTCGGTACCCAAGAGCGTTCGGCGAGGTCCTGCGGGTCGAGTGGCAGCATCCGAACCCCGCGACGCATCTTGGGCAGGCGGACGATCCACTCGTTGGCTGCGCCACCGAACCGATGCGGCACGGCCAGGGGTGCGTCAAAGTCGCTGTCGGTGACGTCGGCGGCCCGATGTTCGAGCCCGATTGGCTTACCCGGCCCGTAGCCCGCCTCGATGACGACGACGCGCTGGTTTGACTCGGCGAGCGTTGACGCAACGGTAAGTCCAGCCGGTCCAGCACCGATCACACAGATGTCGGCGTCGATGATGGTGCCGTCTGCCAGATCAGCGCAGTCGATCAACATGGGGCGGGTCATCCTTCTTCCTCGGCTATCGAGAAGACGAAGGACCCCCGGTAGTTGTCGAGATTGGGACTAGCTCAGCGCACGTCCCACCGCTCCCGAAACCATTCTTCCGTCTGCACGTCCATCGGCTTGGGCCATGACTTCCTTAATCGCCGCACCCATGTCCTTCTTGGTGGTGTAGCCGCCGTTTGCAATCACCGACGTGACGATCGCGTCGAGTTCGTCAGCAGACAACGGCTCAGGAAGGTATCGCTGGAGCACCTCGCGTTCGGCGACCTCGACCGCCTCGCGTTCGGCTTCACCTGCTTCGGCAAAGATCTCGGCGGCCTCGGTGCGTTGCTTCACTTCGGTCGCGATCAGTTTCATGACCTGATCGTCGGTCAGGTCTGTCCCGGCGCCGTCTGCGGTCTGCGCGGTCTTAATCGCTGTGAGCACGGCGCGCAGCGTGGTCTTCGTGACGTCATCGCCGGCCTTCATAGCCACGACGAGGTCTTCCTGGATTGTTTCGGCAAGTCCCATGGGACTCATCGTGTCACATCGTCTCGAAAGAACCTGTCACGCAATTGCCAATCCTGGTTCCGGATCGCGGAGATCGACACACGGTTCGCTCGGGGCGAAGGCGAGCTCGAAGAGCAACGCGATCAGTGGCCGATTCCGATCGATCGTCAGGGTGATGTCGAGGAAGTGCCAATCGGCGACCTCGGTCGTCGTGAGTGTTAGACGAGAAACCAGCTCAGGGACTCGCTCGCTGACTTCCGGAGTGGGTGTAGCAATTGCCATTGTCGTTAACCGCCTTCGTTTGTGTTCAGGGTTTGCCGAATCTCCACCTCTTGTTGCTGTTCGACCCTTTCCTGTCGGCCCCCTCACCGTGCCCATGAGTCAAAAGGCCCTCCCAAAACAGGTAGATGTCGAGGTCCGCAAGCGCTGGTATTTCAACGAAAATTCGCCCTGTTGACCGGTTCCGGAATGATCGTGTCACACCCCTTGTTCATACTTGTAGCTATGACAACGAAGAACACCACCTCCCCAACTCCTCCCACCGAAACGTCGCAGCCACAACTCGTCCTCGTACTGGACACCACCACGACGTCGGCGCATTGGCAGCTCGACGATGAGACCCGAGAGATCGGCCGCAAGGGCCTCGCTAAGGCCCGCGCTGCACTGCAAGCCGCCCGCCCGGCTCCCCTCGATATCGCTGCCTGACCTACATTCGAGTCAGGTCTGTTCGACCTTCTCGACGACACCGCTCGATGCCTGCACTGGCCGAGCGTCTGGTCGTCCGTTCGCTTTCGAAACGAATGAAGGTCCCATGCGCACCGTTCTTGCTGCCCCTCGATGGATTGTTGTCGTCTGTCTAGGTTTCGCACCGATTCTTGCGAGCTGCGCCTCAGGACCGCCGGTTGCGAGCACCCCCACGATCGTCGACGTTATCGACGGTGACACGATCGTTGTGGCGTTCGGCCCCGAAGCGGTCGAAACCGTGCGCTTGCTCGGCGTCGACACTCCCGAGACTGTCGATCCCTCTCGGCCACAGCAGTGCTTTGGCGCTGAGGCGTCGGGGTATCTTCGTTCGCTACTGCCAGCGGGAACGCACATCCGCCTCGAGCGCGACGTCGAGGCGCGGGACCACTTTGGTCGGCTTCTCGGATACGTGTTTCGATCGAGCGATCAGCTCTTCGTCAACCAAGAGTTACTGCGTAACGGATACGCAGACGTGTCGATCTACGAACCGAATTCGACGTACGCCCCAACGCTGGAGGCGGCCGTCACCAGCGCCCGAACTCGAAACGTTGGCCTGTGGGACGTCTGCGGCGGTGCAGATGTTGCCCTCGACCCACCGCCAATTCGTACCGGCTAGCCGACAGCGCCCGCCCAAGCCGCTGACCAGGGGTCTGACTCGAACAGCGGAACAAGCTCATCGAGCCATCGGGCATAGGCACCCTCGATCTTGAGGTCGCCTCGCATGAACGCCGCATCTCGCGTGCGCGAACCCGCCCACAACTCGGTGATCACGGCTTCCTTGACCGTGACGGTGACGTCGGCCTTCTCGCCCCGTGGGAGCTTTCCCGCCGAGCAGGCCTGTACTGCTCCGCCGTCGAGGTCCATGTTGAACGCGACCTTTCCGTCCTCGGTGTCGGTGATGACATACAGGAGGCGGAGCGGCTCGTATTCGCCAAGTGCGCCAGCGCCCACGGCCCCAGCGAGGGTGTCGCACCAGTCCTGTTCGTACCGAGCCATTACTTGCTCTCCTCAGATCGGATACCGGCAAACAGGTCGTCTTCCATACCCTCGACCTCGATCGTCGACATGGCGAGCTCGTAGTCGTCATAGGGGTACACGGCCGCAGCAATCGGGCGCGGCAGCGGGAACCAGAATGGCTCGTTGGGATCTACCTGTGTCGCATGCGCCAAGAGCGCATCGCAGCGGTTGTCCCAATACGCCCCAGCATCGACCTTTGCCGTAATCAGATGGTCCTCAGACTCACGCGCCAGCCACTTCTCGTCGAAGGGGCTTTCACCGTTTACCTCGAGACACTTCTCATGGGTGAGCACCATTCGCTCTTTGGACCATGCGGTGTAATACATCTTCGTTGGCTGCCAGGGCTCGCCAGCGTCGGGGAAGGCCTCTGGGTCACCAGCGGCATGGAACGCCGGGACGCTGATGTCATTCACCATGAGATGATCCGGGTGCAGATAGCCGCTCTGATGATCGCTATAGGTCACGATCACCTGAGGGCGCTCCTCCCGAATGACACGCACCAGCCGCTCGACAGCCTCGTCGAGCGGCGCATTCGCGAAGTTGTCCGGATGTTTGTTCTCGGGCATGTCGGGCATCCCCGAATCGAGGTATCCCAGCATGACGACCCGGTGATAGCCAATGATGTCCGCCGAACGGTCGAGCTCTGCCCGCCGGACGGCAACCAGGTTGTCGCGATTTTCCTGTGTGTTCAGCGACTCGTTCAAAATGTCGCCAGCACCACCGTCGGTGCAGCAGACCAGAACACACCGAACTCCCTCTGCGCTATACCTGGCAACCGTGCCAGCGCCCTTTGACGCTTCATCGTCGGGATGGGCATGAACAGTGAGCAACCGAAGTTCCGAATCCATCAGCGCACCATATCGGCGCCGATGAGACGCACCGATCCTTGCGATGTACCTTCACGTGGATATGACGACTCAGCACGCCGACACTGACCACGCGTCAACGCCAGCGGACCCCCGCCACGCGCTCGGCTCGTTGCGATCTGGTGCTGTACTTGGACTGGCAGTGTCGAGTGTCGTCGGGGTCGCCGGGCTCGTCCAATGGGACCTTCGTTTGATGCTCATTGGGCTCTTCGCCGGTCTCGCGATCGTCGTCACCAATGCAACGGTCGTAGCCATTCGCCACTGGCACGCTCGCAACACAGAACCAGGCGCCGCGTACCTGCCTGCTGAAGAGGTCGTTCGCCTCCGCAGCCCCAAGCCCCGCTAAAGCGCAGCCAACTCGTGGTCGCCTGCGTCTTCGTCGGCAAGCAGACGCCAGCCAAAGATCTGGGCAAACTGCTCTCGGCCTTCGTCCGGTCCGCTGGCAATTACTTCATCACCCGCAGTCAGGCGGTCGTGGCCACGGGGCCGATGCCGGTAGATCGCTCCGCGTTTGATCGCCAGAACCGTGTAACCGGGCGCCACGTCGAGTTGCAGATCGGCCAGTAGCGCTCCTTCGGCGTCGCAACCCGATGCCACCGGCACTCGCAGCACGACCTCGTCGGTATCGGACAGCGCAACACCGAGAACCGGATGCACCTCTTCGCCATGTTCCACGAACATCACCATCGCCGAGGCCTGGTCTCCAATGTCCTCTGACGCGGCGGCGAGGTGCAAGAGCCCACGAAGCGGGGACGGCTCACTATGGCTTGCCGCCGCTCGCAGCACCCAGGTCTCGAGCTGATCGTGCATCTCGTCGAGGCGGGTCTCGAGATGTCGGACTTCGGCGGCGAGTCCACGATCGTTTAGGACGAGCGCAGAGTACGCGAGACCAACCGCAGCCTCCGACACATTCTTCATTTCGACCAGCAGATCGATGGCCCGGTCGAGTTCCTCGACCGGTTCGGTCGTCGCCACGTCGGGCCGGGGCGGAGCTCCTGCCCACTCACGAACGGTTGGTATGCCTCCGGGAGGCCCTTCCATGAACAGGACATCGCCGGGGACGAGGATCGTCTCGCCTGACACCGTGGTGGTCCAGCCAGCACTTCCCCGCAATGCCAGGACCCGCATTCCTGTATGCACGGGCAGTTCGAGGTCGACGAGCGCTCGGTGAGCCAGCGTCGATTCGTCTCCAACGACAACACGATGTGAAACTTCCTCGGCTTCGCTGAGTTCCTCAACGAGGTGCGCTGGGATGCCGAGTTGGTTCGAAACTGTGCGGGCGATGTTTACCGCATCGTTGCCGATGCGCTCGATCGCGGAAATCACTTGCAGCACTCGCCCCATACCGGGTGCCTCACGGGGATGACGAACCGCCAGCACCGCAAGGGACCGCATGTCGGCCACGAGTTCGGTCATCTCCGACTCGAGGTCTCGAACTTCGTCAGCCATCTCCGGATCTCCGAAGTAGACCGCGGCATACGCCAGGTCGACCATGAGTTCCGATGTGTCTTTCGCATCGGCCAGAAGGGTTCGCAGGTTGCGAGGTTTGTCATCCATCAGCTTGTTGTCCGCCATGGTAGGGAATTGCGTCGATTAGGGGAAGAGCAGTCGTCATCAGGAGCCCACTCCGAGGGCAAAGATCGTGCTGATCAGGGTGAAGGCTCCAACGAGGTCGAGCAGCGAGTTCGTCAACGGGATGGTCGCCGTATCGGGGTCGAGGCCGAAGCGAACCGCAGCCAAAGTCCCGTAGTAGGCAACGGCGAGCACCACCAGGGTTGCGCCGATCCCAGCGATCGTGGCGACAGCGACCATCATCAGCACTCCTGGACTCTGGGCGTTCACGATCAGTGCGCCCGTATGTGCAGCAAGGCCAACGAGCGCGAAGATCGGCACGGCTAGTACGGCGATGGCCCGAATATCGAGCAGCGCAGCCCGCTGAGGGATCAGCTTGTTCGAGATAAGCCCCAGATGCACCTTTGTTCCGAGGCGGCTCGAGAGAATCCCGCCGAGCGCTCCAGCCATGCCGAAATATGCGGGGACCAGAATGAGCAAGGCGGGCTCGTTCAGGAAGGACTCGAGCTGCTTCTCGACCAAAATGCCGGCGATGAGAGAGACCAACGAGGCAACTCCGAGCACTGGCAAGGACTCGAGCACAATCCGACGAAGTAACGGCAGCCCGGCACGCAGGCACAACCCAAGAGCAACG
>CALLAA010000080.1 GCA_938002955.1 uncultured Acidimicrobiales bacterium
GTGTTCTCGAGCGACAACAGCTTCGTGCGGGCAAAGTGCTCGTCGTCGGGCTTGATCTTGTCGCGAACAAGGTCGAGGTCGAGGGTTCCGTCGGCGGAGAACTCGATTGGCTGGGGCTGGATACTTCCCAACACCGCAGCACCGCCCGCCTCGTACTTATAGGTGTGCGCATTCTGGCCAACGATGTACTCCTCACCGCGCTCACAGTGGGCGAGGAGGCCGCACAGGTTGGACTGGGTGCCGCTCGGGACGAACAGGGCCGCGTCCTTGCCGAGGAGCGACGCCGTATAGGCCTCGAGCTGTTGGACGGTTGGATCATCGCCCCACACGTCGTCGCCAACGGTTGCGTTGGCCATAGCCTCACGCATCTCGGGGCCGGGTCGAGTAACGGTGTCGCTGCGAAGATCGATGGAGTTGCTCACCACGCCAGGCTACTTCTGCGTCACCCGGGCACGTCACCGAGGAAACGAACGCTGCGAGTCCTGTCGGTCGTGGTCGTCCCTCGTAGGCTGTGGAGATGTCGAAAACCGATCTTGGACTCGCCACCGCCGTCGATGCATTCATCGACACCCTGATGGCCACCCTCGAACCCATCACCGATACGACGCTCCGTCGCAGTGCCGACGAGCTTCGTAAGGACCTCGCCCTCGATGCGTTCAACTGCTCCGCAGCCTTTATCGATTGCGACGACAGCCACTCCGAACCCGAACTCGAGGCGTTCATCGTCGCGCTCGAGCAACACTTCCCCGACCTGCTCCCGCCCAAGACCACCCCAACCGATGTTCGAGCAGCCGGTCTCATCACCGGCAAACGGTCATGGATCAACCAACCGTCGGGACTCTTCAACTCCCTCGTCGCCGCCGACCAGCAATCCGGCACCGCGTACTCGAGCGTCTACTACGAACAGGCGCTGCGGATGGCCCACACGGCGATCGGACTCGACGATTACACCTCTCGTTTCGAGCTTTCCGGAGTCGAACAGTTCCGGTCGATGCTCGTGCGCACGATGAAAAGCGGCAACGTCAACGCCGGCGCGTCGGTTGCCACGAGCGGTTCACCAACCACCACGGCCGCGCCGGCAGAAGAAGAACAAGCCCCCGAACGGCCACTCGACGAGTTGCTCGAAGAACTCGACGCACTCATTGGATTAGAAGCCGTAAAGGAGGAGGTCAAGCTCGTCACCGCGCTGCTCAAAGTCCAAAAGCTGCGCGCCGAACGCGGACTGCCAGTCGCCGACTCAAGTCGTCACCTGATCTTCGTGGGTAATCCCGGTACCGGCAAGACCACCGTCGCCCGACTGCTGGCACAGATTTACCGAAGCCTCGACGTGGTCGAAAAGGGCCACCTCATAGAGACCGACCGCTCGGGTATGGTCGCTGGGTTCGTTGGCCAAACCGCCACCAAGGTCAACGAGATCTTCGATCGAGCCGACCAAGGCGTGTTGCTCGTCGACGAGGCGTACTCGCTCACCCGCGGCGGCGAAAAGGACTTTGGCCGTGAGGCCATCGACACGCTCGTCAAGCTCGTCGAAGACCGACGAGATCGTGTGGTCGTGATCCTCGCTGGGTATCCCGACGAGATGGCGGCACTCGTCCAAGCAAACCCCGGAATGCAGTCCCGGTTCCCGCGCACGATCGTGTTCGAAGACTACGAGGACGACGAACTGCTCAAGATCTTCAGCCTCATCGCTGGTGGGCAGGAGTACCATGCCGACGAATCCGGCGAGGAGGCTGTGCTCGAGTTCTTCGCCAAGCAAGACCGCGGACATGGTTTCGGTAACGGTCGTACCGCACGCAACCTGTTCGAGGCTGCGGTGTCTCGCCACGCCATTCGCATGGTCGAACTCGACGACCCGACGAACGACGAACTGATGACGCTCACTCGCGAGGACATCGAAGGAGTCGAGCTCGTCGACGACCGCTCGACGAACGACGCCGATCAGTCCGGCGACACCGGGGCACCGACCGACGACCCGCCGACCGCTGGAGCCGGTGCCTAGCAATGGCTATCCGTGCAATGCGTCGCGCTGACCGCGTCACGCCCCGGTGGCGTGTCGCCGCCGTCGTGCTCACCGCGCTGGTTGCCTGGGGCGTCCTCACGCCAGCCAGCGCAACCGCGCAGCAAGTCTCGCTACAGAACCAGATCGCTAACGACATCTTGGCGCAGGGGTACTGGGACGAATCGGGAACAGTCGATTCAGCCGAGATGGCGTCGGTCGTCGCTGAGTGGGGGAGCGACATCGCCTTTGCCTTCACCGACCGCGACTTCGAGGTCGCCGAAGACCAAACACGTAACCCCGCAGCGCTCCTCGCACAGTCCGCGCTGGAGCGGGTGGTGAGCCAAGGCGGCCCGCGCACGCTCTTTCTGGTTACCGACAGCCACGTCGGTGGAGCCAGCATCAACATTCCGTTCATCAATGTGATGACCGCGCTCGACGGTTTCGACCGTTCGAATCCCGCAGCCTCATTCGACGCTGCCGCGCAGAACGTCACTACGCTCGGCACTCAGATTCCGGAAGGCACCGAACTTCCATCAACCGTCGTTGCTCAAACAGGGGTGTTCACGATTACTCGGATCTTTATTCTCCTCGCCATCGTTACCGGTCTGCTGTTTCTGGCATCGGTACGGTCCGCTCGCAAGAAGCGCTCCCGAAAGCTCTACACCGCGGACGCACGCGATGACACCAAGGCACAGATCCAGGCAATGAGCGATCTCATCTTGGACCTCGACCCGCGTGTCACGATCGAAAACGACCCAGAGCTCAAGAAGCGCTACGTCGATGCGAGCGACACGTACCGTGCTGTTCTCGAACAGGCAGACAAGGCTGTGACGGGCCATGAAGTAGCCGATCTGCGGATCGAAATCGCAAAGGCACGCTGGAAACTCGACGTCATCGACGCGGAGCTCGAAGGCACCACCCCACCCCCGGAACCACACACCCGCGACACCACCGGTTCCGCCTGGGACTCGACCCGCGGCGAAGGCGCATAAATCCGCTCGACGCATACGGTCTGGGGTCCACACATCGACGCGTGACCTCTTCTAGTATTTCGTTCACGGAGAGGGGCCATCCCCGATTTTTTGTCGTTTTGCGTCCACAGGACGCGGAGGTCCCGTGCGTTACATCTTCACCGCAGCTGTCTGCACGCTGTGTGCTATCACTGCGCTTCTCGCGTTGCCGCCCATCGGTGGGCCACACGCTCAGCTCGTGGCTCAAACCCACGGCGACCGAAACGCGATCGTGGAGACGGGTAACGATGATGCCCCGTCGCCGCGACAGGTCGTCACCCCAGCCAATTCCACAGCTCCGTCGACAAACGTGCTCGGAGACGTCGAACTCGCACTCTCCGATGCGCCTGGCGACACGCCGGCCGACCCGGTAACAGCCCTCGAGGAAATTCGGAGCCTGGCCATCGAAGCCGATGAGGATTCCGTTGGAGCCGGTAGCGGGTCGACGTCGACCACATCGTCGACGACCACCACAACCGCCGTCCCCGAAACCACAACGACGACAACAACGAGCACCACAACCACGACCGAAGCGCCACCCACGACGACCGAAGCGCCGCCGACGACCACCGCAGCATCGGTCGACAGCGACGAGGGCGTCATCATCAGCGAGCGAGGTGTGGTGCTTCCGGTCATCGGTCGCGCCAGCGCCGGAGGTTGGCGGGCACTCACCCCCTGCGGAAACGAAGTCACCCTCGATAGTGGAGAACGGGTCACCTCGGTCGACTTCGTTATCGATCCGGGCCATGGCGGCATCGAAAGCGGGGCTGTTGGACCCAACGGCGCCACAGAGAAGGCGCTCAACCTGCGCGTTTCGGAAATCGTCAAGTGGTACCTCGAAGAGGCCGGGTACTCGGTCCTGCTTACCCGGACGTCCGACATACGCATCCCGCTCAAGTCGCGGGCGTCCATCGCCAACGCGCTGCAGCCCAAGGCGTTCGTTTCGGTCCACCACAACGGGGGCGCAACACGCGTCCAATCCGAACCGGGCACAGAGCTCTTCGTCGACGCAGGCAACCCCGAGTCTCGTCGACTCGGCGGAATTCTGTTCGAAGAGATCACCGATCGGCTCTCGGGCTACAACGCACAGTGGGTAGGTACCTGGCGCAACGGAGTATCGGCCCGGCTGAACAGCGAAGGCGCCGACCTCTACGGCATCCACCGGTACACGCCAGACGTCGTGTCGGTCATCACCGAAGCCGGCTACTTGTCGAACGCGTCAGAGGCATTGTTGTACGTCGACAACGATGTCCAATGGTCCCACGGCCGAGCAATCGCCGAAGGGCTGATGCGCTGGGACCGAAGCGGCGACAGCGGCTCGGGATTCCTCGACGATTTCACCGACGACTCGTCGAGCGGCACCGGCGGGTTCACCGGCTGCATCGATCCCAAGCTCTAGCACCGGCACGAACACGCCAGCACGCCACACCAGCACGCACACCGCCGGCTCAACGCAGCAGGACAGCCAGAGCAATCGCGCCGCGAAGTGACCAGGCGGCGGTCCGCCACCAGTTGGTGTCGACGAGGGTCCGGTGCGCCTCGGCGACGTACCCGGTGCGAAGCGCCTCGTGAGCTGGGATTGACTTCGTAATCGTCACTGCGATGACGACGATTTCGAGCAGGCCGCCGAGTGCAGCCAGAGCCCTGGTCGTGTTGTCGGGCGCAAAGATGAACAGCCCGAGGACGCACACACCTTCGATGAGCCAGGGGAAACCTATGAGTCGTCCCATCGCCTGCATGTGACGCTCCTGAAAGTCGGCGTACATGAGTCGGTCGATCGAATCGAAGCTCGGGTAGTGCACGACCTGAATGGTCCAGATCAGGCCCATGAGCCACCACGTCGCCGCCGCATGAACGGTCGTCAGCGTGGTCCACGCCCCATTGCTCAGCGTCATCGATATCTCCTCAAACCGTGGTTCTTCATTGCCGTCGACTCATTTCCGTCGACTCATTGTGGCGACCAGAATGCAATGTCGCCGCTACCAATCCTGACGGCAGCGAGTTCATCGTCGATCCGATCGACCCAAACGCCGTCCTCCCCATCGACCGAACCCGAGAGGACAAACGCCGAGCTGTCGGGCGACCACCATGTCGATGACCGCTCGTATTGGTCGGCGAATGGCAAGTAGGCCGATGCGAACTCGCGGCTGGGAACGAACGTGGTTCCGTCGACACGCCTATCACCAGTGACGAAACGCCAGGTCGCGTCGTCAGCGCTGACCTGAAGCAGCGCCAGGGTTTCGCCATTCGGACTCCAGCTGATCGCGGCCACGTTGGTTTCCGGGAGGGTGGTCACCGCTCCCGTCTCCAGATCGATGATCGACACCTGACCAGCCGGGAGCGTCGGCGGTGCGTTGGTCTGGAAGCTGATGACTTCGCTCTGAACACCCGCGGCTGGGACGACGACGGCGAGCCTCGTGCCCTGTGGGTCTGCCGCCATGATGACCGGGCCGTCAGCAGTTGCGAGTGGAGTAGCGACTTCGGCGGTGATGCGGGTAACGGTGTTGCCGCCCTGGCCGTCACCGAACGCGACGATCGTGGCGTCCGCGAGTGCAACAGGGGCTTGAAAGACGCCAAGGGGTGCGCCGAGCCCGCGTTGCGTTGCCTCGCCTACAGCGGGGATATCGGCGAGAACCGTGCCGCCGATGACCGCAACGAGCTCATCGTTGTCGACCCAGTCGGTAAAGAACGGCTGCCCAGGACCGACCACCCGGACATCGCCCGTAGCTGCGTCGATCATGATGAGTTCGATGCCGGCCCCACCGTTTCGGAGGCCGGCAATCCACGAATCAGCGGCTGACCACGCCATGTAGAACGCTGGCGAGAGCACTGCCTCTCTCGTCTCGATCGCGACCGAATCGTCGGCGACGTTCGCGATCAGCAGCTCCGCTCCATCGGCATCGAGCGCACTCCACGCGATCCTGTCGCCGCTGGCAGACCACGTGGGTTGGGTATTGAGCGCAGCGCCCCCGGGAGCGAGCTCGCGCTCGTTGCTGCCGTCGGGCGTACTCACGACCAATCCACCGTCGAAGGTGCGACGTACGAGTTCGCCGGGAAGACCCGAGAGATCGGCAAGATCTGCGCGGTCTCGCTCCCCATCCTCAGCAACGCCGTTCTCGCCGGTCGCATTCTCCACCGCATCTTCGGCTGCATCTTCGGCCGCATCTTCAACAGTGTCGTCTTGGGCAGGAGTCGTTGCCGGCGTCGTCGAAGCCGGGGCCTCTGCTTCTGGGCGTACCGCTGGATCGCCGAGCGAACAGCCGGTAACCATCAACCCGACAACGGCGAACCCACACCAGGTGACCGTATGAAATCGAAACCGCATCGTCGTCCAAAACGCAGTGCGGCTCGGCGCAGTGCGAGACATAGACCCAACGTTACCGATGGGGGTTGCCTCGACTGCGACCGAGCCGCTGTCGATATCTGGGCTATCCGCCCAACTGCGACTTAGTTGAACGGATCGTCGTCGTTCGACCGGTTGAGATAGGTCTCACGAGTCGGGCGCTTCTTGTTGTCCGGAAACTCCTTCACCAATTCCTTGGCCTGGGAAACCCATTCATCACGCTCGATACGTCCCGGGAAGAAATCCAGGGCCTCGTTTACCGAAACCACCTCGGCCTTCCGGAGGCTCGCGAGCTGCTCCCACGCCGTAATCCCGAAGCTGTTCAGGATGCCCTCCATCTTGGGACCGATGCCGTTGATGACCTTCAGGTCGTCCTTATGGCCGGCTCCAGGAGTGCCGAGCTTCGTCGTGCCCTTTTGCCATGCCGGCTTTGGGCGTGGCTTGGGCGCACGTTCGACAGGCTCATGGTTGTTCTTCATGATGGCCTTGGCCTGAGCGACCCATTCGTCACGCTCGATGCGTCCGGGGAAGTCCTCGAGTGCTGCGTCGACCTTGGCCACGCCAGCCTTATCGAGGGTCGCGAGCTGCTCCCACGCCTTGATGCCAAAGCTGTTGAGCAACGCTTCCATCTGTGTGCCGATGCCGGAGATGACCTTGAGGTCGTCGGTGTGCGACGCCCCCGGCGTACCGAGCGTCGTGGTGCCGCTCTGCCACGCTGGCCGTGATGGCTTGCGAGGCTTTGGCTTCGGTGCTCGCGGCACCGGCTGGTGGCCGGCTGCCATGATCGCTTGCGCTTGAGGAACCCATTCGTCACGCTCGATGCGTCCGGGGAAGTCCTCGAGTGCTGCGTCGACCTTGGCCACGCCGTCGGCGTCGAGGGCGGCGAGTTGCTCCCACGACTTGATGCCGAAGGTGTTCAGGAGCTCTTCCATCTGAGGGCCGATACCGCTGATGACCTTGAGGTCGTCGGTGTGGTCCGCTCCATCGGTGCCGAGGGTCGTCTGTCCCGACTTCCAGGCACCGGTGTGCCACGAAGCGGCACGACGGAGTGGTTCTGGTAATTCCTGATTGGCTCGCTCTTGTTGCTGGAGCGACGCTCGGAGTTCAGCAATGGTGGCATCGCGGCGTCCAACGGTCGCTTGCAAGAGCGCAAGCTCCTCATCGTTTTGTGCCTGAGCAAGCTCGGCCCGCAGGCGTTCGAGTTCCTCGCGAGCGGCGTCACGTTCGCTGCGTACACCGTCAGCCTCGCCTTGCGCTGCATCTCGTTCGCTACGAATACCGTCGAGCTGACCGCGGGCATCGTCGAGTTCGGTCCGTGCCGAATCTCGGTCAGCAACCGCTGCCTGCAACTCGGCCTGGGCACCTTCCATCGCTGCAATCCGACGATCGCGTTCGGTCAGTTCGACACGAAGCTGTCCAATCTCGGCCGCACTTCCTGAAGCTGCGTGCAGCTCACCTTCGAGTTCACCGATGCGGGCATTGGCTGCGTCGAGGTCGTTGCGGACTTGGCCTGCTTCGTTTTGCAGGTTGGCGAAGCCCGATACCTGTTCGTGTGCTCCGGAGAGTTCACCTTCGAGCTCGCCGATGCGTGCATTGGCGGCATCGAGCTCACGTCCACGAGCGTTCGCTGCTTCGAGCTCGGCTTCGAGCTCGGCGAGTCGGCCGCGAGCCGCGTCCAGTTCGCCAGCACGAGCGTTGGCTTGGGCGAGTTCGCCCTCGAGCTCAGCGACCCGACCCTGGACCGAGTCGAGTTCGCCGCGAACCTGACCCGCTTCATTCTCGAGGTTTGCGAATCCTGCGATCTGTGACTGAGCGCCACCGAGTTCACCTTCGAGCTCGCCAACCCGTGCATGAGCTGACTCCAACTCGACCCGGCTCGACGCCAGGTGTGTGTCGAGGTCAGCAATGCGAGCCTGTGACGTATCGAGCTCAGCGCGTGCGGCATCGAGGGCCGTCTGCAGTTCGCTCGTCTTCGATTCGCTATCGGTCAGGGCAGCTGCCGTGAGTGCAGCAGCTGCCGCGCCGGCGGTGAGTTCGCCGATCTTGCTCTCCGAGCTAGCGACCTCCGACTGGGCAGCAGAGAGGTCGGCCTGGGCGCTCGCCAGCTGGCCTTCGAGCTCCATTGCTCGGCCTTCGGCTTCGCCAGCGCGTCCCTCGGCGAGCTGCAGGTCCGAGCGGACCGACGCAAGGTCGTCGGTCGCCGTGGCCATACCAGCTTCGAGTTCAGCAATGCGGGACGACGATGTCTCGAGGTCGGCGCGCATCTGCTTTGCCTCACCATCGAGCGACACGTAACCAGCGATCGTTGCCTGCGCCGAGCTCAAATCCTCTTCGAGGTTGGTAAGTCGACCATCACGATCATTGAGTTCTGCGCGAAGCGTCGAGATCTCGGTGTTGCTCGCATCGAGGTCGGCGGTGAGCACCTCCGTCGAGCGGGTTGCTGCGCCGAGTTCGGTCTGTGCCGACTCGTAGTCGGTGGTCAGCGACGCAACTCGGCTCGTGAGCATCGTCCGCTCGTTGGCGACCTCGTCATGTGCGGCTTGCACCGATGCGAGTTCCATCTCGGCCTTCTCCGACCGGGACGCAAGCGCAGTCCACTCGGAGCGAGCAACCTTGCGGCGACGCCAGCGGTGGATCAAGTAGGAGAGCAGGTAGCCCAACAGAAAGACGAGCAGAAGTGGCAGTAGTAGTTCCCAGAGTGCGTAAATCATTTAGAAGTTCTCCTTAGCAATGAGTTCGACACGACGGTTCTGAAGGCGTCCTGTCTCGACGTTGTTGTCAGCAATGGGCTGGCTTTCGCCGAACCCAACAGGACTCAGGCGTCCTGGTTCGATGGATTGCGTGATGTAGTTGACGACCGACTCGGCACGGCGCTGCGACAGCGCTTCGTTGTAGGCGTCGTCGCCCTG
>CALLAA010000081.1 GCA_938002955.1 uncultured Acidimicrobiales bacterium
GCAACTGCGCAGTGTCCTCCGAAGGCTGGCGCGTAGTTGTCTGGGTCGGCGTCGAACATGTCGCGGTGTTCCGAGCTCGAGAAGAGCCAGGTCGCGCCGTTCCATTCACGACTGATATTCGGATTCCCCTTAGTCGGAGCCCCGAGGGTGAAGTACGCAACGGGGTCGTGCCCCTGCAGCGCGTGTCCGGCCTTGTCGGTGTAGATCGTTGTGTCCATGCTTGCCTGCCTCCTATGCGTTCGAGCTGGGTCGGCCATCAACCCACAGATCGGTTGGTCTCCCTGCGCTCCGCCACAGCCAGGCAACAGCAAGGCCGATGAGGAGGTGGGCGATGTCGAGCGGGATCAGCGCGCCGAGGGTCGGTCGGTCGGCGGGCAGCACGTCTTGGTCGACCCGTAGGCCCAGGTTGAACACCAGGGCACCAACGAAGAAGCCGGCCATGGCAAGTCCCGCCGGGACCCGAGTCTTTGGCCACAGGATCAACCCCGCCATCGCGAGCTCGATCAGGCCGACCAATACGAAGAACCAGGCGCCGAAGCTCTGGTCGCCCAGTTGATAGGTGGTGGTGAGTTCCTCGCGCCAGCTGGCATCGGCAAGCTTGCGAATACCTGGGTAGAGAAGGGCAGCTGCTGCCACAAACGGAAGGGCTTTGGAGATGACATTCTTGATCACCTAAACGACGGTAAGGATTGACACCGTGTCAAGGTCAAGAGGTCACGACGGATTTCTTTGCCGAGTGGCAGATCCGGCCGTGGCCGATGCCGACCCCGTTGGTCGGCTACAGGTTGTCGAGGGCTTCGAGGAACTTGTCGTGTTCCCCCTCGAGCATCGAGATGTTGGTCGAGTCGTACGGAAAGTTGCCGGCGCGGGTCTCGGCGTGAAACTGGCTCATCGCACTCACCCGTTCTTCGTGAATCTGTTTGTGGAGGCGGCCAACGTCGCCCCACGCGTGCGCATGCTTTGGTGGCTTTGCCTCTTCCGATGGTTCGCCACAGGCATCGGCCACGAAGGAGAACACTGCGTCGCCGCCGCGTCCCGAACCGAGCGAGAACGTCACCAGTGACGTCTTGTCGTTCACTGCGGTGAGGAACTCTTCGGCAATGCACTCGACCTCGACGGCGAAACAGCCGGCGTCTTCGAGGCGGCGGATCGTCTTCCAGATCTCCATCGCCTCTTCAGCGGTCCGCCCGTAGGCTCGCAACCCACCGGCGTGATGGCTGAACGTCGGGATCAGCCCAATGTGCGACTGCACGGGGATGCCCTCGTTTGCGAGTTTCTCGATGACTTCGTAGGAACGGATCGTGTAATACATGTCGCCGCCCCGACCCATCAGGTCGACGGCGTGGGCCAGGATTTCGTCGCTGGTGCCGAATTGGGCCCACGTTGACCCAATGCCCATGAACTGGGTTGGCGCAATCCGACGGCACTCGTCGAGTTGTTCAGCCCACACGACCAACAGATCGATCTCGGCTTCGATGCAGGCCCGCAGCTCAGCCTCGTTCGCTGGGTTGCTCATCGAGAGGACCGTGCCCGAACCCTTGAGGTCTTGGAGGTCCTTGACCGTGTAGTCGCGCTTGGCAGGCGTTCGCCCAAAGTCATACATACGTTTCATGTGCTGGTTCCTTCAATCACGTTCTCAGTGTCGCCTGCTTCGGCACTCGCTCGGCGGCGACTCTTCATTTCTTGGTGGGCTTCCATACTTCCGTCGTGGAACGTGCCGAACCACTTGTCCATTGGCAGCAGCAACATCCCATAGTTCACCTCGAAGTAGCGGTGATGCAGATTGTGGAAGTAGTCGCCGCCATGCACGTCCGAGCTCTCCCCCGTTTTGAAACGGTCGAACCCTGAATGTGACGGCGACGGCGAGAGCATCAGGTAGACGAGGCAGAACGTGGCGATGAACGGCGAGCCCGGAATCACCAGGAACACGAACGGCAACGAGAGGTAGAGGACGTGCTCGCCGGGATGCATGGAGATGCCGGTCCATGGTCCGGTGTTGACGTTGCGGTGGTGCAATGCGTGGAACCAGCCGTACAGCGGGTCGATGTGTAGCAGCCGGTGGTTGAGATAGAAGTGGACACCCTCGATCCAGAACACGGCGATGGTCATCAACGCGATCGCCCACAGCGAGTTGAGCTGCGGGATCGACTCGGTGGCGTAGAGGCGGAACATGATCGCCTCGTACAACGCCGCAATGCCGCCGCCGCTGACGAGCGTCCAGAACATGTTGTCGCGGGTCTGGTTGTTGAACGTGAACGACTTGCGGCTCTTGGCAAGCCAGCGCGATTCGTACTTGAACTCGGTGCCCTGGGCTTTGCGGATGTGCAACCACCAGTGCTGACCACCGATGACCACCAGCATCATGAGCGCGTTGCGAAGCCAGAGTAGAGCGACGTCATCCACGCTGAGCGAAGCAAACCGATCGAGCGATGGCGTGAACACGTGGTACATGACCGCCGCCAATGCAATCCACGCAGTCGATTGTGGCCACATGTACTTCGTCAGGAACCACTTCGCCATGGCCAGCGGTTGTGCCGGCGATTGGAAGAGCGGCGGCACGACCATGGGCTCGGGGTCATACCCCTTTGCCCGTTGCATGCGTGTCCGCTTCTCTGTTGGCGCAGTCATGCGTGAACTCTGCCTGAGGCCAGAGCTCGCTCGCAAGCAAGCGAATTCGCCGCTCTACATAAGACCAACTTATGCTGATCTAATGCCGCCGTCGGATGGCCTACCGCCACTCAACCAGTTGCGCGTGTTCGAAGCCGCGGCTCGCCTGTTGTCGTTTACGAGAGCAGCGCAGGAACTCCACCTGACCCAACCTGCGGTCAGCCAGCAGATCAAGGCCCTTGAGCGCCACGTGGGGCGACCATTGTTTGTGCGTCGCCATCAAGGTCTCGACCTCTCCGAAGCAGGCATTGCGTATCTGCCCATCGTTCAACGTTCGCTCGCTGCGCTGACGACGGGAACACAAGCCGTGTTCGGGCGGCGCGACCAGCTCCACCTCACCGTGCAGGTCAACTTGTCGTTCGCCATCTATTGGCTGACGCCTCGCCTTCCCGACTTCATGCGATCTCACCCCGACATCGTGATCGACCTGGTCACGGTGATTCACGACCCGGAGCGAACCGCTGCTGCCGCCGATGTCGAGATCCGGTTCACCGAAGAACTTGCGGGAGCCACGTTGCTTCGACGCACGAATGCGTTCCCGATTTGTAGCCCCGGTCTGGGGCAACCGGATTGGCGGACGGCGACACTCTTCGACTGCACCGCCATGTCGGTCGGGTGGCGCAACTGGCTCGGCGATCAGGGCCAGGAACTTCCTGCAGAGCAGCGGGTGCACCTCGCAAGCACCTACGCCGTTGGACTCATGGCGGCTGAACATCGGTCGGCCCTGTCCATGACGCTCGACGTATTCGCCGAGGAGGCAATCGCCGATCAGCGTCTCGTTGCACCGTTCGATCACGCCACGCCGCTCGCCGAGTCGTACTGGTTGAGCGAACAGCCCAGCCGATACCGAACCGACGCCGCAAAGACCTTCGCCGACTGGCTCTTGAACCAATAGCTCAGACGGCTACTCGCCCAGGTGGAGCGCCAGGTGCTGGTGAAAGTTCACGATGGCCTTTTCGAAATAGCCGAACGTGAAGTGCGTGTTGGCCGGTGACGTCGCGGACGCTTGGATCTTCCGTGCCGCGTCCCGGTCTTCTTCCTGGCCTGATTCGTTGACGAACTCCGCGTCTCGTTGCGCTTCCTCGAGCGTGATCGGCGACTCCGGCGTCTGCTTGTTGAACAGCCGGTAGAAGACCCACTGCGTGCGGGTGGGGCTCAGCGGCTCGAGCACCGTGAAGCCGGTGTGTTTGGACAGCACTGCGATGTTGACGTTCGGGAATAGGTGATAGACCGACGTGGCCACGCCGCTCAGCTGGCGCTTGCCGGGTTCGACGTCGCGAAGCTTCTCGATCCGCCGGAACGGGAACACGATCCGGGAGTTGGCGCCGTAGGTCTCGACGAGCGTCGTGTTGTCCAACCCGTAAGGGTAGAAGGACTCCCGGTGCAACGACTTGATGTGATAGCCCTCCTGGGCTGTCTCGTTGATGAGTTTCCAGTTTGCGTCGTCGAACAGTTCGCCCTGCTCGAACAACTTCTGATCGGGCGTGAAGTAGTCGAGATGGTCATCGAGCGCATCGTCGCCGATCGGCCCGTCCTGACGCACATAGACAATGCCGCCCTTCTCGGCCGCACCAACCTCGGCCAGGCCATGGTCGGCCGGGTCAAGATCGGCAAACCCGGACCGGCCGGGAATCCCTTTGAGCTCGCCGTTTAGGTTGTACGTCCATGCGTGGTACGGGCAGGTGAACGCCTTCGAGCAGCCGGTTCCGCTGGCCACCTGCATGCCACGGTGGCGACAGGCGTTGATGAATGCCCGCACGGTGCCGTCGTTGCTGCGGGTGACCAACAGCGGCGTCAGCGCGGCGGTTCGAGCGATAAAGCTGCCTACCTCGGGGAGCGCGGCGGACGGACAGAACGGAACCGGCAGCCGTCGCAGCATGGCGATCTCGGCGTCGAACCGCTCTTGTGAGTAGTAGTGCTCGACCGGGGCGCGCCACACGGTGTCGCCCAGGTCTGTCGTCCCATTGTCGATATGGCTGAAGATGCGTTCGATCGCCAGCTGATCGTTCAGCAGCAGTGGGGTCGGGCTGTTCATGTCTCGTCAAGCATTGCACAGAACGAGCGGACCGTGTCCGTGGCGACTCAGACCGGTCGCCGTCCGTAGCGCCAGGCTGCCGCACCGAGCACGAGGGCGAACCCATACGGTGCCGCTCTCACGAGTTTCAACGCGGTCACAGCACGTCTGAACGTGTCGGCGTCGTTCACGTGCGGGAACGGACGATCGGGAACGTCGCATCCGAGAAAGTCGCAGAGCGGCTCCCACCCATCGGCGACCTGGAACACCAATAGTTGGTCGGCTGGCACGTCTTGTTTG
>CALLAA010000082.1 GCA_938002955.1 uncultured Acidimicrobiales bacterium
GATCGACTGGGCGAACACCAGCAACACGCCCCTCGCCTTCACCGGCAGCGAAGCGACCCGATTGGTATGGCTTGCGTTCGTTCTATTGGGTGCTGGACTGTTCGTTCTCGGCGCTCGGAACATGCTCCGGACAGAAACCGACGCCTAGCCGCTTCGGTGCTACCCGGATTGCGCCACTCCGCGTATTCCGGGACGGTTCTTGTACTCGTTGATCAGTTGCAACTCGACCCCGACGGCGAAGCCGTCGACATAGACCAGCAACCGGTGACCGTAGGCGCTCAACGTGGGCGCCCCAGGCGCAATACCGGTAACCGTCGCCGGACCCCAATACTCGACCCGATCGACCCCGGGCCGATCCGTCAACTCCTCGATGAGCTCATCGAGCGCGGCGCTCTTGCCGCCCTCGCCGTCGTCCGCGAAGTCGTCGTCCAGGAGCAGCGCGAGGTCCGCTCCCTGCAACAGCTCCGGCTCGTCTGGTCCGCCGTCTTCTCCGAAGGGCCAGAACGCAACGATCGCGATGAGCGCCACCAGGACCCCCGCCGCGACCGTTCCGAGCAAGACCCGTTGATCGTCGCTCGTGCTCGGCTCGCCCTCGATGACCTCGTCCTGCATGGCGACGAGCTTAGGAGGCCTCGTAGACGAGCGTGACCGAGGCCCGCACATCCTGATCGGCAGCCTCGAGTGGCGCCGACTCGGACATCATTGCGGTGCGCATCATTGGCCCGCCGTGCGTCGAGCCACCTTCGATCAGCTCGATGAGGTTCCCGAGCGCAAGCCCAGCTGCATCGGCGAAACCTGCGCCTTCCTGCGGGCATCCTCGACCGCCAGCCGTCGAGACGCATCGTGAGCGGGATTGTCGCTGCGAACCCTCCACTGTGGGCCGTGCACCGAAACGTCGGCCAGTTCGGCCGAACGCTCGAGCAGATCGAAGGCCGCCACGGCGTCGTCGATCGTGCACTCGACCCCAGCGTGGGCATCCCAACCATCGCGGACCTCGCGGTCGTTAACCCACCGAGTTCTTGGGTGGACACGAGCGTGCTGCACGCCCCGTTGGTGCTCGTCTACCCCGACACTCTCAAGCAATGCAAGAACCGATTGGGCTGCCGCCGTCGCCTGGGCCAGTGCAGCGGGAGCCTCGTCGGCGTGCCCCGCACAGGAGAAGTTGAACGACGCCTCATCGGGCGCACTCGATGTGTGCCCGGTGCCGGTAACGCGAATCTGTGCCATCGATCGACCGTAGTGCAGGTGCTCGACCCTCGCCCACCTACCAAATTTTGGTGTAATTCGGCTCAGAAGCGCCGCTCTCTAAGTCGATCCGAGCGCCTCACCGATGGACTGATGATGTCCACGAGCCCCTCTCACTTCCCGACGCGTCAGCGAGCTTCGCTCAGCCTGACGGTCGCGATTGCCGTCGTCGGTACGGTCGGGTTTCTCGTCACGGACGGATCGACCAAGACGACCATCTGGAACATCGCAACCGGCTTGTTGCTCGTCGGCATGGCCACGAACATCGTGCGCTTCCAGTCCGATCGGGCCCGGCCGTGGTGTCTGGTCTGGGCAGGCCTGGCACTCGCCTACGTCGCTGGGCTCTTGATGTCCTATGGGACTCACATCGGGTACACGCCCGAGGCTCCCTCCATCGTCGATGCAATGCGGCTCTCGAACTACGTCCTCGCAACCATCGGCGCGCTGTTCGTCCTCGCTCGCTACGACCAACGAACCGGAGCCCGAGCAATGCTTGAGATCGTCATGGTGACGATTACCGGCGCCATGGTCATCTGGTTTTACGTCGGACTGCCGACGATCGAATCCGTCGAGATGACGGTGGCCCAAACCCTCGTCGCGGCGGCATACCCACTCGGCAACGTGTTGCTGCTGGCCGTCATCGTCACCGTCGGTGTGCGACTCGTTCACCGACCCGGTTCCCTGCTGCTACTCACGCTCGGACTCGCCGGAAACCTCGCCGCCGACTTCTTGTTCAGCGTGCAAAACCTTCGAGGCACGTACGAGCCCGGTGGCTGGATCGATCTCGGGTGGTTACTCTGCTTCGCCGGGCTTTCGATGGGTCCCGCCTGGCCCGACCCACTGCATCGAGTCGACCGAGAAACGCTCCTGCTCGCCGAGCAAGGCCACCTAACCATCGGACGTTTCTCGATGCTCGCCTTCGCACTGCTGGTCGGACCGATGATTCTCGTCGACCGAACCGTCAACATCGCCGACACCTCCGACGTACTGGTCGTGGTCGGATCCGCAATCGTGTCCAGCCTGGCCGTTGCACGGCTCGTGCTCCACAACTCTGACCTCGCAGCGACCGAAGCCGAAGTCCGAGCCACGAGCGAGCAACTACTCCTTGCGAACGCCGAACTCGACGAGGCCAAGACCGAACGACAAAAGCTGCTGTGGCGGGTCCAACGTGCCGTCGAAGAAGAACGCAGTCGAATCGCCGCCGACATCCACGACCGGCCCATCCAAGAGCTCACCGTCGTCGGGTATCAACTCGAGCGCGTATCGCTGGCCCTCGCTCGCGGCGACATCGAACTCGCCGAAGAGATCATCGACGGCGCAGCCGACGGCCTCACCGCACAACTCGGCGAGCTCCGCACGATCATGACCGACATCCGTCCTCCCGTTCTCGATGAACGCGGACTCGTCGGAGCACTGGAAGATTCCGCAACACGGTTCATGAGGACCAACGAAGGAACCACGGTCGCAATCACGTCATCGGTGAGCTCGCTCGAAGGTGAACTCGAAACAGCCCTCTACCGGGTCGCCCAAGAGTCTTTTGCGAACATCGCTCGACACGCTGGCCCCTGCACGGTTCAGGTCGACGTCGTCGAGATCGATGACAGCATCTCGATGACGATCACCGATTCGGGGCGAGGCTTCCGACATACCGACATTGGTCGCCTCGTCGCCGACGGCGGGTACGGCATTGCCAGCATGCGCGAGCGGATCTCCATGCTCGATGGCGACCTGCAGATCGACTCGACGCCGGGCAACGGAACGACCATCCGATTTACCGTGCCCTCGCCAACCCTCACAGTTACCCCGGACTCGACCGCTCAGCTCGCTGGAGCTACCCCATGACCTCGGCATCCACAATGAGCGAGACCATACGGGTCGTCATCGTCGACGACTCGGCGACCATTCGCACCATGCTCGGCGCCTTGTTCAACGAGATTCCGACGATCTCGGTCTGCGGGATGGCCGAGAACGGTTCCGAAGGCGTCAATCTGGTGCTCGCCGAGCGCCCCGACGTCGTCGTGATGGACATGCAGATGCCGCTGCTGAACGGTCTTGACGCCGCACGGCAAATACTCGAGCACTGGCCCGATGCCCGCATCATCATGAACTCGGCATTCGGTGACCAAGCACTCATCGACGAAGCCAGCTCCGTCGGCATCGCCGACTACATCACCAAAGACCAACGACCATCAGCCTTGGTGCGAGCAGTCCTTGCGACCGGCACGACGTCGGGAGGAGCACGATGACCCTCCAGTTCACCGCCCATCTGCTCGCAATGACCGAGATGAACACCGACCTCGCCGTCGTCCGCAAGGAACAGGACCTCATCGACATCGCATCGAGCTACATCACCCGCATCTTCGAGGCGAACCGGGTCAGCTTGCTGCTCCTCGACGAAGAACGGACACACTGGCGAATCGTGACCCTGAGCGGGCAGCGCAATGGCGACCACCTGCTCACCGAACTGCCCGTTGCAGGTTCGATCGTCGAGGCGTTCCGCAATGCCGAGGCCGGTGTCTGCCAGGTGGATGACCTGCTCGCGACACCGCTCACCGGATCAACGATTCTGACCGACCGTGGTTACCGCTCGTTAGTTGCGTGCAACCTGCAACTCGACGGCGAGTTTTGTGGCAGCCTCAACCTCGTATCACCCGAAGTCGAGGCGTTCAACGAAGAACAACTGCTGATTGCTCGCCACGCTGCTGCGTTTCTCTCTGCAGCCCTGCAAAACGTCGACCGTTTCACCAAGTCGCGGCGGCAGTACACCGATTCGGCCGTTCTCAATACCGTCGCCGACCGACTCACCAGGGGCAGGTCGTTCAGCGGTACTGCCGCCCACGCTCTCGCTGCGGTAGCCGACCACCTCAACGTCGAACACTGCACGCTCGTGACCGAAAATCTCGATGGGCTCGCGCCACTCGGTGATCTGGTCTATCCGCTCGGCTCCCTAGAGGACCCGCTCGGGTACATCGTCTTGCGCTCATCGTCGCCGATCACCGAACACGCCCGAGAATTCGTTCCAAAGGTTGGACGTCAGATCGCCGCAGCGCTCGAACGCGAGCAATTGATCCAGGCAACGAACGCCGCGCGAGAAGCCGCCGAGCAAGCAAACCACGCAAAGAGCACGTTCCTCGCAAATATGTCGCACGAGCTGCGGACCCCAATGAACGGCGTGATCGGCATGACGAGCCTGCTCCTCGAAACACCGCTCCAACCCGAACAGCTCGAGTTCGTCAAGACGATTCGAACCAGCGGCGACTCACTCCTCACGGTCATCAACGACATCCTCGACTTCTCCAAGATCGAAGCTGGCAAGCTCGACCTTTCGCCCTGCGTGTTCTCGCTCAGTCGATGCATCGAAGACTCACTCGACATCGTCAGCCACCGCGCACACGAGAGCGAAATCAACCTCGCGTACTCGATGGACCCGGACATGGCGGACACCTTCGTCTCCGACGTGACACGAATCGGCCAAATCCTGAACAACCTGCTGAGCAACGCCTGCAAGTTCACCGAGGAGGGCGAGGTGCTCGTCGAGGTCGACGGTTCGCCGGTCACCGCCGAAGACGGGACCGTGCACTACGACATGCGAATCGCGGTCGAGGACACCGGGATCGGCATCCCGGCCGAACGACTCGATCGTTTGTTCAAGTCGTTCAGTCAGGTCGATGCGTCGACGACACGACGCTTTGGAGGCACCGGGCTCGGTCTTGCGATCAGCCGCCAGCTCGCCGAGCTCCTCGGCGGAAGCCTGACGGTCACGAGCGAAGAAGGCGTCGGGTCGCGTTTCGAGCTTCACATTCCCTTGCCGGCCGCGACGACCCAGATCCGCGAACGTCACCAAAGCGACCCGCCACCGAAGATGATCGGCTCGTCTGTTCTCGTCGTCGATGACATTGCGACGAACCGGCGAATACTCCAGAAGCAGCTCGAATCATGGGAGATATTTCCCACGCTCGCTGCCACGCCGTACGCAGCGCTGGACTTTGTCGAGACACAGCCATTCGATGTTGCGATTCTCGACATGCAGATGCCGGGCATGGACGGACTCGAATTGGCCTACAAGATCCGCGAGCTGCGGCCGACCATGCCGTTGCTCTTGCTGAGCTCACTCGGACTCACCGAGGTTCCAAATGACGAGGTCTTCACCGCGCGCATGAACAAACCGGTGAAGCCGTCGGCACTGTTCGATGCCCTGATCTCGATTTTCGACGCCACCACATCGACCGGCCAGACAGCGGCCGTGACAAGCCAGCTCGACGAGGATTTTGCCGAGCATCATCCACTGCGGATTCTGCTCGCCGAAGACAACGTCGTGAACCAGAAAGTGGCCGTCGGGTTGCTGTCACGACTCGGATACCTGACCGACGTCGTCGGCAACGGCCTCGAGGCGATCGAGGCCATTGGGCGGCAGCACTATGACGTCATCTTGATGGACATTCAGATGCCGGAGATGGACGGAGAAGAAGCCACTGCGGTGATCCGATCCACGGTGGCATCGGACGATCAGCCTCGAATCATCGCGATGACCGCACACGCCTTGGCCGAAGATCGAGCTCGTTTCCTCGCCGCGGGCATGGACGACTACGTGAGCAAGCCAATTCGGGTCGAGCAGCTGTGCGAAGCACTAAGTCGAGCAGCCGAGCAGGTCGCCTCCCCAAGCATCGCCGACGGTTCGCCAACGCTGGGTTCCATCGACGAGCGGCCGCTTGTGCCGCCGCCGACACCCAATGCTGCGTCTGGTGCGCCGCCGCTGCCGAGCAATTTCCACCAGAGCAATGTCGACCAGAGCGTTATCGACCACGGCGTCCTCGACGAGTTTGCCGAGATGATGGGTGAGGGTGGCGCGGCCGTGGTCTCGGGTCTGGTCTGCACTTATGTTTCGGAATCGACCAAGCTCATCGAACAGATCGCGGAGGAAACCGACCTCGACACCGTTCGGATCGCGGCCCACACACTGAAGTCCTCGAGCCGGTCGATGGGCGCCCTCCAGCTCGGCGAACTCGCCGAGACGATCGAACGCTCGATCCGCGAAGGGGCCGGCGAAAGAGTCTCGGCAGAACGGGCCCGCATACGCGACGAGTTCACGGCTGCGAGGAACGAACTGCTGGAGGCCCGTCCGCCCGACGACATGCCCCTCGCAAGCTGATAGGTCAGTCGATCAGCGCGTCGCTTCGAACACGGGCTTCCTCGGCGTCGATGTGCGCCTGCAAGACACGACCGAAGAGCTGTTCGGTTCGTTCCAGGCGCCCGATCACGTTCGGCTTTTCGGTGTAGGCAAAGATCGCTGCATGCCGCGGTTTCGAATCTGCGGCGACGCGGCTCACCGCATGCAGCGAATAGCGACCTCGGAAGATCTGCATGTCGCCCGGACGAAGGTCGAGCGTCTTCACGCCCGTGCGGCCGCCTTCGAGGACGTGCTGAATATGCGTGAACCCCTCGTCGCCATCGGAACGAATCGCAGGCACGTACTCGAACAGGCCCCCGTCGTCGGCCTCCTCGACGAGCACCGTTACCGCGAACTCGTTCGTGTCGAAGTGCCACGTGAACTGCTGGCCTGGATCCAAAATGTTGGCGGTCAACCCAGCGAGCGGGTCGGCGTATGGATGCAACTCGGGGATCTCGAGGCAGTCGGCGAGGAACGTCGCGAGGTCCGGGTGTTCGAACATGTACCGCATTGCGGTCGTGTCCTCCCACGAGTCGCCGGGGATGAACCCGCTCGATCGTTCGAGAAACGTGTTCATTGGGTGGTCGTCGGGGTACTCCTCGTTGTGGTGAAAGTGGAAGTACGGGTTGATCACCTGCGTCGAGAAGTGCGTTGTTGACTTGCGCTCCCAGATCTCGGCACCGAGACGATCGAGGGCCTCGGGGCGGACCAGGTCCTTGATCACGGCACAGCCGCTCTCGCGGAGGCCCTCGCGGGCGTGGTCGACGGCGGCGCGATAGCCGTCGGAGTTGGGCTGATCGATCGGATATCGGTCGAGGTCGATGAGTTCGTTCAGGCTGATGCTCATAGTTATGCCTCCCAGTGCGGTACCCAGTCCCCGTCGAGACGAAAGGACAGCTGGGCGTCATCTTCGATTCGCTTTGCGACGTGCAGTTCGCCAACGTCGGCGCCGTAACGCTCGGTTGCCCGGGCGAAGGTGGCCTGGGCCTGTTCGGTCATTGGAAGGTCCGTGCCGACGTTTTCGCTGAGTTCCATGGTCAGACCCAGGTCCTTCATGCAGAGGTCGAGGGTGAAGCTCGGGTCGTAGTGTCCAGCGAAGATCGATGGCGCGTCGTGGCGTGCCACGAAGCTGTCACCGACCGAGTCCTTGATTGCATCCCACAACACGTCGAGTTCGACGCCGTTCGCCATGCCGAGCGCAAACCCCTCGCCGATCGACGCGGCCGCGATGAACCACAGCTGATTGGTGACGAGTTTGGTGACGTTGCCGGTCCCGAGGGGTCCGCACTTGATGGCGCGGCCAAGATGTTCGAGCACCGGTACGACCCGATCGAGATCGTCTGGGGTGCCTCCGGCGAATAGCGTGAGCTTGCCGTTGCGAGCCCCATCGACGGCACCCGTCACCGGACTGTCGACCACGGTCACCCCTTCTGGGGTCTGGCCGGCGAGTTCGATGACGAAGTCCTTCCGGTTGGTCGTGAGGTCGACCCAAATGTTGCCCGCCGAAAGCTCACCGAGCGCACCGCCGTCGACCATGACCGCCTGCACATGATCTGGTCGTGGAAGCGACGTCATGAGGAGGTCGGCGTGCCGGGCACACTCGTTGGCGTCACTCGCCGCCGTGCACCCACCGGCGACAGCAGCGGCCACCGCATCGGTGTTGATATCGAATGCCATGACGTCGTAGCCAGCCGCAGCGAGGCGGGTGGCCATTGGGCCTCCCATGTTGCCGAGCCCTACGAAACCGATTCGTTCTGCCATGTCACGTCCTTGATCGGGCCAGCGTTGCGGTTGGTCGCAGCGATGCAGTGGGGACAGGCCCCATTGCAGCTGTTCTGGCGTGGAAGCACCGTAAATGTGGCTTGATCGATGGTCAATCCCGTGATTTGCTCATGTTTATATGACTTCGATTAATACCGCGGGGACAGGCCCCATTGGCGATGTGAGCGACCGTTCGTTGCGGGTGTTCGCCACCGCTGCGCGGGCCGGCACCTTCACCCGCGCCTCGACAATTCTCGGCATTGGGCAACCGGCCGTCTCCCATGCTGTGCAACGGTTGGAGACCGCGCTCAACACTCGGCTGATGCATCGGTCGCGGACCGGAGTTGAGCTCACCTCAGCGGGACAGTTGCTCCTCGACCAACTCGAACCCGCATTCGACCAAATCGACCTGGCCGTTGCACAGTTCGCGGCCGCCGAGCCGACCGCCGTCACCGTTTCGGTGTCTACCTCGTTCGCCAGCTGGTGGCTGCTCCCACGCTTACCTGACTTCAAGCGGGCACACCCAGCCATCTCCCTGCGACTCATGACAGCGGATTCCGACTTCACGACAGACCCAAACGATGTCGACCTCTGGATCCCGCTCGGGAGTATCGACCGGCCCGACCTCGACGTGGTCGAACTCTGTCGAGAAGCGCTCATTCCTGTCGCCGCGCCCGACGTTGCCGCGCACTATTCGGGCGACCCCGTATCGCTCCTCACAGCGCCATTGCTACACCTCGAAGAGCAATACAAGTCCCGCTTCGACTGGCCGCAGTGGTTCGGCGCAAACAACATCGATGTCGTTGAGCGGCTCCCCGGCGACCGATCGAACGACTACTCCCTCGTCGTGCAAGCTGCCCTCGACGGGCAGGGTGTAGCGCTCGGGTGGGAACACATCGTTGCCGACCTCATCGCCGACGGCCGCCTCGTTGCGATTGGCGAACCCATCGTGACCGACACGCCGTTCGTCGTGCTCAGCTCCAAACGGACACCGCTCTCCCCCAACTCTGCATCACTGCGGTCGTGGCTGGTCGACGAGCTCGCGACAACCCGATAGCGCGGTCAGCCCAACCCCAGCCGCGCCAGTCCCACAACCGAAATCGCCAACAACAACATGAGCGTGACCCGCTTGAACGCCTCCACCGACGTTCCGGCGAACGCACGCGAACCAATCAACACACCGATGATCATGAGCGGAAGCGCAAAGACGATCCGCCACGCGTAAATCTGGTCGAGTTCGCCCCGCCACAACAGCAACGCCATCACCGCGATATCGCTCGCGAAGAAATAGGCGACGAGCGTGCCACGCATTTCGGCTGGAGCGACCCGCAAGGCGGTCATCGCCAGAACGAGCACGAGTCCCGACATTGCCGTCGCGCCGTTCACAACTCCCGCCACCACACCGACCACGAAGAACGCCGACAATGACGCCGGGACCGACACGGTCTTACCGGCCAGCACGCCCACGGTCAGCACGGCCAACGTCACGAATGTGACCGCACGAAGCGGGTCAGCGTCAACGGTCGTCAAAATGAGCACACCGATCGGGTTGCCCACGACAGCGGCCGCCACCAACACCCCGAGCCGCCGCCAGTCGATGTCGTCCCACACACTCGATGCCTGCACAACACTCGCAAGAACTTCGAGCCCGATCGCCAGCGAAACCGCCTCGACCGGGTCGACGAAGAACGCCATACCCGCAACCAGCACCGCAGAGAACCCAAAACCCGAATAGCCGCGCACCACCGACGCGACGAACAAAACCATGCCCGCCCCGAGGACTTCGAACAGACCGAAGTCCAACAGCTCGGTCATTGGTCAGTCGGTGTCGCCAGATGCCGGCTGAGCCGCACGGAGTGTGCTGGCCAAGAACTCGGTGGTTTGGCGCCACGCGACGACCTCGGCCTCGGCGTCAAACGCCGCGAGACCATGCTCGGCAAAGCCGTCCGTCGTCCCCTCATGATGCTCGAACCGGAAATCGGCACCCGCCATCTGCAGGCTCAATCCAAGGTCGGCGACCTCGAGGTCCGAGACCATCGAATCGGTGGCCCAATGGTTGAGATAACTCGCTCGGGCACCATCCATTGGTATTGATTGAGACCCGTAGTAGGTAACGGTCGCGCCGACCTCTTCGGTCAACCGGGCCGAGACCCAAAGCGCCCAGGACGCTCCCGAGCCATACCCGATGATGCCGACCGGGGCCGCGGCGTTCTTTTGGGCTCGCCGCAGGATGCCGATGCTGGACTGCACCAACGACGCGTTGACGTTCATGTCGGCTTCGGCGAGAGCGGTCATGGCCTCGTCCTCGTCCTCGTAAACAGCACCCGCAGCGAGGTCGGGGGCGAGCACGGTGAATCCGGCGTCGGCCAGACGGTTTGCGGTGTCTTTCACCTGCCGGTTCAGTCCCCAAAACGAATGCAGCAGGAGCACGCCTGGGCCGGGGCCAGCTTCGGGCGAAATGAAATATCCCTGGCCACTCACGGCAGCACGACCGCCTGGGCCACGTAGGTCGTCGTGCCATCGAAGGTGATCGCCGGGGAACCGTGTAGCTCATAGCCCTCGGCGAGGGCATCGGAGACACGTTGGCAGAACGCTTCGGTATCGGGCCCGGTCAGCAGCCGATACCGCAGTCGCCCGTCGGCGCCGCTGGCAGAAGCCCCGTCCTGCACGTCCTGTGGGCTTTGGGTGTCGCTCATATCACTCACGGTTACACGGTATCGGGCAACGTCCATAGACTCTTCACATGGCATACGCAGGAGACCTCTCACCGACCGACGCCCATCAGTTGTTGATGGACCGCTCTAACGCAATCCTGCTCGACTGTCGGACCCAAGCCGAGTGGACCTTTGTTGGCATCCCGGTCATGGACAACAGCCGATTCGTCGAATGGACGACGTGGCCCGAGGGCACCCACAACGCCGACTTCATTCGCGAGGTCGCCGGTGGTCTCGAGCCGTCGCAGCCAATCGTCGTGATCTGCCGAACCGGAGGCCGTTCCGAAGCAGCCGCGCACGCATTGACCGACGCTGGCTTTACCGAGGTGTACAACGTGCTCGACGGATTCGAAGGACACACCGACGCCGAAGGTCACCGCACCGGTGGCTGGCGCGGCGCGGGCCTGCCCTGGCGTCAGGGCTAACCCGTGGATGAGTTCACCGCCGAAGCAACGATTCTGGCCCGCGGCGGGCTGACCCGTACCGGCTTTCATGAAACCGCTGAGGCCATCTTTCCGACCTCAGGCTATGTCTATGGCTCGGCGGCCGAAGCCGAGGCAGCCTTCGCTGGCGATGCCGACCGCTTCATCTATTCCCGCTATGGAAACCCCACGGTCGCAATGTTCGAGGAACGGTTGCGTCTGCTCGAAGGTGCCGAGGCGTGCATGGCGACCGCGAGTGGCATGGCGGCGGTGTTCGCATCGCTCGCCTCGTATCTGAGCGCCGGCGACCGGGTGGTTGCCTCACGTGCGCTGTTCGGCTCGTGCAGCGTGATCCTCACCGAGATCCTCCCCCGGCTCGGCATCGAATCGGTGTTGGTCGATGGACAGGACCTCGATCAGTGGGCCGACGCGCTCAAAACACCGACACGGGCGGTGTTCCTCGAGTCGCCATCAAATCCTGGCCTGCAGATCGTTGATGTCTCCGCCGTGAGCAAAGTCGCACACGCTGCCGGCGCTCTCGTCATCATCGACAACGTCTTTGCAACGCCAGTCCTCCAAAAACCGCTCGAACTCGGCGCAGACGTCGTCGTGTACTCGGCCACCAAGCACATCGACGGCCAGGGTCGAGTCCTCGGAGGAGCCGTGCTGTCAAGCCAGCAATACCTCGACGACCACCTCATGCCGTTCTTGCGCCACACCGGACCGTCGATGAGCCCGTTCAACGCCTGGACGCTCGTCAAAGGCCTCGAAACGCTGCGACTTCGTGTCGACGCATCGTGCGCCAGCGCCTCGTTGTTGGCGAGCAAGCTCGATGGCCACACCAAACTCTCCGACATGCGCTACCCGGGCCACCCATCGCACCCGCAGTTCGACCTGGCCATGAGCCAGATGTCCAAGGGCGGCACGGTGCTCGCGATCGAGATCGATGGAGGCAAGGACGAAACGTTCCGCTTCCTCGACGCCCTCTCGTTGTTCGACATCTCGAACAACTTGGGCGACTCGAAGAGCCTTGCGACGCACCCGGCAACAACGACACATCGTCGACTCGGCGAAGACGGTCGCGCTGCGGTGGGCATTGGCGAATCGATGGTCCGGCTCTCCGTCGGGCTCGAAGACGGCGAAGAACTCCTCGCCGACATCCTGACGGCCCTCGAATCCGTCTAACCCGAGATTTGTACAGAATTTGGACCCTCCTGGGTTCCAAATCCTGTACAAATCCTGGGCGTCGGTAGGCGGGTGCTGGTTCGCGGTATTGTGAACCAATGGCTTCCAGCAAAGAACTCTCTCAAGAGACATACGACCGTCTCCACGCAGAGCACCTCGACCTCACCACCCGGGGCCGTATCGACATTGCCCGCAAGATCGAAACCGCCCGAGAACTGGGTGACCTCTCCGAGAATGGCGACTATCACGCCGCAAAAGAAGAGCAGGGCAAGATGGAAGGCCGGATCATGTTCCTGGCCAAAACGCTCGAAGAAGCCGTGATCGTCGAAGCCCAAAACGACGGGACCGTGCAGACCGGCAGCGTCGTCGAACTTCGCTACGAAGGCGACGACGACACCGAAAAGTTCCTGTACGGATCGATCGAAGAGCGCCAAGAAGGCATGGACAACCTGTCCCCTGGCTCGCCGTTGGGCGTTGCTTTGCTCGGCGCAAAGGCCGGCGACATGGTGTCGTTCGAAACCCCTGCGGGCGGTTCGCTGTCCGTTGAGGTGGTCAGCGTCGGGTGACCCCAGCAGCGCATCCTCGCCGTGGGCTTCCGAGCCCGACGCGGATTGCGCTGCCCGAACGCGGTGCAACGAGCGTCTGGGACTCGGGCCCTCCCACCGAATCCACCCGTGCGCCACTGCTGCTGCTGCACGGCTGGAACATCGACGCCCCGGCGAACTTCGGATACGCCTTCGACGCCCTGTCCGTCGATCGGCGCGTCGTGATGTTCGACCAACATGGCCACGGCGAAGGAGTCCGACCAACGAGCCGATTCACCCTCGACGACGCTGCGGCCGATGCGATTGCGGTCCTCGACCAGCTCGATATCCATCGGGCGGTCATCGTTGGCTACAGCATGGGTGGAGCGATCGCCCAGCTCGTCGCCCGCCGCGCTCCACACCGATGTGCAGGCGCGATCCTGATGGCGACCGCCGATCGCTTCTGCGACTCGCGACGAGACCAGCGCCAGTTCGCCGTGTTCCACAGAGGCGCACGGGTCCTCGACGCCCTGCCTGCTCCCGCCCGGGATCGGGCATTCGACCGCATCGCTGGCGCGGCGTGCAAAAAGTATCCGGACTGGGTTCTCGAAACCGTCAAACAGGCTGACCCCGTCGCACTTCTCGACGCCGCCGCTTCGCTCGGCACATTCGACTCCACCGAATGGAGCGGGGCACTGACACCACCGGTTGCGTTCGTGTACACCTCGCGCGACAGCGTGGTGCCCCCACGGCGACAGATCAGACTCGCGAACGCCCTTGGGGTTGTGCATATGCACTCCGTCGATGCCGACCACGATCTGCCGATTCGTGACGACCCCCGATTCGCTCGTGCGATCCTCAAAACCGTCGCCGCCATCGACCAGAGCCACGATGCAACATCGCCGTGGTTACCCAGCACCGTCGACGCTGCTCACTAGTCTCTCTCCTGTGCCCCGAAGACTCCCCGCCCTCGCGCTCGTATGCGCAGTCACGCTCGGCGCACTCAGTGCGTGTGCGGCGAAAGAGGGCGATGACATTGGTTCGCCGATCTTCAACGGCACAACGCCCGACGGGCAAACGGTAGACCCACCGCGCACAACCCTGCCGATCCCAACGATCGACGCCATTCGCGTTCCCCTCGACTCGTTCTCGATCCAAGGCGCCGTCGACATAGCCGAACCCGGAGATCTCATCCTGATCGACCCGGGGGTCTACACCGAAGAGGTCATCGTACGGACGAACGACATCGTGATCCGCGGTCGCGATCGAAACACCGTCTTTATCGATGGAGTCCATTCGCTGAACGACGGCGTCACCGTTCTGGCAGATGGTGTCGCACTCGAGAACCTCACCGTGCGCAACTACCTCAACGATGGGGTCTCCGTAGGAACCGGTGACGATGTCGTTCCGGTCAACCGCTTCCGTGCATTCCACGTCACCACGTCGAACACGGGGGCAAATGGCATTGCACTCCGCAACGTCACCAACGCCGAGATCCGCCAGGGGTGGCTGAGCGGCCATGCCGGATCCGGGGTGCTCGTCACCGACTGCACGCAGTGCAACACGCTGATCACCACCACCCTCGCCCAGTACTCGGCCCGAGGCTTCTCGGTCGTCGGCGCGTCCGAAGGTGTCGCGATCTTCTCGTCGACGAGTCAGAACAACCGGGTCGGGATCATGGTCGAGGACAGTCCCCGCCAACCAACCACGGGCGCCCTAATCGCCGCAAACCTGGTGCTCAACAACGGGTTCACGTCGACGCCGAGCGCTGACCCCTCAGATGACCGAAGCTTTGGCGTCGGCATTCACGTCGGCGGCACGCTGAGCACCGAGGTCACGGCCAATCGCATTCGGGCGAACACTCGAACCGGCATCTTGCTGTCGACGAACAACGCCGGCACCTCGGGCGACCCAATCGCTCCGGTCGTCCAACGCAACGTCGTCGAAGCACACCCCGAGGCCGACATTGTGCTGGCGTTTGGTGACCGGATCGTCGATCCAAGCACGTGCGTACTCGACAACGGGACAGCCGTGATTGGCCCACCGGGAGCTGCCGAGGCCGCAGCGTGCTCGGACACGAATGTCGCTCCACCCGAGTTTGTTTGGGAGGGCGAGCCTCGCTCGACGATTCCCTACGCAAACGGACCGGTGCCGCCGACGATCGATGGCTTGGTCGAGCCCGACTCGATTCTGCCTCAGCCTGCTGGTCCAGTCATGCTCCCGAACCCCGCTACAGCTGCGGTCCCCGAGGGTTAAGCCTCCGACTCGTCCTCGGCTGCTTGTTCGGCGCGGCGGGCGGCCCGTTGCGCTGCGTTGGCCTTTGCTTGTGCTGGCCCCTCGATCGTAACGATCATGAACAGCACGATCATGAGGATCGACGAGCCGACGACCCACCACCACCAGCGAAGGGCTGGTCTCTCGGTTGTCCATACGACGCGAAACTCGTCGGGGACGTCGCCGTCCATGTACCAAACGACGACGCGCCCTTGGATCTTGTCGCCGTTGTGCTCGACGACCAGGTCTGGAGTGGTGATTCGGAACTCGGCTGGTTCCCAACGTGAGAAGCGTCGCTGCTCGACGATCGCTGGGTCGGTGGATGCGTCGAGCGCTGTTGCTGGAGTGTTGGCTGGAGAGAAGATGGCCTCGGTGCGCACGTCGTCAAGGGTGGAGATCTGCCCGCCGGATACGAGCACGCTCGAGAACTCGTCCGCGGTGCCCGACCACAATGCGTCGATGACACGCCGATCAGCCTCGCCGGTGCCGACCAGACTCACGCGGTTCGGATCGAGCTCGAAGTCGAATGGGAGCTCGCTGATCTCCCCGGTCCGAACGGCGTCGTCGATGACCCCGCATGGGTCTCCACCCCAGATAGCTTGCTGCAGTTCGTCGGTGCAAACAACGGTCGCGCGTGCGGCGAACTCGACCGTTCCGTCTCGTTGCACGCGAGCCTCTTCGATGTAGCCATCGCAGGCGGACAGCGAAAGCGCTGCAAGGACGAAAAGAAACAAACGACGCATGGACTGGAGTGTTCCACGACCACCGCCAAAATGTCGGACTTTGGTCGGTGACTGATGACCGATCTGGTTATCCCAATTCGATGGCCGCAGCACGTTCACCGCAGCCGCAGCGCTACACTCTCGACGGCTACCAACCGAAGTCCGGTGAGATTCCGGCACTGTCCCGCAACGGTGATGTTTCCGCAAGGAAGCGAGTCCGGTCGAGTTGTGGCCAACAACTACACCAACACCCTCGAGGAAGGGGCTGGTCGTCACGGAACTCCTGTGTGCGATCGGCCAGGAGATATCCAATGAAACTCATCAAACTGATCGCACTTCTTGCGACACTCACGATCGTGGCCGCCGCGTGCGGTAGCGATACCGCAGCGTCAGTCGAGGCCGCAGCCGAAGCTGCCGCGGCCGACGCCGGCGAGGCAATGGCCGATGACGACGCCATGGAAGACGAAGACGCAATGGCCGAGGACGCCATGGAAGAGGAGGAGCACTCCGAGGACGCCATGGAAGACGACGCTGCGATGGAAGAAGACGCTGCGATGGAAGACGAAGAGGCCATGGCCGACGACACGATGCGCATTGTTTCGTTGTCGCCGACCGCTACCGAAATGCTCTTCGCCGTTGGCGCCGGCGACCTCGTCGTTGCGGTAGATGCGTTCTCGAACTTCCCAGCCGAAGCCCCCGTGACCGAACTCTCGGGTTGGGAACCAAACCTCGAAGCAATCGCCGGCTACGAGCCGACCCATGTCTTCTCCTCAGGTCCCATCGAAGGCCTCGACGCACTCAGCATCGAGAACGTCGTCTTGCCCGCAGCCGCGACCTTCGACGACGTATACGCCCAGATCGAACAGGTCGGCGCGGCTACCGGTCATGTCGGAGATGCCGCCGAGGTCGTCGCGAACATGCAGACCGACATCCAGGCGGTACTCGACGCACTTCCCGAGCGCGAGACTGCATTGACCTATTACCACGAGCTCGACAACACCCTGTACAGCGTCACGTCCGGCACGTTCATCGGCGAGGTCTATTCGTTGCTCGGCCTCGAGAACGCTGTCGACGCCGCAGATCCCGAGAACGCTGCATTCGGATACCCACAGGTCACCGAGGAATACTTGGTGACGGCGAACCCCGACATCATCTTCCTCGCCGACACCATCTGCTGCGGACAGACGGCCGAGACGGTCGCTGCTCGTCCGGGCTGGGATCAGCTGAGCGCAGTGCAGAACGGCAACATCGTTGAGCTGAACGATGACATTGCGAGCCGCTGGAGCCCTCGACTGGTCGAGTTCATCCAGGCCGCTGGCGAAGCAATCGCCGCTATCGACGCCGTGCCGGCGAGCTAGTTCGCTCGCTCGGACAAAGCTGAGTATGTGATGAACGTCCGTCCCGCCGCCGCCAGGGTCACCTGGTTGGTCGGCGCGGCGGCGTTCGTCATTTTTGCGTGCGCACTTGCGCTCCTGATCGGCCCGACGTCGATCGATCGGACGAGCATCCTGCTCGAAGCACTCGACGCAGTTCTGCCCGTCGAGATCGATTCTGGGCTCAACGACCGTCAGGCATCGATCGTACGAACGTTACGACTTCCGCGGGTCGCACTGGGCCTGCTCGTCGGGGCTGCCCTGTCAACCGCTGGCGCCACCTTCCAGGGTGTCTTTCGCAATCCGCTCGCCGACCCGTACCTCCTCGGCGTCGCCGCCGGCGGAGGGTTTGGGGCCACGATCGCGTTCGTCTACAACCTTGGCGACGGCCGAGGGTTCCTCGACATGGTGCAGATCTTTGCGTTCATCGGAGCCTTGACAGCCGTCGGCCTCACCTGGACGATGGGAGTGCTCGGCGATCGGACAAGATCGGCGTCGTCGCTCATCCTGGCCGGGGTCGCAGTGGCGAGCTTCTTCACCGCCATGCAGACCTACTTGCAACAGGCGAACACCGACGACATCCGCCAGGTGTACTCATGGTTCCTCGGCGGACTGAATACCTCGGGTTGGGTGGAGGTCACCCAGCTGCTGCCATTCGTCATCGTCGGCGTCGTCGTTCTTGTCCTCGCTAGTCGCTCGCTCGACGTGTTGGCGGTTGGCGACGACGAAGCGACCATGCTCGGCCTTTCGGTCGGGCGCACCCGCATCGTGCTCGTCGTGGTCGCCTCGTTGCTCACCGCATCGGCCGTAGCCGTGAGCGGCCTGATCTCCTTCGTGGGGTTGATCATTCCCCACACCGTGCGATTGCTCTTTGGTTCGAGCTACCGAATCGTCGTTCCGCTGTCGGTCGCTGTCGGGGCCGGC
Source organism: uncultured Acidimicrobiales bacterium (assembly GCA_938002955.1). Taxonomy (GTDB): domain Bacteria; phylum Actinomycetota; class Acidimicrobiia; order Acidimicrobiales; family SHLQ01; genus SHLQ01. The sequence continues at coordinate 18,312 of CALLAA010000082.1, forward strand.
TTCCTCGTGCTTTGCGACCTGATTGCACGGACCGCCTTGTCGCCCGCAGAGCTACCCATCGGTGTCGTGACCGCCTTCTTCGGCGCCCCGTTCTTCGTGGTGATCTTGCGAACGGCGGCAGCACGATGACCGCCGTCTCTATCCACGATGTGTCCGTCCACGTGAAGAACGCAACTCTGCTCAACGGCGTCTCGGTCGATGTGGCTGCTGGCGAATGGCTATCGATCATCGGCCCGAACGGGGCGGGCAAGTCGACGCTGCTCCGTTCGATCGCCGGCGTGCTCGCATGCACCGGGACGGTCGAGATCGACGGCACCCCAATCGCCAACCTCTCGCCACGTCAACGCGCCGGGCTCGTCTCGTGGGTTCCCCAGACACCCACGATTCCCATGGGCATGAACGTCCTCGACTATGTGTTGCTCGGCCGCACCCCACACCTGCATCCCCTGTCCTCACCGGGCAAGAACGACATCGACCTCGCTCGACGCGTGATCGACGAGCTCGACCTGACCGGGCTCACCGATCGGCTCGTCGAAACGCTCTCTGGCGGCGAACGCCAACGGGTCGTGATCGGCCGTGCGCTCGTCCAAGAGTCGCCAGTGATCCTGCTCGACGAACCAACGTCAGCGCTCGACCTCGGCCACCAACAAGAAGTTCTTCAACTCCTCGACCGCCTTCGCAGCACCGGCGGCCGGACGATCATTTCGACCATGCACGACCTGACCCTCGCCGGCCAGTTCGCCGATCGTCTCGTGCTGTTGGCGGCTGGCGAGATTGCTGCGATCGGACCCGCAAGCACTGTGCTCACCTCCGAGCTCATCGAAACCCACTACCGGGCGTCGGTGAATGTCACGACCGTTGACGGCGCCGTGTTGGTCGTCCCCCGCATCCACCAACCAGACTCATCTGCAACCAAGGAGCCCTAATGGCTATCGATCCACCGATGGACAACCCAGCCGAGAACAAATCTGGCGTCGCGAAATCACTCGTGGTGCTCAACACCGGGGACGGCAAAGGCAAGTCGAGCGCGGCGTTTGGCGTCATGCTCCGCGGGCTTGCCCGAGGCTGGAACGTCGCCGTCGTCCAGTTCGTGAAATCCGGAGACTGGAACGTTGGCGAGGAGAAGATTGGCCGCGAACTCGGTGTCGACTGGTTCAACGAAGGCCAAGGCTTCACCTGGAACTCCGAAGACCTTGAGCACGACAAGGCAATCGCCCAACAGGGCTGGGATCGCGCCCACGATCTCATCATGGCGGGCGACCACCAGCTGATCTTGCTCGATGAACTCACCTACCTGATCAACTGGGGTTGGATCGAGCCCGAGCCCGTCTATGAGACCATCGGCAACCGCCCCGAGAAGGTCAGCCTCGTGATCACCGGACGCGATGCGCCGCAGGGCCTCATCGATGTATCGGACACCGTGAGCGAGGTCGTCAAGGTCAAGCACGCGTTCGACCGCGGAATCATTGCGAAGAAGGGCATCGACTACTGATGGCGACGATCGGGACCGGTTTCACCCTGCTGCTCGGCGGGGCCCGCAGCGGCAAGAGCGACCTTGCCGTCAAGCTTGGCGAATCCTGGGACGGCGATGTCATCGTCGCCGCTACCGCTGAAGCTGGCGACGATGACATGGCGCGCCGGATCGCTCGCCATCGCTCCGAACGACCCTCCCGTTGGGGTGTCGTAGAGGCTCCGTTGCTCGGCGCTCATGAGATCGTCGACCTCGACCCTGGTGCCTTTGTCATTATCGATTGCATCACGCTGCTGGTCTCCAACCTGATGCACGCGGACAAGACCGAAACCCAGATCGATGAGCACGCGTCGGTGTTGTCGCATGCGCTGGTCAGTCGAACCGCACCGACCATCGTGATCAGCAACGAGGTCGGGCTCGGCGTGCACCCGTCTTCGGAACTGGGGCGTCAGTACCGAGATGTTCTCGGCCGATACAACCGGCGCTTGGCCGAGCGAGCACAGACGGCCCTCTTTGTGGCTGCAGGCCGGGTGACGCCATTGGAGACGCTCGATACAACGTGGTGATCCCTTATGGATCTGCCCGGATGATCCGATGGATAGGGGTCTCGCTCTCGCGACAAAGGACTCTCATATGACCACGTTCACTTCCCGTATCCTCACTGCGTTCGTTGCATTGACCCTCGTCCTCGGTGCATGTAGCTCCGACTCCGCCGAGAGCGAGTCGGCCACCGACGACGTCGAGGCTGCGGCAGCAACGGATGCAGCTGCGTCGACGGACGACGGCGAGAGCGATGCGGGCAGCGATGTCTCCGAAGATGTCACCTCCGAGGAAGCTGCCGTAGAAGATTCGATGGAGGACGCCGACGAAGGCGATTCCATGGACGACGATGGTGAGCAGGCATCGGACAGCGGGCAGACTTCCGAGGGAGGCGCAACAACGTCAGAGACCGAGTCGACGATGGGCGAAGCCGATCTCGCGGCGATGTTGCCATTCTTTGGCGTGACCGACCCGGCCGTCACCGCAACGTGCGTGCGCGAAGAGGCGGAGAACGAAGGCATGTCGCTCGATACGTTGATGGCCGGCGATGGCAGCTCAATGATGGTCGCTGTAGTTCGCTGCAGTCCCGAGGAGGTTCGAGCGTCGTTTGCCGTCGAGTTCGGCGACATCGACTCCAGCTCGATCGCGGCGAACCCTGGACAGATCGAATGCGCCTTTGACTCGATGCTCGAGTTCATTGCTGATATCGAGTTGGCAGAGGCCGAGGGTGTGCTGACCGGCGACGCGCCAGATGAGCTCGTCGAAAAGCTTGTGGGCGATTGCGATATCAGCAGCGCTGATGCCGACTTCCTTTTGAACGAGGCCTAGTACCCGTTTCTCGGCCGATATCGTGCCGTGATGGGAACCCACACGGCGCCTCGCTCCGAGGACCTCATCAACGAATTGCAGGTGGCCCCGTCGGCCGATCTGGAGTCCCGCGCCGCCGTTCAGGCTCGGGTCGACGACATCTTGCGACCCGTAGGCGCCATGGCCCGCTTCGACGAGGTAGCGGTGTGGATCGCCGGCTGGCAACGAAGTACCCAACCCACGGTCGAGACGCCCACAGCGATCATCTTCGCCGCTGATCACGGCGTGACCGCCGAAGGTGTAAGTGCTTACCCAGCCGAAGTGACCGGAGCCATGCTCGCTGCGTTCGACGCATCGAAGGCCAGCATTTCGGCTCTCGCCGCAGCAGCCGGCGCCGCTGTCCGAGCCATCGACGTCGGCGTGGGCCACCCGACCGGAAATCTCCGCATCGAACCAGCAATGTCTGCCGAACGGTTCGCTTTGGCCTTCAACACCGGTCGCGAAGCCGTGACCGAACTCGATACCGACCTGCTCATCGTCGGCGAGATGGGTATCGGCAACACGACCGCTGCAGCTGCGGTTTCGGCGGCGATCCTTGGCCCGGACGCGTCGCCGTTTGTCGGGCGAGGCACGGGTGTTGATGATGATGCGCTGGCCAATAAGGCCGCCGTCGTCTCCGATGCGATCGCCCGAATCGCAGGAGTCACCGACCCGCTCGAGATCCTTCGCGAAGTCGGCGGCGCCGAACTTGCCGCTATGGCCGGAGCATTGTTCGAGGCCCGTCTTCGGTCGATCCCTGTTCTTCTCGACGGATACATTGCGACCTCGCCTGCACTCGTGCTCCACGCGATCGACCCCCGCCTGATCGACAACTGTTGGGCAGGTCACTGCTCGGCCGAGCCCGGACATCGGGTTGTGCTCGATCATCTCGGCCGCGACCCACTGCTCACGCTCGATATGCGTCTCGGAGAGGCCTCGGGGGCAATGGCTGCCGTCCCGCTCGTCAAGATGGCCTGCGCGCTGGTGACCGACGTTGCGACCTTCGCCGAGTGGTTTGGCCAGGGTGAATAACCCACTCCATAGCCTGTGGGTCGCCATTGGCTTCCTGACACGCATTCCGGTTGGCGATGTCACCCGCGGCGGCCGAACCGAGGTCGATATGGCCCGTGCCGTGCCGTGGTTTCCCGTGGTCGGCGCGGCAATCGGGGCGGCGAGCGGCGGCATCTACGTCTTGGCCGACGAGTTTCTCAACGTGCGCGTTGCGGCCACGATCGCTGTCGGCCTCGCCCTGCTCATTACGGGCGCCTTTCATCACGACGGGCTCGCCGACATCGCCGATGCATTCGGCGGAGGGTGGACCGTCGAGCGCCGACTCGAGATACTGAAAGACTCTCGCCTGGGTACCTACGGGACGGCGGCGCTGTGCATGGCGTTGCTCACCGAGGTCCTGGCGATATCGGAGCTCAAGGGATGGGAAGCCTTCGGCGCCATCATCGTTGCCCATAGCCTCGGCCGAGCCATGGCACTCACGGCCATGCTGCTCGCCCCGGCGGGAGGCAACGGCATGGGCGCCGACTACATGACGCGACTCTCACCGATCAGCGTGTTTTGCGGGATCCTCTTCGGCGTCATCATGACCCTCTTGTTCTCCCCCGTCTTTCCGCTCGCCACGATCGGCGTCGCTGCCCTCCCAACGATCGCCGTCGTTGCGCTGTCGATTCGCAAGATCGGCGGCATCAACGGCGATGTGCTCGGAGCGATCACCGTTCTGAGCGGCATAGCCATCCTCATCATCGGTGGAGCAACCTGACGTCGCGAACCACCTGAATCTGCCAGCTGGCCGTAGCGCCAGCGATTTCACCTGCAGTACTTTTCGACACACGGACGGGGGTCCGTCGAATCAAGGGGGCCTGCGATGGGCAATATGACCAGCTATGTCGAGACGTGCGAAACCTTCCGCATCGACATTCCCGAGCACTTCAATTTCGTTCGAGACGTCATGCACGCTCGATCGGCCGAAACCCCCGACAAGGTGGCGCTTATCGGCATCGAGGCAGACGGCACAACGATCAACCGCTATACGTTCGCCGAGCTCACCGAGATGTCGAACCGGATGGCGCATCTGTTGCGCGCCAATGGGGTTGGCAAGGGCGACAAGGTCTTCGTGCAGGTTCCGCGAGTCGTCGAGTTCTATGCGGCGTTGCTCGGCTCCTTCCAGATCGGAGCGGTCCCAATGCCCGCAACAACCCAGCTCATGGGCAAGGACCAGCAGTATCGAATCAACCGTTCGGATGCGGTCGTGGTCATCTGCGACGAGGCTGGCGCCGAACGATTCGACACCGTCCGCAACTCATGCCCGACCGTTGCCACCGCGCTGATCACCGACGCCGAGCGCGACGGCTGGACCCACCTTGGCTCCGCCCTAGCCGCGCAAACCGCTGACGCCGCCGAAGTCGAGAACACCTTGGCGACCGATCCGCTGTTGCTGTACTTCACGTCAGGAACAACCGGTGGTCCCAAGATGGTGCAGCACACCGGCAGCTACGCACTCGGCCACGAAATCACAGCTCGCTTCTGGCACGACCTCACCCCCGACGACGTGCATTGGACGGTGTCTGACACCGGTTGGGCGAAGGCCGCATGGGGCAAGCTCTTTGGCCAGTGGATCGTCGGCTGCACGATCGTGATGTGGAACATCGTCGGCAAGCCGGACTTCGACCGCATGCTCACGCTCATTCCCGAGCTCGGTGTGACGACCTTTTGCGCGCCGCCCACCCTGTACCGGGCCTTCGCGCAGATGGACCTCGCAAGCTACGACTGGTCGACGCTTCGTCATTGCACCAGCGCTGGCGAGCCGCTCAACCCAGAGGTCATCGAGACGTGGCGTAGTGCCACCGGAACCACGCCCTACGACGGATACGGCCAGACCGAAACGGTCTGTCTCGTGGCCAACTATCCGTCCGAACCTGTCAAGCCTGGTTCGATGGGGCTTCCGGCGCCAGGCATGCACGTCGATGTCGTTGACGATGACGGCAACGTGTGCGCCGATGACGTAGAGGGCAACATCTGTGTGCGAACCGAGCCCCGCCCGATCGGCCTGTTCGACGGCTACTGGCGCGACGAAGACAAGACTGCACAGGTGTTCCAGCACGGCTGGTACTACACCGGCGACCGGGCAACACGTGACTCCGACGGTTACCTGTGGTTTGTCGGTCGTGCAGACGATGTGATCTTGTCGGCGGCGTATCGCATCGGCCCATTCGAGGTTGAGTCGTCGTTGATCGAGCATCCGGCGGTGATGGAAACCGCAGTTGTCGGCAAGCCCGACGCCGATCGCGGCAACATCGTGAAGGCGTTCATCATCCTGGCCGCTGGATACGAGCCATCTGACGAGCTAACCGCCGAGATCCAAGAACACGTGAAGACCACCACTGCGCCGTACAAGTACCCCCGCGAGATCGAATACGTCACCGACCTGCCCAAGACGGTCTCGGGCAAGATTCGCCGTGTCGAACTACGCGAGCGGGACGCCTAGCTACACGCCGGAAACGCTCGCCGTCCTCGTTGCCTTGGCTGGCACGAGGACTCGTGCGATAACTTCAGACCACCGGCGGGGGCCGGGAAAAATCCAAGGGGGACTCCAATGAAGGTGCCATTGACGATCAATGACTATTTGGATCGGGCGCTCACCGTCTATCCAGATCGGGTCGCCATCGTTGACGAGCCGGACCAGCCAGCCGCCCCGATGAAGACGATCACCTATCGGGAGATGGCCGATATCCGTCGCCAGATGGGTGTCGCGATGGACAAACTCGGCATTCCAATGGGGGCTCGGGTCGCGATGGTGTCGCACAACTCGGCTCGGCTACTCACGTCCTTTTGGGGCGTCGGTGGCAATGGCCGAATCTTCGTCCCGGTCAACTTCCGACTGAGCGCCGAAGAGGTCGCGTATATCGTCGACCACTGCGGTGCTGAAGCACTGCTCATCGACCCCGAACTCGAAGAGGCCCTCAACGATGTCGAGTGCAAGCACAAGTGGGTGCTCGGCGAAGAGAGCGACGCTGTGTGGCTTGGCCACGAAGGCGAGCCAGAGCCGTGGGTTCCCGACGAGGATGCCATTGCCTCGATCAACTACACGTCGGGCACGACCGCTCGACCGAAGGGTGTTGAGCAGACCCATCGTGCCCGCTGGATCAACGCAGCCACGTTTGGTTGGCACACCGGTGTCACGGATCGCGACGTATACCTCCACACGTTGCCGATGTTCCATTGCGACGGCTGGGGCATGGGATACGCCGTCACCGGCATGGGCGTGAAGCACGTCGTCATCCGCAAGGTCGATGGCGCCGAGATTCTCCGCCGGGTCGAGGAACACGGCGTGACGATGATGTGCGGCGCTCCGGCCGTGGTTGCAGCGGTCCTCGATGCTGCTGCGGATTGGGACGGCGAGATTCCCGGCCGCGACAAGGTACGGATTATCGTTGCTGGCGCTCCCCCACCGACGGCCACCATCGAACGAGTCGAAACCGAGTTGGGGTGGGAATTCATCCAGCTGTACGGACTCACCGAAACGGCACCGCTGCTCACGATCAACCGGTGCCGCTCGGAGTGGGACGACCTCACCCCCGCCGACCGGGCGAAGAAGCTCGGACGACAAGGGGCCCCTGCGCTCGGCATCAAGATGAAGGTGTCCGAGACGGGAGAATTCCTGGCGCAGGGCAATGTCGTCCTGCAGAGCTACTGGGACAATCCAGAGGCCACCGATGAGGCGCTGGCCGGTGGCTGGTTCCACACCGGTGACGGCGGCCATGTCGACGAGGAGGGCTACTACTCGATCACCGATCGCAAGAAGGACGTGATCATCTCCGGTGGCGAGAACGTCAGCTCAATCGAGGTCGAGGACGTGGTGTTTAGCCACCCGGCCGTCACCGAAGTCGCGGTGATCGGCGTGCCACACGAGAAGTGGGGCGAGACGGTCAAGGCACTCGTCGTGGTCGAGGCCGGCAGCGACGTCACCGAGCAGGACCTTATCGACCACTGCCGGGAGAAGATGGCGCACTACAAGTGCCCGACATCGATCGAGTTCCGTGACGAACTCGCTCGCACCGCTACCGGCAAGCTCCAGAAGTTCAAGCTCCGTGCTCCGTATTGGGAGAACATGGACAAGGCTGTGAATTGAGCGACTTTCAGCAGATTTCCTATGAGGTCGAAGATCGCATTGCGACGCTGACGCTCAACCGCCCAGACAAGCTCAATGCGTTCACCTCTCGGATGGTGCACGAAGTCTGCGGTGCGTTCGATCTCGCTGATGCCGATGACGATGTGCGTGCCGTGATCGTGACTGGCGCCGGGCGAGCCTTTTGTGCCGGCGCCGACATGAGCGAAGGCGGAGCGACCTTCCAGAAGACCTCAGGGGCCGACATCGACCCAGACAGCGAACAGAGTTCGCTGAAGGGCCGCGATGGTGGCGGCATTGTGTCGTTGCGGATTTTCAACAGCCTCAAGCCGGTCATTGCGGCAGTGAACGGCCCGGCGGTCGGGGTGGGTTCGACGATGCTGTTGCCCATGGACATTCGCCTGGCCTCGAACACCGCTCGCTTCGGGTTTGTGTTCACCCAGCGAGGCATCGTGCCCGAAGCAGCGTCGAGCTGGTTCCTTCCCCGGGTGGTCGGCATTAGCCAAGCGCTTGAATGGAGCTTTCTCGGTGATGTGTTCGAAGCCGACGAAGCCCTCTCGGGCGGACTCGTGCGAAGTCTCCATGAACCCGACGATCTGATGCCCGCTGCGCGTGCGATCGCCACCCGCCTCGCCGAGAAGACGTCATCGGTATCGGTCGCAATGGCTCGTCAACAGCTGTGGCGAATGCTCGGCGCCAGCCACCCAATGGAAGCCCATCGAGTCGAATCCAAGGCGGTGCCGCAACTCGGGGCAGCAGCCGACGCCATCGAAGGTGTGACCTCGTTCCTCGAGAAGCGGCCGGCCGAGTTCACCCTCGGCCCAGCCAACGACATGCCCGAGGTATACCCCTGGTTCGACGAGCCAGGTTTCGTCGAGGAGTAAGCCGGCTGGCGATCGCCCGTTTTCGTTGAGGTGTGAGACCTCGTCGTGGAAGGATGGTCGAGGAAGCAGACATTTCAGCCGCCGTCGAACGGAGGCCTGACGTTAGGAGCGACTATGTGCCGGAACATCACCACGTTGCGAGGGCTTGAACCGAGCGCCACCGACGAAGAGATCGAAGCTGGTGCGCGCCAGTACGTTCGCAAGGTCACGGGTGTGCAAAAGACATCCGCTGCGACTGAAGACGCGTTCGAGCGGGCGGTGGCGATCATTGCTCAGGCCACACACGAAGTGCTCGCTGAGCTACCGCCTCGCAAGGTTCCGCCAAAGACCGTTCCTCCCCTGCGACGAGCATCGGTGATTGCACGCCAAGCGTGATCGCCGACGAAATCGCCGACCTTCTCAAACCCGGCCGGGTGGTTCTGGTTGGCGAGCAGCACGGAACCAATGAGTACCCAAAGCTGATCGCCGATGTCGTCGACCGTGTCCTGACGTCGGTCGACGAAGTCATCGTCGGGCTCGAAATTCCGCTGAGCGAAGACGTATCGACGCCGTCGTTCGGTGCGTTCTTCGACCGCCCACCCGAGCTCCTCGACGGACGGTCGAGCACCGCAATGGCCGACCTCATTACCCATCTCGCCACCGCTGAGGGCGCACGAACCGTGGCGATGGACGGGCCTTGGGTCGGGCCGGGCGCACCGATTCCGCTCGAACACATTGGGCTGCTCGATCAGCCGAGGGACGCGGTGATGGCCGGTCGGCTGCTGGCGGAGATCGACCTGGTCCCCAAAGCCCCGGTCATTGTTCTGGCCGGTGGCGAACACACCCGTGTCGACCGGCAACAGCGAACCCTCGGCGGCCTACTCTTCCCATGGTTCCCTCGCCTCGTATCCGTCAAGACACTCGCGCCCGGTGGGTCCGCGTGGACCCTCACAGCCAATGGACCAGGCATTCACGATGTTGTGGCATCACCGGGGCTTCCGATAGGCCTCGAGTGGACCAGCGAACGTGGAGCCGACGGTTTCCACGGCTACCTCAACGTCGGCCCGGTCTCGGCTTCGCCACCGCTGCGGCCGCCTGTGTGACCTACGATCACCACCATGAAACCCACTCGCTTTGGACGCACAGGCCTCTATGTATCTCCGCTGTGTCTCGGCACCATGACCTTCGGAGTCCAAGCAGATGAAACCGAGGCCCATCGGATTCTCGATACTGCATTCGACGCCGGCGTTACGTTCATCGACACCGCCGATATGTATCCGTTGGGTCACGACGGCGAACTCGCTGGACTGACCGAGGAGATCATCGGCCGGTGGCTGCCAGCTCACCGCGCCGACACCATCATTGCCACCAAGTTCTTCTACCCAATGGGCGCCAACCCGTGGGACCGTGGCGGCAGCCGCAAGCACATCATGGATGCCGTCGATGGTTCGCTCCGCCGTCTGCAGACCGACTACATCGACCTCTACCAAATCCACAGCTTCGACGAGCACACCACACTCGACGAAACACTCACCGCACTCGACGACATCGTCCGCGCTGGCAAGGTCCGCTACCTCGGCTGCTCGAACTACGCCGCCTGGCAGCTCAGCCGGGCGATCGGCCGTAGCGAAGCGCTCAGCATCAGCCGCTACGAGTGCGTTCAACCTCGATACAACCTGCTGTTCCGAAATATCGAACGGGACATACTTCCCGCAGCCGAGCACGATGGCCTCGCCGTCATCCCCTACAACCCGCTCGCCGGCGGCATGCTCACCGGCAAGCACCGCGGCGGGTCGAGTCAGGATGCGGCACCAGCGGGTGGGCGCTTTAGCGCCGAACTCGGTGGGGCCGGTGACATGTATCGGGGCCGCTACTGGGCCGATGACAAGTTCGACCTGATCGAGGAGATCGCAGTGGTCGCCGACGAGCTCGGCGTACCGATGACGACGCTCGCCGTTGCTTGGGTGGCAGCAAACCCGGCCGTGACCGCGCCGATCATCGGCGCAAGCCGGAGCGAACAGCTCGCAGACTCGATCGCTGGGGCCGACCTCGTGCTCGATGACGATGTGCTCGAACGCCTCGATGCACTCACCCGCCAGTATCGGACCGTCGACGTCGATCGATAGCGAGCGCCTTATCGACCGGCGGAGATCTCGAGCATCCGGTCGAGATCGAGCTCGGTCTCGAGTTGCGCCGCCCATGCGTCGAGGGCTGCGTCGACGCGCTCGGCGTAACGGAGTTCCGACGAGTGGCGTCCCGGTCGGAGCTCGGCGAGGTATGCCGAACGAAATTCATCGCTCGCAAAGAGCCCATGAACATAGCTGCCAACGATTCGACCATCGGCAGAGACCGACCCACTCGGCTCGCCATCGATCGTCAACCAGGGCCGATCGGTGCCTGGCCCGACCGTGCGACCGACGTGGATCTCATAACCCGCAACGCCAGCCCCCGATGCCACATGCCTGCCGGCGACCGGACGCGTGATCTTGTCGGCGTGCAACGTAGTGGAGACGTCGAGTAGGCCGAGCCCGTCGACGTCGGCGATGGGTCCTTCGACACCATCGGGGTCGACTACCCGACCACCGAGCATCTGGTAGCCGCCACACACCCCAACGACCCGACCGCCTCGGCGAACGTGGGCAGCGAGATCGACGTCCCACCCTTGACGAGCGAAGAAGTCGAGGTCGGCAATCGTGGATTTGGTTCCCGGCATCAACACGACGTCGGCGACCGGCAACGGCTGGCCCGGCGGCACCATCGTCACGGTGACATCAGGTTCGAGCCCGAGCGGATCGACGTCATCAAAGTTCGCGATTCGGCTCAGCATGGGCACCGCTACGTGAATGTCGCCAGCACCTCGATCGAGTGCTTCGAGTTCGACGGCGTCCTCGGCTGGCAGCGCCGCCAGATCTCGAGACCACGTCACCACACCAAGCGACGCCCAACCGGTGCGAGTAGAGATATCGGTGAGTCCAGCGTCGAAGAGGCCAACATCGCCTCGGAACTTGTTGATGAGGTACCCACGAATCATCGACCGATCCGCATCGTCGAGCACCACATGAGTGCCCACCAACGAGGCGATCACCCCGCCTCGATCGATGTCGCCGGCCAAAACGACCGGAACCTTCGCTGCGAGAGCGAACCCCATGTTTGCAATGTCGCCGACACGAAGGTTCGTCTCCGCTGGGCTTCCAGCACCTTCGATGACAACGATGTCGGCATTGGCCCTGAGCTGATCGAAACTCGTCAGCACCGGTTCGAGAAGACTCGACCGGTCCTCGGTGAAGCGGGACGCTTCGAGGGTGCCGACCGGGTGTCCGTGGACCACGATCTGCGCTCGACGATCAGACTCTGGCTTGAGCAGCACCGGGTTGTGATGCACCGAAAGCGGGACTCGCGCCGCGAGTGCCTGCAGCGCCTGAGCACGACCGATCTCCCCACCGCCGGGAACCGCAGCTGCGTTATTCGACATGTTCTGCGGCTTGAAGGGCTGGACCGACATCCCCCGGTTAGCGAACGCTCGACACAACCCGGCAACGAGCACGGACTTGCCCGCATTGGAGTTTGTGCCCTGAATCATCAGCGATGGTGTCGTCACCTGGGCAGTCTAGGAATCGACCGCCCATCCCGCAGTGTTCACGACCCGCCGGCTACTACTCTCCTGCAATGGTGAACGAGCATCGCGGAACACAGTGGAACGTGCTCATTGAGTGGTCGGGCCACACGGCGCTGGAACCACTCTCGCGAACCAAAATGGATGATCGGCGCCAGGACTACACCGACGCAATCACGCGGGACCCGGAAAGCTGGGTAGACCTTGGAACAGATCTGAACCCAATCTCCATTCTCTTCTCGTTAGCGCTCGGGCTCGTCATGGTCATGCTGCTTCCGGTCTTTGGTCCCGTGTTTGCAGTAATCGGCACAGTCATTGTGGCCCTCGCTGAAGTGGCAGTCCTGCTCGTGCTCGCCGCCGTGACCTTCGGCGCGAAGGTTCTGTTCGGCCGACCGTGGCGAGTTCTCGCCGTGAACGAATACGGCGAGACGTGGGTGTGGAATCAGTCCGGCTGGCGCAATGCACGTGCACTCGCCGAGCGAATTCGACGCGAGCTCGATGCCGGAGCTCTCCCCGATCAGATTCCGCCAGGCTCAGCAGAACCGATTGGTCAAGGCCGCCGCTATAACCCCAACGACACCGACCTGACCAGAAAATTCGGGGTGCGAGTAGCGGCCAAGGTCGTTGCGATAGCCCTCACCGTTTACATACTGTTCGCCGCCCTTGCCGCCGTCTTTGGTTGACGTCGCTAGCTCGACGGGTCGGCCACGTAGCGAAGGTATGGCTTTACCTTGTCGAAGCCACCGAACTTTGCGGTCGCTGCATCATCGTCGAGTCCCGGTGAGACGATGACGCGTTCGCCGCTCGTCCAGTTCGCTGGCGTCGCGACCGAATGGTTCGCCGTCAGCTGCAAGCTGTCGATCACACGCAGCACCTCGTCGAAGTTGCGGCCGGTCGACGCCGGGTAGGTGATCATGAGCTTGACCGTGTGGTCAGGAGCGATGATGAACAGCGACCGCACCGTAAGGGTGTCGTTCGCGTTTGGGTGGATCATGTCGTACAGCCCGGCAACGACGCGGTCGGGGTCGCCAATGATCGGAAAGTTGACCGCAGCTCCCTGGGTCTCTTCGATGTCACCAATCCAGCCGTTGTGGTCCTCGACCGTGTCGACGCTGACCGCAATGGCCTTGACGTTGCGCTCGGCGAACGCTTCGCCGAGCTTTGCGGTCATACCGAGCTCGGTCGTGCACACAGGCGTGTAGTCCTTCGGGTGCGAGAACAGGACAACCCATGCGTCGCCTTGCCAATCGTGAAAGTCGATGTCGCCGTGGGTCGTCGGTGCGGTGAAGTTCGGTGCGATATCGCCAAGCCTAAGTGCCATGAGTTGCTCCTTATCGAGGGGACTTCCTTCCTACCGCTCTCGATGTTGCAGACCGATCACGTACGACGAAAAGTCCGTCCTGCGGATCGCGAACGTCCGTACAACAAGATCTCCCTACTCGCCGCTCCGCCACACCCAGGCGTGGTTAGCGACAACGCTGTCGATCGGTATTGGTCCGAACGAACGAGAGTCAGCACTTCGATTTCGGTTGTCGCCGAGCACGTAGACATATCCCGTTGGGACCGTGACTTCTTGCGCAATTTCACCCCGTGGCACGCCCGTCGAGAGATCTTGTGGCAGGTACGGTTCGGGCAAGACGTCGCCGTCGACCAGGACCTGACCGTTCTCGATCGCCACCGTTTCACCTTCGAACGCGACAACACGCTTGATGAGTTCTGTAGTTGGTCCAGCAATGTCCAGGTCGCTCGTCTCAATCACGACAATGTCGCCACGTTCAATAGCGCCAAGGCTCCACGTGACCACTCGCGATCCTTGCGGAATAGCTGGCTCCATCGCCTCGCTCGGAATCCACCACGATTGGACGCCGAGCACCTGCCACAAGATCAACCAAACGAGGACCAGTAGACCAATCGCCACTCCAAGCGCCCGTAGTGCTTTCGACCGGCGCGTGAGGATCGATTCTCTCTCGCCTACTCCGATGTGAGAAACGGCACCCACCGGCGATTCATCCATATATGAACCGTACTGACTGCGCACCGACCGACACTCGATGCCATATCCGATACGGATCTGACCAAGAACTGAACGAGTGTTCAGTTTTCGCTGTCGGTGATCTACGATTGTGATCATGTCGCTGAGCATTGATCGTCTCTCCCCAGCCCTCGGTGCCGAGATCTCCGGCCTCGATTCGAACACCGAGATCACCGCTGACCTCGCCGATCAACTGCACGCCCTCCTCATGGAGCATCAGGTGATCTTCATGCGAGACTTCGACCTCGCTCCGGCCAAAATGACCGAGCTCGGGCAGGCGCTCGGCACCCTCGGGGCTCGCCATCACTCCTATGTGACCCATCCCGACAGCGACGACGTCGTGATCATCGAATGGAAAGACGACGACCTTCCCGACGCAGCCGAATGGCACAGCGACATGACCTATCGGGAGACCCCTCCCTTCGCTTCGATTCTCAAGGGGGTCGTGATTCCGCCCGCTGGCGGCGACACCCTCTGGGCCAGCATGTATTCGGTCTACGACTCGCTTCCAGCGGGCATGAAAGCCGACCTCGCAGAACTCGAAGCCGTGCACGACATGGGCGCCTTCCGCACCCCTGCCTATCGAGAAGGCGGCAACGACGGAATCCTCGAGGCATACACAAACGCAAAGACCGCCGTGCATCCAATGGTGTCGCACCACCCGGTCACCGGCCGGCCGTACCTAAATGTGAGCGAGTCGTTCACTCGCTTCATCATCGGCCTGTCGGCGCCTGAAGGTGGCCGACTGCTCACCGAACTATTCGATCGGATCAACCGACCCGAACATCACGTGCGCCTGCGCTGGAAGCCGAACACGATGGCGATCTGGGACAACCGAGGCACCCAGCACTACGCGGTGATCGACTATCTCCCGAACCGCCGGGTCATGCACCGCGTCGCCGTCGTTGAGGACGCTCGCCAGCCCGTGTGACAAGATCGCCCGATGGACCTACGAATTCGTTCCATCTGGCGCTACCCGGTGAAGTCGATTGGCGGCGAGCAGCTCGACTCCGCCCCGGTTGCCACGACCGGCATTGTCGGCGATCGCTCATTCGGCATACGCGATATCGAGACCGGCCTCACCCTGACGGCGCGGCGCCAGCCCGAGCTGCTCTTCGCCTCAGCTACATGGTCGGCTGGTTCGGTCCAGATCACGCTGCCAGATGGCACAACGACAGATAGCGACGCCGACCTATCGAACTGGCTGGGCAAGCCCGTCGAGCTCGTCGAAGCAGGCGCAGGCCCGGGTCGGTATGAGAACCCGATGGACGTCGAGAACGACGCCGACTGGGTGCAATGGGACGGACCGGAGGACACCTTTCACGACAGTGGACGAACCCGAGCATCTTTGGTGAGCACGTCGAGCCTTCGAGCGTGGGCTCCCGAGCGGTTCCGCAAGAACTTCATCTGTGACGGCATGGGCGAGGACGAACTCGTGGGCGCGCACATCACCATTGGTGACGCAGCATTCGCCGTGACCAAACGTGTCGATCGCTGCGTGATGGTGACGAGGCCCCAGCCAGGAATCGAACGAGACCTCTCGGTTTTGAAGACCATCAACGCCGAAAGCCAATCCGCACTCGGCATTGGTCTGACGGTCGACCGGGCCGGAAGTGTCACCATCGGCGATGCTGTTGCTAGCGCTTCTGGTTCCTGATGATCGACGACATCGTCAACGACGACTTCGAGCGATTTAGCCAGGTCGACGATGTCTTCTCACGTTCGATGTGGGACGACCGCATTCGCGACGAACGCAGCGACACGTTCTTCGCCACCTATCGACGACCCCTCACGAAGTGGCGCAAAGCGAACGGCTTCACCCAACGCGACTACGCCATTCGCAACGCGTCGTGGCACGTCGCCGACATCTTTGCCGAGATGTTCGAGGACGGCGATCGACGAGACGGCTTTCTCGATCCGCTGTCGATGTTGCGCGACGGGGCGAGCGAGAGAGTCGACGTTGGATCGCCCGAGCAGGCCAGCCGAGAACTCAAGCAGGTATCGAAAGTGTTCGGTGCCGACCTGATCGGCATTACCAATTTCGACGAACGCTGGGTGTACACCGAACGCTTCAGCGCCTCGGAGAAAGGCCCCAAGCCCAACGAGTTGCCCGACGGCCTCACCCATGTAGTCGTCATTGGCCAGGAGATGAACGACTCGCTGATCAAAACGGCGCCGTCGGCACTTTCTGGCACTGCCACGGGTCTTGGCTACTCCACCGATGCCACCGTGCTGCTCGGAATGGCCCAGTACATCCGCAACCTCGGCTACCAAGCGATCGCGTCGATGAACGACACCGCACTGGCGATCCCCCTCGCCATGCAAGCTGGCCTCGGCGAATACGGGCGGCACGGTCTGGTTATCAGCCCCGAGCTCGGCCCGCGCTTTCGCATCGGCAAGATCTTCACGGACATGCCACTCGCGACCGACGCACCGCAGGCGTTCGGGGTCAAGGAGTTCTGCGAACAGTGCGATCGCTGCGCAGACAAGTGCCCGGCCAAGGCAATCCCCCACGGCGAACCCAACTGGCAGCCCGTAAACATCTCGAGCATCAAGGGAGTCAAGAAGTGGTCCGTCGATGGCGAGAAGTGTTTCAGCTACTGGTCGAAGATCAACAGCGACTGTGCGGTCTGTGTCCGCGTCTGTCCGTACACACGTGACTACAGCAAGCGCCGCAACCGACTTTGGCGACGGTTGGCGGGAACCCGGTTCCGGGGCCTCGCAATGAAGATCCACGACGCGACGGGCGGCAGCGATCGCCTCAAGTCCAACGACTGGTGGGTCGGCTAAGACGCCAGGCGCCCCTGATCGAGTTATGAACGAACCTGGCACCTTTTCGCCAAAAGGTACCAGGTACCTTTTTGGCTATTGGTACCTGGTACCTGGCATGCCGTTGGGGTGCCGCAGGCAAAAGCGAGCCAGATAGCCTGCAAGCCGTGAGCACCGAAGCCAGAACCCTCAGCCAGAAGGTGTGGGACGACCATGTCGTCCACTCCGAAGACGGCCAGCCAGATCTCCTCTACGTCGACCTGCACCTCGTGCACGAAGTCACGTCCCCGCAGGCCTTTGATGGTCTTCGGCAGAACGGCCGGACGGTTCGTCGCCCCGATCTGACGATCGCGACCGAGGATCACAACGTTCCAACCGAGAACATCGATCAGCCAATCGCCGACGAGATCTCCGCCAAGCAGGTCGAGACGCTTCGGGTCAACACCGACGAGTTCGGCATCACGAACTACCCCATGGGGCACGTCAACCAAGGCATTGTGCACGTCATCGGCCCCGAGCAGGGTCTGACCCAACCGGGAATGACCATCGTGTGCGGCGATAGCCACACGAGCACCCACGGTGCATTCGGTGCGCTGGCGTTCGGCATCGGCACCAGCGAGGTCGAGCACGTGCTCGCTACCCAGACGTTGATTCAGCCAGCGCAGGAGACCATGTCGATCACCGTCGACGGTGTGCTTCCTGAGGGCTCCACGGCCAAGGATGTCGTGCTCGCGATTCTTGCCGCGTGCGATACCGGCGGCGGCATCGGTGCCATTGCTGAGTTCCGTGGTCCGGTCATCGAGGCACTGTCGATGGAAGGCCGCATGACGGTCTGCAACATGTCGATCGAATTCGGTGCAAAGGCCGGACTCATTGCGCCAGACGAAACGACCTTCGAATACCTGAAGGGTCGCCCAAACGCCCCGCAAGGTGCCGATTGGGATGCGGCCGTTGCCTACTGGCGCACGCTCAAGACCGACCAAGGCGCGGTCTTCGATCGCGAGGTCGTCATCCACGGCGAGGACATCACCCCGCACGTGACCTGGGGAACCAACCCCGGACAGGTCATCAAGCTTTCCGACAATGTGCCAACCCTCGACATGTTCGACGATCCGGTCGCCCGCGATGCAGCCGAACGAGCACTCGAGTACATGGGCCTCACCGCTGGCATGCCCATGAAGGACGTTGCCGTCGACACCGTCTTCATCGGAAGCTGCACCAATAGCCGCATCGAAGACCTTCGGGCAGCAGCCGCTGTCGCACAGGGTCGATCGGTGAAAGACGGCATGCGCACACTCGTCGTACCCGGATCGGGTCTCGTCAAGAAACAAGCCGAGGCCGAAGGTCTCGACAAGATCTTCATCGACGCCGGTTTCGACTGGCGTGAACCGGGCTGCTCGATGTGCCTGGCAATGAACCCGGACAAGCTCACCGAAGGCGAACGTTCGGCCTCTACGTCGAACCGCAACTTCGAAGGGCGCCAAGGCCGCGGTGGACGGACCCACCTGGTCTCCCCCGCCGTCGCTGCTGCCACCGCAATCGCTGGCACGTTCGCCACCCCAAAGGACTTAGCATGAGCACACATCACCGCATTTCGGGGATCCGAGCGGAAGTCTCGGGAGAATCAAGCATGAGTATCCATCGCCGCATTTCGGGGATCCGAGCGGAAGTCTCGGGAGA
>CALLAA010000083.1 GCA_938002955.1 uncultured Acidimicrobiales bacterium
TAGGCCTCGTCCAACCGGGCCCGATACTCCGACAGGTCAGCGCCAACCGTCAGCATCTGAAAGAGCCGACACGCCCGACGAAACGCCCAATACGCGGCTTTGCCCCTACCTTGCACCGTCAGCTCAACGTGAAGCGCTGCGTCGGTAATCAACCCGAGCGCCGTAATCCAACTCTGCCCGTGATGCTGACTACGGAACATGGTGAGCATCGGGAAGGTGGTGTGTGTTTCGAGGACTCTGGCGATCCAGGACTCCCAATCAGCGAAGAAGGACTCCAGCTCACCAATATCACCGTCGGGCGTTCGTGAAAGCACAAGATTCGTCGGCGTGATCCGGTCTTCGCTCCCATCGTCGAGGGTTAATAGCTTCTGCTCCCGCTCGCTATAGGCCGAATACAGCGCCGGCAGGTAACCAATGACCAGCGCCGTCGTCAGGACTCCGGAGAAGGCCTCAATGAGTGCCCCGAACCTCGGCACCTGCTCCACGGGAACGACCTCACCGAACCCCACGGTGAAATACACAACGCCAGAGAAATACAACGAGTCTGCGAGTCCATCGACGCCGCTCACGCCACCGAGGCCCCACCAGATCAGCGCGAACCCGACGATCTGCTGACAAACCCAGGTCCCGAGCATGACAAGGACCGAAATGGGAGCGAAGGTCGAGTAGAAGCGCTCGCGCCGATCAACGTCGGCGATCCGCTTGCCGAGCCAAGCAACCACCAGCCACGAACGTCGATACAGGATGCGGGTCAGCCACCATCGCCACGTCGACGTCGTGGTGGTGACCAAGGTGTTGACCACATCGGCAAGCACCGAAAGAACGAGTAGAACCCCGACGATTACGGCGAGCGCGGAGATCATCGCAAGTTTGCCAAGCGAGCCACGAGCACTTCCATGACGAGCTCCGGCGGCCAGCCGCTCTCACCACGAAGACCACGATCCGCCTCCGACAGCAGCTCGATCGACCGGCGAACCCCGCTGGAGCCAAGCCGTTTCGACTGGGTCAACGCCTTCTTCGCCGGGAAGGTCGAACCCTTCATTCCAAGCAGTTGGGCGGCCTGCTTCTCGCCGCTGATCGGTGCCCCGTCGAGCTTCATCATTCGCATGTAGTGAGTCTGAAGGCTGGCCATAATTTGAAGCGGGTGCCGACCGCCAGCTGCGGTCATGCGGTGCAGCTTGTCGAGAGCGACGTCGATCTTCCCCGAATCGATCGCATCGGTGAGTTCCCACGGCGGCACGTCGCCGCTCTCCCCCAGAAACGGCTCGACCTCATCGACACCGATGGTGACGTCGGGGCCGTAGACCGATTCGAGCGTCGAGAGCAGACTGACGACCCGCGAGCGCTGTTCGCCGAGGTGCTCGGCGATGTGATTCGCGGCCCGGGCGTCGACAGTGACCGCCGCCGTTTTGAGCTGACGGTCGAGCCAGGCCGAAGCGTTCTTCCCCGATGGAATGCCAGCGTCGATAATCTCAGCGCCAGCTGCCGATAGCGCCTCGTTTAGCGCCTTGGGGATTGCTGGCATCCGGTCCTGTCGAGGAGAAACGCCCTTCTCCCACACGAGCAACAGATCGGTCGATGGGAGCGGCGACGCCAGATATGCCACCAGCGCCTCGACATCAGCTGCCTTTGAGAAACGCCCGAGGTGACGGCCAACAACGACCCGTCGCTCGGTCAAGAACGGCGGCGTCTGGGCGCCGTCGACCAGCCGGGTAATGGCGAAGGAATCGTCCTCCATCCGGTATTGCTCTTCGGTCAACTCCTCGACCATGAGCGACGCGTCGCCGGTTCCGACGAGGGAGGCGACGTTCTCGGAAACAGCACGGCTCAAGAGCGTGTCGTCGTTCCCCTTCAACAAACGAATGGTCATGGTTCGAGGACCTCGATCTGCCCAGCCGAGATAGCGGAATGGGTGTCGAGCACCCGCCGAACAATCTGGGGGTGGTTGGTATCGAACATGGTGACGCCATGCACCACCAACACCGACACCAGCGCAACGAACTCGTCACGATCCATATCGTCATCGAGAACCGCGCAAACCATTCCGGAGCCGTCGTCGGTGTCCTCGTGCAACTCGGTCAGCGCCGTGAGCGCGCGTTCGGCGGTGGAGGCGTCGATGCGAATGTGCTCGGCGGGAGCTTCGATCCCTCGGGCGATCACGAAGGTGCGATCCGTTGCGGTCATTACGGCGAACGTTAACCGACACAGGGCCCGACCCGGCGCGCAAAAGCGGAGCGAATCACGATTCGTACACCTCGATCTCACCCGCGCTGTTTTGTTCGATTCGAAGCGAACCAACCGAACCCGACATTGGCTCCACAACCCGAGCCCTAGGCACCTGGTGACCACTCGGCGCCCACGTGTCAACGACATCAAAGCGCTGCTGCACCAACGCCACCATCACGCCGACGGTTCTTGTACCGCTGGTGGCAATGACGAGATCGATCCTGCCGAGACGGGCCTGCCGGACAGCCTGCACGAGGTCTTCTCCGGTCGCCTCGGGGCCGATGATGAGGACGTCATGACCGAGCGATGAACGCGAGATCGAGACTCCCGGTACAAGATCGTGGTTCCCCGTTGGCAGCTGCCGTGGCGTCACGAGCGGACCGGCTACGGCGGCGGCAACGATGACCGCACCGAACCATCGGCGCGCACCGAGGACCCGCCACAGCACAACGCCGACCACCAACACACCGAGGTGCCATGGCGTCGCCTGGCCAACATCGAGGCGCGCTGCCCACGCCGCAACACCATCGATCCACCACAACAGGGCACGGGTGGGCAGGTGTAGCACCATCGCTACGCCTGGCGGACCAATCCCAGCCAACGTGCCGGCTCCCAGCCCCCACATCATCGCTCCGGCCGCCGCGGGAGCGGCCAATAGATTCGCCGGCACCGCAACGACACTGACCTGGCCGAAGGTCCGAAACAACAGCGGCGAAACGAACAGTTGCGCAGCCAGCGTTGCGGCGGTCGCTAGGCGAAGCGGCTCGGGGCCCGGCATCATCGATGCGAGTCGAGGCGCCATCACAATGAGCCCCAACGTTGCGGCAACCGAAAGCTGAAACGCCAACGACCAGGCGAGCAGCGGGTCGAGGAGTAGAAGTCCCAGCACCGCGGGCGGGAGGACCGCCGGCGCGCTCGATGGGCGACCAACGGCATGTGCCACGAGCGCGAGGCCGGCCATAACGATCGCCCTGGTCACCGATGCCTCAAAACGGGTGAGAAATCCGAAGCCAGCAAGTACGGCAAATGCGACGCCAACCCGCACCGGAGCCGAACGTAATCTGGACAGCAACGGTGACGCCAGGATCAAGACGAAGACCACGTTTTGTCCCGACACGGCGAGCAAGTGACCAAGGCCAGCTGCGCGAAAGTTGTCGGCAACGATCACGTCCTGGCCTCGGTCGTCGCCGAAGACCAGACCGGTGAACAACACTCGGCGGTCGAACGGGACTGATTCGGCTCCGTCTCGAATTGCGTCGCGCAAGATATTCGCCGCGCCGACGATTCCGGCCGCCGGTTCGACATGGTCGATGTCGGTGACGGATAGCTGGCCGACGACACGTTGACCGATCGCCCAATCGGTTTGTGGTTCGCTCCCCCGAAGCGTCCCCGAGAGGCGTAGCTCATCGCCGACCGACGCTGTTCGCAGGCGACCAGCCGCTGGCAGCCGTGCCGTAATGACGACGGTCTGCCCGTCTACGTTGGCCAAGGCGCGCCACCCACTGCGGCCAGGCCGAGGATCTTCGATCAGGCGGACGTGTTCGGACTCAATAGGCCTCGTCGGCGACGGCAGTAAGCCATTGCGTGCGATCGAAGAATGCACGGCGATCGCCAAGAGCAACGCTGCGATCGCAAACCGGGGCCGCAACGTCGCCACGCACGCCACAGCAAATAACGCGAGCACCGGCCATGGAAGCCCCCAAAGCAACCGAGGCGTAGCGAATCCGAGGAGCACGAGACCAACGACCTGAGCATCCTCCGACCAGGATCTCCTTCGCCCTTCGACCGTCGGATCGGCCTCACCCAACGGTGACATGATCACGGAGCGCTTCGAGTGTGGCTGGACCAATCCCCCGCACGGCGACGAGCGCATCGACGTCGCCGAACGCGCCGTGCTCCTCGCGATGGGCAATGATCGTTGCTGCCGTCGCCGGGCCGATGCCCGGGAGAGATTCGAGCGCCGAGCCATCGGCGGTATTGAGATTGATCGGCCCCGCAGAGTCCTCGCCTCCCGACACCCCGGACTCGGGAGTGAGAACGTTTGGTTCGTTCTCGCCGACCAGCGGGACAAAGATTCGTTGGCCATCGGCGATTGGAGAGGCGAGGTTCAGCCGGTCGAGGTCTGCGGTTCCCACTGGCCCTCCGGCCGCATTCACGGCGTCGTCGACCCGCCAACCAACGCGACCCGTCACCAAACCCGGACGGAGCACCGAACCGGCAACGTGCACCACGAGCGTGTCGGGCGGAGCGACCGCAACCGTCGGGTTCTCTGCAGGCGCGTCCATTTGGGGGACGACGGGCGGCGCGTCCGTGCTCGCCACTTGGGCGAGCGGCAGGCTGTCCTCGATCGGCGGTTCACTCGCGGCGAACAACCGCCAACCAATCGCGAGCGCCACGACGACAAGACCCAGCGAGACCGCTCCCCTTCGGGCGGCTTCAGGCGGCCCATTGGTGAACCAACCTCGAATACGTTCCCGCCAAACCTCATGGGCCGGACGGTGATCGGCGGCGCGCAACGCGTCGAGCGGATCGATAGGCGGAGCACCTTGGTGCATCCCAGACATAGCAACTTCCTCACACCTTGATCAGTAAGAAACAGGGGGAAGTTGCTTCGATAGAGAACGTAGCCCTAGCCGCCTCGCTCCAACAACACGAGCAGAAGGCGAGCGGCGGCTACACCCGCTCGCTAGAACAAGGCGGTGGCCAGCTTTCGCCGGTAGTTATTCGTGCGAGGGTCGTCAGGGCCGAGCTGGTCGAGTAGCGCAATGTACTTCTCGCGCGCCTCGTCGTCGCCCTTCACCCTGGTGAGCAGGTCGACGAGCTCGGCCTCGATCGCATCGGCTTCAGCGGCAGACGGTGCTGGGGCCGCTGGAGGTGCGGCCGCCGCAGACTCCATACCAGGCTCGGAGATCAGTGGTTCGGCAACGACCGGCTCGGCGATCTCGTCGTCTACCTCGGCGCCGGCCTCGGTCTCCCCGGTCGCAGCAGTTGCGGCAGCGACAGAGGTGCCATCGAGTAGACGCTGCACGAATTCGACCACCTGAGGCTCGCCCTGAGCGCCCATAAAGCCGTCGACAACTTGACCATCGACCATTGCGTAGACCGCTGGGATCGACTGGACCTGGAACGCAGCGCTTACCTCGGGATTGGCGTCGACATCGATTTTGGCCAATTCGACCAGTCCTTGCGTCTCGCCGATGACCTTTTCGAGCACCGGTCCGAGCGACTTACACGGCCCACACCATTCCGCCCACAAATCGACGACGACGGGAACGGTCTTCGACCGTTCGATCACATCGGTGGCAAAGGTGGCATCGGTTACGTCGGCCATGGGTGTTCTCCTCAGATCGTGGAACAAGATGAACGCCCCGAAGCGTATCGCTCGGGCGTGCGTGCCATAGCCTTGCCCGAAAGTCGGTGAAGGGACGTACATGACAAACGGGCAAGACGCTGATGCGCCAGCAGGGATCGACATTCACAACGTCACCGAATGGCTAGCGGCCACCGTTGCTGAGCAGGGTGGGTCCGTTTCGGGTCCGTTGTCGTTCCATCAGATTGCCGGTGGCCGGTCCAACCTCACGTTCCACGTAACCGATCAGGCCGG
>CALLAA010000084.1 GCA_938002955.1 uncultured Acidimicrobiales bacterium
CGGCCACCGAGCTCTTGGGCTTGGGCCATAAAGATTTCTGCGACCTCATCGCGCACGAGTTCGTAGGCGTCTCGTCGCTCTGGGTCGATGTCGATCACGGTCTTCTCCAGCTCGGCAACTCCTGAGTACGAATACGCCGTCGTGTACCGGTGCTCGGCGACCTGACCGAGCTGTTCGGGCAGATCCGTGTCGAGCGCCGCCTGCGCTGCCGCTCGCACCACGGTCTCATCGTCGATCAGCTTGTGGGTTTCGAAGCCCGGACCCTCCGCAATGGGCTCGAGAACCGCGAGCGTTCCACCTGGGCGAAGGACGCGCTCCGCCTCGCGAAGTGCAGCCGCCAGATGCTCGCCGGGCACGTGGTGAAGCGAGTACGAGAAGACCACGACGTCGGCCGATGCATCGTCAACGGGCATGTCTTGACCAACACCCTCGAGGTACGCGTCGACATGGTCGGGATCAGCATCGCGAGCTTGGGCGATCATTGCCTCGCCACACTCGATGCCGATCGGCTGCGCTCCTCGGGTGCGCATGAAGCGCACGAGGGCCCCCGCTCCGGAGCCAACATCGACGACCCGCTTACCCTCGAGCGGAACGTGGAGTGCAAGCATGTCGTGATTGTTTGGCAGATCCCATAGGGGTGTCGAGGTCGTCATGGCTCAGACCTTATTGCGTAGCACTCTGACGAAAGGCTTTGGCGGTAACCACCGTCCGACCGGCATCCCATGGCCGGTTATGCCAAGCCCTCGACATGCCCAAAAGAAACCCTGCGAATCCCAAGACTGCGACGACAAGACCGCCTTTTGAGACAGCGAGGATGGCTATCAAGAGCGAGATGGCGGCACAAAACACCGCAAACACGAACTTCGGCAACAACGCAGCTTCGGTATCGATCTCAACATCGGGTGCGACCTGCGCGAGCGAGGCGAAAAACGCGGTCCGAAACCCTGCGTAGCCGGTTCCGTCTCGACCGAGAAGCGACCCAGCGTACGAACCGAACGAAACCACGTCTCCGTCATCGAGCAGCAGACGCACTTCCCGCACACGTACGCGCCCGTTCAGGTTGTTGATCAAGACCTTCTGAATGCGGGTCAGCGTCAGAACGCGGCGACCGTCCTTGTGGATCGCTCCGTCGACGATCGACCAGCGAACGATCGGACCTTCGTACCCATCGGGAAACACGTACTCCTCGGACATACACCTCCTCGAGCAAACCGCTTCGACCATACCGGGAGATCACCAAACGCTTGGGCTCGGTCTTCTACGCTCGCGCTATGAGCCAAAACGGATCCGGGACCGATACGGCGAACTTCCCGACGGCACACGTCCTCACCGACAACGACAGCAAGTACTTGTTCGGCTGTGCGGGCATTGGCCTCCCGATCATCGTGCTCTTGTTCATACTCGCTGTTAGCGGCGGCTCCACGGTGTTCACCGTCATCATGACCCTGGTCGGTCTTGTCTTCGTCGCGGTCTTCGTCGCATCCGCAATGGAACTGCAGAAGTGGGGCCCAACCGAGGTTCACTTCGCACAGTGGCCACTGCAGCTCGGTTCGACAACCCCGGCTCGGGTGGTTCGTGTTGCCAAACGGGCCGTACCGAACGCATCGATCGAAACCGAGTTCGACATCGAATGCGAAGAGTGGGTGCGCTACACCGTCGGAACCGACACCCGGACCGATGAACGAACGGTCTATGAACGCGAAAGCACCGTCACTGGCGACCTGGTGAACAACCGGTTCGAAGCCATTGTCGACATTCACATACCGGCCAACGTCGGCGCTCCGACCATCGACCTGGCGAACAACAAGGTCAAGTGGACCCTCGAGATCGAGATCGGTGAGGTGTCAACGATCTCGAAGACGGCCGACTTCGATCTCATCGTCGCTGCAGAGCTCGACCCGTCGCTACACAACATCCAAGACACTCCGAGGGGTGATCAGTCGTGAGCTACGATCCGAATCTGTCGATCGAGATCGAGCACGACATTACTGAGGTCGGTGACGCGTTCGCCTGCACGGTCCGCCGCAGCCCGTCCGATGGTGAAACGAACGCAAAGACGGTCGGCCAGGTCCGAGCGGTACAGATTGCGCTTGTGATGACGACCGAGGGTCGCGGCGACGTCGACTCCGAACGCATTGGCGAGACCTCATTGCCGGTCGACGAGTACGGCATGGCCAGTGGGGTCGTACACCTCGTGGTACCCGCCACTGCACCGATCTCCTACGACGGAGCCTTACTCCGCATCGTCTACCGAATCGAAGCTCGGACCGACATCCGCCTCGGACGCGACCAGCACTCATCGGCAGAGGTCCTCGTCGTCCCCGTCGGAGGCGCAGGCGTCTACCGCCGCCCTCACCCGCTGCCGTAGAAATGCCGTTCTCTGACCGATACCGCTCCGCAGGCCTCTCCCATAACCCCTTTGCCGCCCCGCAGGCCGGAGATCGGCCCGTCACAGCATTTGTTGATCGAGGATTGCCCGCTCCGCCGCCACCGGGATCTGCCACCCTCGTTCAGGTCATCGGCGAGAGCGGCCTCGGCAAATCGAGCCAGCTCGCTCACTGGCGGGACCGATCACCGGGCCCGTACCACTACATTGCTCGCCGGCCGTACCGCGAACGCTGGACTGCCCCGCCGAAGCCTGTCGATGGCGTCACGATCTACGGGGACGAGATCGACCGCATGCCACGCCCGCTTCGGCGGCGGTGGTTCCGAGAGTTGGCCCAGGCGGCCTCGACGCTCGTGATCGGCACACACGTGGACTTGCGGGCGATCGGCGAAGCCTCGGGCTTTTCGGTCATTACCCACGAGCTCCAACCGGTCGACCGAGAGACACTCCGAGCGATCATCGATCGTCGGTTGGACGCAGCAAAGCTGGCATCACCAGCTGCGACCGAACTCGATCTTCGGTTTTCCGACGCCGACGTCGAGCGCGTGCTCGCCGCATCGAATGGCGTTCCTGGTGAGGCAGACGTTTGGTGCCACCAGATCCTCGCCGACATTGTGTCCGACGAGGTCTCCGTCAAGACGCGAACCGAGCCCCTACGCGAAGATGGGCGGCGCGCCAAGCTTGTCGTGGATGGCGTTGCAGACCTTGGGGTCGAGCCGTAGGCCCTGAGCAACAGCGCCCAGGTACTGGGCCTCCTGCTGGGTGTCGAGGCGCATGCCCATAACGGAGAAGGCGTAGACCTCCTCGTCGAGCTCCTCTGGCACGGTCGCACAGAAGGCCGCAACATCGAGCGGCGCCTTGAACTCGGCTTCGAGAAACTGCTTCTCTCCAGCATCGAGGTCGCCGAGACGCTGAACGATGTTGTCGACCTCTTCCTTTTCGATCTTGCCGTCCGCCTTTGCTGCGTTGATCATTGCTCGCAGCAACAGCGTGGCTTCGTCATCGATCTGGTCTCGTTGCTCACGAGAGACTGCTTCGGCTTGGCTCTTTCCACCGCCGAGCATGCCTCCCAGGAGACCGCCGAGTCCCCCGCCGCTGCCGCCACGGCCGCGCATCAGCGACCCCAGGATCATCGGTAAGGCCGCTTTCCCGAGCGTGCCGAGTAGTCCGCCGCCCATCGCGTTCCCGCCAAGCATCCCGCCCAGGAGATCTGCCCCGCCACGTGACGAGCCACCATCTCGTTGATCGCTGACATTCGAACTGCGGTATCCCTTGGGAACGTTGACCATCTTTCGCCTCCATTGCGAGCGTGTATCGGCACCATAGGCCAATATCCGTCGTGCTAAACGAGCAAGATCGTACGAATATTCCGGTCTCTGGATCCGTGCACCGCAACCAACACACCAGCGAACGGCCCGCAACGTATCGCGTCGCCCGCCGACGAGCGTTTTCTGCATTCTGGTACTTGCGTCGGCCGTCACAGCATTGTATGTTCCACAATGCGGAACGTTTCCATAATGCGGAACCGCCCGCTAGAGACTGTAACAGATCCGCTAGAGTCTCTAACACCCTGCCTTGTCGCCAGATGTGGTGGGAATCTGCCGAACTACACAACACCAATAAGGTCAAAAATGAGCTTTCCATCAGATCTTGAAATCGCCCAGGGAGCCGAGCTGCTTCCACTGACCGAGATTGCAGATCGTGCTGGCATTCCCCAGGAGAACCTGGAGCCATACGGCGTCGGCGCCGCGAAGATCCAGCTCGAGGCAATTCCTGCAATGGCCGAACGCCCCGACGCAAAGTACGTCGTTGTCTCGGCAATCACGCCAACGCCGCTCGGCGAAGGCAAGACCACCACGACCGTCGGTCTTGGCCAAGCCTTCCAGCACATTGGCAAGTCGGCAACGATCGCCATCCGCCAGCCATCGATGGGCCCGACCTTCGGCATTAAGGGTGGCGCAGCCGGCGGCGGGTACAGCCAAGTCGTGCCAATGGAGCTGTTTAACCTGCACCTCACCGGCGACATGCACGCCGTCACCGCGGCACACAACCTCTGCTCGGCCATGCTCGATGCGCACCTCTACCACGGCAACGAATCGGGTATCGACACAAACAACATCACGTGGCGCCGAGTGCTCGACGTTAACGACCGTTCGCTCCGCAACGCCGTCATTGGCCTTGGCGGACGTCTCGATGGCGTCCCTCGCGAAACCGGCTTCGACATCACCGCTGCTTCCGAGGTCATGGCAGCACTCGCCTTGTGCACCAGCCTCCAGGACCTCCGTGTTCGCATGGGCCGTATCGTCCTGGGCTACACCAAGGACGGCACACCGGTGACCGCCGAAGAGATCGGCGCTGCGGGCTCGATGACCGTCATCTTGAAGGAAGCCATCAAGCCCAACCTGATGCAGACACTCGAAGGCACCGCAGCCCTTGTGCACACCGGCCCATTCGGCAACATCGCTACCGGCAACAGCTCGATCGTCGCCGACCAAATCGGCATCAAGACCGCCGACTACCTCCTCACCGAGGCCGGCTTCGGTGCCGACATGGGTGCTGAGCGCTTCTTCAACATTAAGTGCCGCTACTCGGGCATCGCCCCCGACGCTGCCGTACTCGTCGCAACCGTCCGAGGACTCAAAGCCCACAGCGGCAATCACAAGATCGTCGCCGGCAAGGACCTGCCACCGGCACTGCTCGAAGCAAACCCCGACGAAGTCCACCAGGGTGGCGACAACCTTCGCAAGCAACTCGAGAACATGCAGATCCACGGCGTAACCCCCGTCGTTGCCATCAATGTGTTCCCCGGTGACCACGACGAAGACATCAACGCCATTCACGAGATCGCTCAGGAATACGGCGCACGCGCAGCGGTATCGACCCACTTCTCCGACGGCGGTCAAGGCGCAACGGACCTTGCCGGCGCAATCGCCGAAGCAGCCGACGAAGCGTCGAACTTCGAGGTCCTCTACCCCGACGACATGCCGATTCGAGAGAAGATCGAAACCGTCGCAAAGAAGGTGTACGGCGCCGACGGCATCGACGTCTCCCCCGCTGCGGCAAAGCAGATCGACAACTACGAGGCAAACGGCTTCGGCAACCTGCCCGTCTGTATTGCCAAGACCCATCTGTCGATCTCGGCATTCGCCAAGCTCAAAGGCGCACCGACCGGTTGGACCCTGCCCGTTCGCGAAGTTCGCGCTTCGGTTGGAGCAGGCTTCGTGTACCCAATCTGTGGTGACATGCGCACTATGCCGGGCCTCGGCAAGAGCCCGGCTGCACAGAAGATCGACATCGACGCTGACGGCAACGTCATCAACCTCTCGTAGGAGCTATCAATGGCACTCTTTGGAAAGAACGCCGGAACTTCGGCGAGTAACGACGCATTGGCCTACCGACGCGACCTCGTCGAGAACATGGTCTTCGAGCTCATCCCACTCAAGTCCGTCGATGCCGGAATCGAGGCGCTACCAGCAAACTCGTTGGTATCGGTCACCGCATCACCGGTCAAGGGCCTTGACGCCACGATGGAACTCACGGACCAGATCCGCAACAAAGGCCACCGGCCAGTACCGCACATCGCAGCTCGACTCGTCGAGGGCCCCGAACACGTGGCCAAGATCGCGAAGTGGATGAAGACCGAGGGATACGAGACCTTGTTCTGCGTTGCCGGTGACGCCGAAGAACCTGCGGGCCCCTATGAGGGTGCACATGCGTTCTTGAGCGATCTCTTCGCCCAGGACCATGGCCTAACGAAGGTCGGAATCACCTCGTACCCCGATGGACACGCGCTCATCAGCAGCGAGGTCTGCCACGAGCAGCTCCACGCGAAGCAGGCGCTGTTGAACGAGGCCGGCGTTGACGGCTGGGCCTCGACCCAGATGTGCTTCGACACCGACCTGATCACGAGCTGGCTGAAGACCGAGCGAGCAGCCGGCTTCGACCTCCCCGTCCACCTCGGTATCCCCGGCGTGGTCGACCGCACCAAGCTCATGACGATGGGCGTTCGCCTCGGCGTTGGCGCGTCGCTTCGATTCTTGAAGAAGAACCGAGCAGCGGTCACCAAGCTGATGGCGCCTGGGTCCTATGACCCCAACGACATTCTCGACCCAATGATCAACGAGCTCTCCGACCTCAACATCTCGGGGCTGCACGTGTTTACGTTCAACCAGGTCGAGGCGACTGAGCAGTGGCGTCAAGCGGTTATCGCCGACGCATAGTTACGACGACGAGCGGTTCTTCGCCTTCGAGCGACCTCCGACGGACTCTTCGATAAGCGCCTCGCTGTCATGTAGTGACGACGCGTCGACTGGAGGGCCGTCTGACCACTCATATGCAGCGCCGAAGGGATCGGGTTGCCAGCGGCGCTCGGCGATGTCGCGCGCTGTGTCGAGTTCGAGCGGACGACCGAGCAAGAACCCTTGGAAGATCGTGCAGCCGAGGTCTGACAGAATGGTGAATTGTTCTTCGCGTTCGACACCCTCGGCAATAACGTCGAGGTCGAGCGCTCGTGCGAGAGCGAGAATGGCGCGAACGATTGCGCGACTCTCCACCGACGTGTCGATATCGCTGACGAAGTCCTTGTCGAGCTTGACGATGTCGACCGGAAGCTCACGAAGGTACGAGAGCGACGAATAGCCGGTGCCGAAGTCGTCGATGGCGATCTTGACACCCCATGTGCGCAGCTGCTCGAGTCGCTTGCCGCGTTCATGAAGGTCTCGCAACAACGACGACTCGGTGATCTCGAGGACTACCGAACGAGGGTCGATCGAGTGGCGGCGCAGGACGTCGAGCGTGCTCCGCACAAAGTCCTTCCTCTCTAGGCGCTCTGCCGAAACATTGATCGACACCGAACCGAGCTGGCGTCCCTGACGCCGCATCGTGCCCAGCACCTGCGACACGTGGTTGAAGACCTCGTAGTCGAAATCGGCCATGAGGCCATGCTCTGCGGCGACGCTGAGGAAGTTCTCGGGACTAACAAGGCCCAGTCCCTGCCGATACCAGCGACCCAACGCTTCAAAACCGAGCAGTTCACGGTTCTCATCGAACTGCGGCTGGAACATTGCGTGGATGCCCGATCGAGACTTGATCGATTTGGCGAGGTCGGCTTGGAGCTTGCGCTGATCGTCGAGGATCCCGCGAAGCTCGTCGTCGAAGAACCGGTAACTGTCGCGACCGTTTCGCTTGACCTGATACAGCGCAAGGTCGGATTCTTTGAGCAACTCGGCGCTGTCGGGAACCGGAGCGCCAGGCTCCCGCACCGGGGTGAACGCCGCACCAAGGCTGAGCGAGGTGGAGATTGTGGTGCCACCGAAGTTGAACGGGGCGCGGATCGCGAACGACAGCTCCTCCACGAAGGCGGTCATCTGCCGGTCGTCTGCGCCGGATGTAACAATTAGGTATTCGTCGCCACCGAGACGCCCGACTCGACAGTCGAACGGAGCGCCCGAGGCTGCTTCGGTGAGTCGGTACGAGATACCGCACAGCAAATCGTCACCGGCTTGGTGACCGAGCGTGTCGTTGATCTCTTTGAACTTGTCGATGTCGCAGTACACGAGACCGATGCTCTCACCGCTCGCAATGGCACGGTCGAGCGTGCTGAGCACGGCCCGCCTACTGAGCAATCCGGTGAGCGCGTCGTGGTCGGCTTGGTAGCGCAGGTGCGTGCGACTGCGGGCCTTGTCGAGGGCAAGACGAGCAAGGTCTTGGGCCAGGGTCAGTACCTCATCGGTGGGCTCGGGGGCATCGGGATCGAGATTCGCCTGCAACACCCAGCCCAAATCGGTGTCCGTTCGAGCAAGAATGGTCCACGTCCGATCGACCATTTCATGATCGAAGAGGTCGTCGTTAATGATGCGGAACTGCGCACCCGGGTATTGTCCGGCGAGGAGCTGCGTAATGCTGTTCAGCACTTCGGTCGTATCGGTGTCGGCGGCGATCTGTTCGAGGACCCGTGCTTCATCGTCGCGAAGACGCAACCGCGATTGGGCATGAGGATCGACTTCGGTTTGGCGGTGTGCCAACAGCGCACTTCGCTCGGCGGACTCGCGTTCGCTCAGCTGTAGCTCGTACCGCGCCGTGCTGATCGCATGGTGCTGGGCGACGATCCACAGGCCGGCGACAATCAACAGACCGGCAAGCACCGTGACGGAAATCAGCTCGGACGCAAAAATGAAAAGTGCGGAAGTTCCGGCAACCACCACTCCGACGACCGCCATTGCGCTGGCGCGAGACTCTTCATTCATCACGCTCATATCGGCCAATTTTGGTGTCGATCAAGGCGCCGAGACGAAGAATGATACGAACTTCGTGTCGCACTTCACACAAACCGTTGTTTCATGATACGGTACTGTTCCACGATGCGGAACCGATTAGCGGTTTCGGTCGGTATGAGACCCACCGCTTCTGTAAGGAAATCCCATGAGCGACGAAGACGAAATCATCCTTGCCGATCTCCCCGATGACGAGCTCACCGCTCAGATGCATGACGATCTCTACGACGGCCTCGCCGATGAGATCGCCGAGGGAACAAACATCCTTCTCGGGCGCGGCTGGTCTGCCGACCAGGTACTCAACGACGCGTTGGTCGAAGGCATGCGCATCGTCGGCATCGACTTTCGCGATGGCATCTTGTTCGTCCCCGAGGTCCTCCTCGCAGCAAACGCTATGAAGGCTGGCATGGCCATCCTCCGGCCGCTTCTCGCCGAGACCGGCGCCGAGCCAATCGGCAAGGTCGTCATCGGTACCGTCAAGGGCGACATCCACGACATTGGCAAGAACCTCGTCGCCATGATGCTCGAGGGCGCCGGCTTCGAAGTCATCGACATTGGCATCAACACCGACGTCGACGAATACATCGAGGCACTCGAAGAGCACCAGCCCGACATCCTTGGCATGTCCGCACTCCTCACCACGACCATGCCGTACATGAAGGTCGTCATCGACACGCTCAAAGAACGCGGCATGCGCGACGACTACATCGTGCTCGTCGGCGGCGCGCCGCTGAACGAAGAGTTCGGTACCGCCGTCGGTGCCGACGGCTACTGCCGTGACGCCGCTGTTGCTTCAGAAATGGCGAGCGCACTCGTCGCTCAGAAGCGTGCAGCCTGACAGCCCACTGGACGCCACAGCACCGTCTGGGCGTCCAATACGTCGACGGGTTCGTTCGTCGACCAATCCAACGGCAGATGTACCAGGAGAGGGACAAGTGAGCGGACGACGACGCAGAGGCGGCGCCCCGAGCCTCAAGATCATCAAATGGCGCGACATCCCAGCACAGGTGAATGGCACGTCGGGCGACGAGAAGGTTCAGATCGAACTTCCCCATCGCTTTCAGGCCGCCATTGACCGCGCCGCCATGATCGCCGGCGCAAAGGATGCCAACAGCTACATCGCCGAGATGGGACAGGAATCCCGACCCCTCGTCGGAGACGACGTCGAAACGGCCGTCGCGACCCTCGTCGCCGAGATCGAAGCCGAGTTCACCATGGACCGGCTCAACGAGTTCGTCCGCTGCGGCGGATTTCATCCAGACCACAACGACCCACTATCTACTAACGCTCACGAGATCAACGAGGATCCCTCATGACCGACACCATCATTAGCTCCGCAACCAAAGAGGTCGTTATCGGCTTCGGTCGCCCGTTCGTCATGATCGGCGAACGAATCAACCCAACGGGACGCAAGCTCCTCGCCGAGGAGATGAAGAACGGCGACTTCAGCCGCGTCGTCGCCGACGCCATCGCCCAGGTCGAAGCTGGCGCGCAGATGCTCGACGTAAACGCCGGCATCCCCCTCGCCGACGAACCAGCGCTGCTCGTCCGCGCAATCAAAGAAGTACAGGCCGTCACCGACGTGCCGATCAGCATCGACTCTTCGATCGTCGAGGCGCTCGAAGCAGCGATTGCGATCTATGAAGGCAAGCCGCTGATCAACTCGGTAACCGGCGAGGAAGAGGTCCTCGAACGGGTTCTGCCCTTCGTTGCCAAGCATGGCGCTGCCGTTGTAGCAATTTCGAACGACGAGACGGGCATCTCCGAAGACCCCGACGTTCGGTTCGAAGTCGCAAAGAAGATCGTCAACCGCGCTGCTGACTATGGCATCCCTGCCGCCGACGTCGTCGTCGACCCACTGGTCATGCCGATTGGCGCAATGGGAACA
>CALLAA010000085.1 GCA_938002955.1 uncultured Acidimicrobiales bacterium
GTCGCTTGCTGAGGCCGGCGTGGATCGCAGCGGGGTCGGGGGCAGCGACCGAACCTTCGAGACTGCCGATCAGTTCCGGGATGTTGTCTTCGTCGAACGTGTTGCCGTTCATACCGCTTCTCCTTCGAGCTCGACGCGCAACCTGGCGCGTGCCTGGGTGAGGGTGGCGGAGACGGTTCCGGGGGCCACGCCGAGCTCGCTAGCGATTTCGGCCTGGCCGAGGTCGTCGACGTAGCGCAGCACGATTGCGCTTCGCTGCTTGACGCTCAATCGGTTTACGGCTTCCCAAAGCTCGGTGTTCGACTCGGGATCAGTCGACTGCACGATGACGTTGTCGGCGTTCACGGGGTCGACGTAGCGCTTGCGGCGCAGCCACGAACGCTTGGCCTTGTTGATCGCAACCTTGGTCACCCACGCTCGGGGTGAATCCATGGCGCCGACCTTCGGCCACTTCTCCAGCGCATCCATAAACGCGTCGTTGGTGGCATCTTCGGCCCGGGGTAGGTCTCCTGCGCACACGATGAGGACCGAACTCAAGACGCGGCGATAGTTCGTGCTGAACCAGTCGTCGAAGTCGGGGGTTTGGCTACTCATCTATCGGTACAAGGCATTGAGGTATGTGAATTGCTTAGTCCACGCTCATAATCGTCGGTCGTCAGTCAGCAGCTCTGTAATCGCCATCGATCAGGTACGGGGTCAGACCCTCCAGCTGATCGACGCCGCTATCGATCAGTAATAGGGTCAGACCCTCCAGCTGATCGATGAGGGTGTTCACGAGCGCTCGTCCTCGTGTTGCGGGGGAGTCGCTGACCTAGGATCCACACAACGGCAACGGAACGCGTCGAGCCTTGGCGAAAGGAGTGCGTATCGATGTTTCGACATGCACTCCACGCCCTCCTGGGTACCCCAGGGGATGACGTGATGAGAAGTCATCGCATCAGATGCGGGGCGGCAGGCTTCGCCTGCGAGTCCGCACCCACAACAAGCAGAGTCGGTGCGTTCCGTTGTCGTTGATAGATGTCGATCGCCGACGAAAGCGAGTCGCCGAAGAGATCTCGTTCGCCTTTCGCGATGGCGTCTGGATTGCGGAGCGAATGGCCGCACGAGCCGGACACGATCTCGGTCTGCCTGTCGACCAGTGGTTATCGGGACTTGCTGTCGGAGCGGTCGAGGCGTTTCCGGAACCACCCGACGACCGGCCGCGAGCGTTCTTGAGTTGGGTCACAGCGGAGCTGGATCGGTCGACCGCGCCAGCCGTCGAAGCCTGGATTATCGGCGAACCGCCAGGACCGGACGTGGACGACTGGTTCGGCCCGGCGCTCCGACGCCCTCCGAGCGAAATGGCCGAACGTCGATGGCTGGTGCCGTCGATCGGCAGTGTTCGCGAACTTTGCAGCTACTTGCGTCACGATCCAAGCGAGCTTGCCTGGTACGCCGATACGAAGTCACTCGAGCGGTCGGTCAACAGCGAAGACCTGCGCCACTACACCTACTACTGGCTGCCGAAGAAGCGGGGTTCGGCGCGCCTGGTAGAGGCCCCAAAGCAGAATTTGAAGTACGTCCAGCGTCGCTTGTTGCGGGAGATTATTGACCAGATTCCTCCCCATGAGGCTGCTCACGGGTTCCGTCGAGGGCGATCGATTCAGACGTACGCCGCGCCGCACACCGCCCGTGAGGTGGTGCTGCGATTTGACCTCCGGGACTTCTTTTTGACCGTGCCCGCCGGACGGGTATTTGGGATCTTCTACTCCGCCGGATACCCCGACGAGGTGGCGCACGCATTGACGGGGCTGACCACCAATGCTGTGCCGGCCGAAGTGCGCCGTGAGCGTCCGTCCCCTCGGCCAACGTCCGACGCTCGCCTCCGCAGTCCGCATCTCCCACAAGGTGCGCCGACATCTCCAGCCTTGGCCAATCTCGCCGCATTTGCGCTCGATGTGCGGTTGTCGGCACTGGCTCGCAGATTCGACGCGCAGTACACCAGATACGCAGACGATCTCGCAATTTCCGGTGGTGGCGAGCTCGTCGACGGGCTGCAGCGGTTTCTCCCACTGGTGAAGGAGATCGTGCGGGACGAAGGGTTTATCGTCAACGAGGCGAAGACGAGCCGCCGCTCAAAGCACCAACGGCAGGTGCTGACTGGGATGGTCGTGAACCAACACCTGAACCTGCATCGGCGTGACTACGACCGGCTGCGTGCAGTGCTGCATGATGCGCTGGTCAACGGCCCGGCGGCCGCGAATCGGTCGGGGCATCCCCAGTTCCGGTCGCACCTCGAGGGCAAGATCAGCTTCGTTCAAGCGACGAACCCTCAACGAGCCCGGAAACTGTGGGCAGCGTTCGACAAGATCGACTGGATCACCTCCTAAATCGCCCGGTCGATCAGGTGGAGGGTCTGACCCCATTGTTGATCGAGGCACGGGTCGAGCGTTGCTATCGATCAGGTGGAGGGTCTGACCCCAAAACTGATCGATGGCGCTTGGCGAACCTGAACGCCGCGTTCAGGGTCGTTCAGGTTGGCGAAAGTTGGCCACTGCATTGTCTTGGCATCCCCTCACACAAGGAGTGCCACAATGGCCAATAACACCCACAACACCAACCCAGGACAGACCCAATCACGTCCTCCGAATGTCATGAAGCGTCTCGGCGCAGGAATGCTCGGCGTCGCCATCGTCGGAACCAGTCTTCTGGTCGGCACCGGCAGCGCTGGCGCGATCGTCAACGGCACCGAGGCTCCCACCACTCCGTGGCAGGTCTCGTTGCAAAGCGGCGGCGAGCACTTCTGCGGTGGCTCGATTCTCGATGCCAACACCATCGTGACCGCAGCTCACTGCCTCGAGGGCGAAACGGCCGAGGGTATGACTATCCGCGCTGGCGTGAGCGAAGCCGACGATGACTCCGGTCAAGATCGTCCGGTGGCCTCGTTCACGAACCACCCTCGATATGCACAGGATGAGCTCGGTGACATCGCCATCGTGAAGCTCGTTACTCCACTCGACTTGGGAGGCGCCGTGCAGGCCATCGCTCCTGCCACGATCGCCGAGATTTCCGCGGCGCAGAACGCAACGGTCACCGGCTGGGGTGCAGTCAGCGAAGACGGCGAGGGTTCGAACACCTTGCTCGAGGCAACCGTGCCCCTCGTTGATGACGCCAGTTGCAACGCGCAGCTCGACACCGACGCTGTCACCGAGGTCTGTGCGGGAGGCACCGGAACGGACTCCTGCTACGGCGATAGCGGCGGCCCGCTTGTCATCGAGACACCGAACGGCCCACGGCTCGCCGGCATCACGAGCTGGGGCGATGAGTGTGGAGGCGAGACTCCAGGCGTTTACGCCGAGGTGCCTGCCTTCGCCGACTTCTTGAAGGCCGGTCAGGCCGATGAGCTCGAACAGACCGTCTTCTCTGAGGCTGACATGGCCGAGTTCGACGACGACGATGACGACGAAGGAAACGACTTCGATGTCGAAGAACTGAGCGATGATGAACTCGATGCAATGACCGACGAGGAGTTCTACGCCTACGTGGACTCACTCAGTGATGAGCAGTTCGAGAACCTCTTCGGCGAGGACAGTGAGTTCGAGGACAGTGAGTTCGAGGACAGTGCGTTCGAGGACAGTGAGTTCGAGGACAGTGAGTTCGAGGACAGTGAGTTCGAGGACAGTGCGTTCGAGGACAGTGCGTTCGAGGATATGGAGTTCGAGGACATCGACATCGACGACAGCGATGCCGACAAGAACTTCGATCTCGACGCCTTGGACGAGCTGTCCGACGACGAGTACTTCGATTTCGTCGATTCGCTCACCGATGACGAGTACGAAGCGCTCATGGCGGCGTACGACATTGACGTTGGCACCTTCGAGGATGGCGAAGCAGGCGACACCGACGACATCGACCCAGACGTCGAATGGGCCGACGACCTCGATGAAGTCGACTTCGACCCAGCGTTCGATTTGGAGCAGTGTCCCGTGCCTGCGGCATAACCCCGAGACATGTTGTGAGTCGAGGCCACGCCGGAAACGGCGTGGCCTCCTCGCGTTAACGTGATTGGTGTGGATGCGGAGATACCAACGACCGGGCACGACCTGGTCCTCGATGACTTGCAGTCGTACTACGAGGAAGAGGCCAGGCAGGGTGTACGTACGCTCCTTCGAGGGCAGCGATCTTTGATCCGCGAGAGGTTCGTCGAGACGCTACGGACAGAAGGTCGCTCCTCGGTCTTGGACTTTGGAGCTGGCCCTGGCCTAGACGCCCAGGGGTTCATGGAGCACGGCATTGACTACGTCGGAATCGATCTTGCGCATGGCAATGCCCGACGCGCTGCCGATGCAGGCGTACTTGTTCTCCATGGTGCGATCCACCAGCTGCCGGTTCGCCCGAGCTCCTTCGACGCTGGGTGGTCCATGAGCACGTTGATGCATGTCCCCGAAGTGCAGGTTCCGTTGGCATTGGAAGAGATGGCCGCAGCGCTTCGCTCAGGTTCGCCCGTGCAGATCGGCCTGTGGGGCGCTCAATCGGGCCATTCGCCCATCGAACACGTTGACGACACACAATTACCGGGGGAGCGTCGATTGTTCTGTCTACGGACGCTGGCGACGAACCGGTCTCTCGTGTCCTCGGTCGGCGCTATCGAGTCCGAGGACGTCTGGAATGTCGGCGAAGATGGTTGGGAGTACCAGACCTTCGAGCTCCGACTGACGTGAGCAAAACCGCCATGGCTCGCTGGGTCGTTACTTTGGCAATGGCGCTACGGCGGAGAGCTCTTGTGCCCACGTCTCGACCGATGCGAGAACTGGCTCGATGCCCTGTCCGACTTCGGTGAGGTAGTAGTGGACATCGCGTGTCTCGGTGCACCGGTTGACGACGCCGAGTTCGTCGAGCTCCTTGAGACGCTCGTTGAGGAGGCGGTCAGACAAGCCGGGCACCGAGTCGCGAATGTCGCTGAAGCGAGTCATGCCGCTCAACATCGATTGCAGAATCGCCCCGGTCCATCGACGTCCAATGAGCTCGATGGCTCGGTGGAAATGGGGGCAGTACTCTGCCTCGTCGCAACTCATGACTCAATAGTACGCCTAGACGAGCGCGAGGTCAGCAACAACCTGCTGTGCAGCTGCCGTGGCGGCTTCTGGGTTCATGTTGAGTTCGCCAGCTTCGACGACGGTCACGCTTGTGAGGCCAATGAAACCAAGGAACTGGGTGAGCCAACCGGTTGCCCAGTCGGCCGGCGAGCTGATGGGCACGCCTCCGGAGGTCACGATCACGTAGACAGGCTTGTCTTCGAGCAGCCCGACAGGGCCGGTCTCGGTGTACTGGAAGGTGACGCCGACGCGTGCGACGAGATCTGCCCATGCCTTTAACGATGCGGGGGCGGAGAAGTTGTAGATCGGCATTGCGATGACGACGGCGTCGGCAGCCTTTAGCTCATCGATCATCTGCTGGCCTTCGGTAAGAAGCTCAGCTTGGTCGGCCGAGCGAGCTTCGGGCGGCGTGAATGCGGCACCGATGGTCGGCTCGTCGAGAAGCGAGAGGCCTGCGCCAAGGTCACGGGACGTAACCGTGGCGTCGCCATTGGGGTTGAGTCGCTCGATAAGGCGAGAAGCGAGGTCTCGGCCAACCGAGTCGGAGTAGCGGGCGGAACTGTCGATTCGAAGAATGTTCATACTTACGAAGTGTAAGTGGCTTACTAAAAGTAAGCAACGTCGAATCAAAGAAGTCGACTCGGTCCGGGTGTCAACCAAGCCAAGCGCAAAGAGGTCTCTACGCCAGGTTGCGGGAGAACACGTGCAGCAGTCGCTCCCAGTGCGTCTCGGCACCCATGCGGTCATAGATCTGACCCCGTGACGGGAACGTGAACCCATGGTCGATGCCGGGGTAGCGCTCGACCCAGCCGGTGGCGTCAGCGGCGTGAAGGGCCGCTTCGAACTCGGCTACTTGAGCCTCGTCGATATGGGTGTCGAGCTCGGCGTGTGCGACGTAGACCTCGCCCGTGACGGCAGCGACTCGCAGATGTGGCGAGTCCGGCTTGTCGGTGGCGAGCCGGACTCCGTGCATCGAAGCAGCGGCCTTCACCACGCCGGGGTTTGCCGCTGCAACCGAGATCGCCATTGGTCCGCTCATGCAGTAGCCCACAACACCAACGTTGGTTTCGTCGGCTGCTGCGTCGGAGCGCGCATGGCGCAACATCGCCGCTGCGTCGGCATCGACGAGGTCGTTGGGCAGCGCGTTCATCAGTTCGTACATGCGGTCGCGGCCGCCCTCGGGGTCCTCGAAGAGGCAGTACTCGCGCACCGTTCGGTAATACAGCTGGCTCGTCATCACGTAGTAGCCCGACGTCGCCAGTCGCATCGCCATGTCGCGCAGCTCCTGACGCATTCCGGGCGCATCCATCAAGAACAGAACGACGGGATACGGGCCGTCGCCGTCCGGGCGCATCACCCAGGTCGGCATCTCGCCATCGTCGGTGGTCACGTCGAAATGGTGTTCCTGCATGTGCCGACTGTAGGTCGACTAGTGGGCGGGAGAGCGATGCTCGCTACCGAACTCGACCTACACCCGGATAAGAAGTTCGCCGTTGGGCACGGTGAACCACGCTGCTGGATGCTCGGCCCACTCTCGAAACGCCGCTGCGATCTCCTCTTGCTCGACGGCGGTGCACAGCCCGTACTCGATCGCTTGGGTTCCAAAGTCAGAGTTGACCGTCCGGTCGGCCCACAGGTCGCCCCACCAAGCACGTTCCTCGTCGGTCCAGTACAACCACGTATCGACCGATGCCGTGATCTGCGAACGTTCGACACCGGCGGCGAGCACCCACTCGAGCAAGTAGCGGGCCGCGTCGGGTTCGGCTTCGTTCTGCCGTGCGACGCCCTGGTAGATCTCCATCCACCGATCGAGCGCAGGCGGCTGCGGATGCCACGTCATTGCGTGATAGTCGGCGTCGCGAACAGCGACTACTCCACCTGGCTTTGTCACCCGGACCATCTCTCGGATCGCCCCGACCGGGTTCTTCAGGTGTTGGAGAACCTGATGGGCGTGAACGACATCGAAAGAGTCATCGGGGTAGTGCAACAAGTAGACCGAGCCGGTTTCAAAGCGAACGTTGTCGACACCTCGCTCAGAAGCCGTTGCCGACGCGGTCTCGAGGATTCCGTCCGCTGGCTCGATACCCACAACGGTCGCCACATGGCTGGCCAAATCGCAAGTGATTGTCCCGGGCCCACAACCAACGTCGAGCAGGTGCATCGACGAGTCGAGGTGGGGGAGCAGGTATCCGGCCGAATTCTCCGCAGTTCGCCACAGGTGCGACTTGAGGACACTCGAATGATGACCGTGGGTGTAGATGTCCTTCATGCCGAGAGATCGATCGAGACAATGTCAGCCATAGCGAACTCTAGCTCGCAGCTAACGGTGAATTCGCTAGCACGAGACATCCATGGGCGCGTAGCCCTGACCTGGCGGCGACAGGTTCGCCCCGATCACCGCGATGCGCTCGGGTATTGCTGCTCGCCAGGCTTGTGCGTCGGCTTCGGAGATTCTTTGCGGAAAATGAAGGAGCGCCCAGGCGTAGAGAGACGTTTCGGCGAGGTCTTCGCTTTGCGGATTGCTCGCTGCGTATTCGGTGAGGAACTCGCCGTCGGCTTGTTGGGCTGCGATCCATTCAGCGCTCGAACCGACCGAGTCGTCGAGTGATGTGTGAACCGACTCGTGAAACAGCGTCTCTTCGAAGCGGTTCGCTTGCTCCCGAACGGTCACGTTGCGTTCATAGACGTGGATTCCCTCGCCGCCCCCGTCTGCCTGAGCCGTCGACTCACCTCCAAGAAACCCAACCCGTTCGATTTTTTGACGGAGCTCGGTGGGCAGTAGCGAGATTGGTGCTGCGACTCGCTCAGCTTGGGTCATAGCGACCGCTTCGCCGGTCAGGTCTGGGTGGATTCGGATCTCGACGATCGTTCCGTCGTCGTATCGGGCTTCGAAGAAGTAGGTCTGCTCAGGGAAGACGAGTTCGTCTGCGTCCTTGTCGTAGAACTCGCCAGGGGCAACGCCGAGATCAGCGAGGCAGTAGGCCGCAGCGGGGTCACCGGGTCGCAGCAAGTCTCGTAGTTCGTCGGCTCCGGTGGACGAGATGGGAACGGTTTCGCCCGTCGGTGGTCCGTCGGCGGCGGTTGATGGCGCCACGAACGCTCCCTCAGTCGCTGATTGCTCCTCGGCTGCCGTCGGCTGGGAACTGCACGCAGCGCTGAGAAGCACGATCGCGGCGAGTGTCGTCATCGGTCGGAACCTCATGGTGTCACCCTAGAGAAACCTACGTTTCGGCATACGTCTCAATCGACCAACCGTTAGCAGACGCAATTCGTCCACGCTTTCGCGGTGAGTTCGAGGCTGGCGAGGCGCTGCTCGACGTTCGCGACCGGAACGGTGATCATCAACTCGGTTGCACCCATTTCGGCGGCGAGC
Source organism: uncultured Acidimicrobiales bacterium (assembly GCA_938002955.1). Lineage (GTDB taxonomy): Bacteria > Actinomycetota > Acidimicrobiia > Acidimicrobiales > SHLQ01 > SHLQ01. The sequence goes on from CALLAA010000085.1 coordinate 8,449, forward strand.
TTCTCGAGGCCATCGGCGACGTCCTCGCCAGTACCGAAAATCGCGTTCGTGCCTCCGGCGACGGCGGCGGGATAATCCGGGTGAGCGGTTGCGTCGTCGGCGTCCAACACGCCGTACATCCGGCCGGTTCGCATGCCGTGCTTGAACATCCGGTGTGACGAGAGCAAATGGTCGGCTTCGACGTCGGTCTCGGCCGCCACGGTCACCGAGGTGACGATGAGATGAGGCTCGTCAAGAACAGGAGACGGGGTGAAGTGCTGCCGGTAAATGTCCGCAGCTTCGGTTGTGCCACCCATGCCGAAGTGATGCGCGAACCCGAACGGCACGCCGAGCAAGCCAGCGAGCTGAGCCGAATATCCACTCGACCCGAGCAGGGCCACCGTCGGGCGTGACGTGGCGTTCGGCGTTGCCTTCACCTGGTTGAACATGCCATCTTCGGTTCGCACGTCGCCGAGCAGACCCATGACGTCGATCACGTGCTGGGGAAACTGATCGACGTCGATCGGGTCGATGCCGCGACGCAGCGCCATCATCGTGCTGCGGTCGGTTCCCGGAGCGCGGCCGATGCCCAAGTCGATTCGTCCAGGATGAAGCTCTTCGAGCATCGCGAACTGCTCGGCAACGACGAAGGGTGCGTGGTTCGGGAGCATGACGCCACCCGACCCGACGCTGATTCGTTCGGTCGACGCCGCGAGGTGAGCGATCAGTACGGGCGGTGAGCAACTCGCGACCGCAGACATGTTGTGGTGCTCGGCAACCCAGAACCGGGTGAAGCCAAGCTCGTCGGCGCGCTGGGCCAATCGTGTCGTGGCCTGGAGCGCCTCTGCGCTCGTCGACCCCACGGGAACGAGAGAAACATCGAGAACCGACAACGGAAGGCGAGCCATTTGCGAAGCGTACCCCTCCTATACTTTTCCCCGATGATGCAACTCCGCCGCACGGCCCGGCTCCTCGCCCTCCTCGCACTCGCTCTCTTCAGCGTCGCATGCGGCTCCGACGGGTCAACGCCGACGGCTGCTGCGGAAACATCCGTCGATACCGAAACCGTAGATACCGATGAAGCGGTCACGGCGACCACCCGCTCGGAGCCGGTTGCCGATGAGCTCTTGAGCGAGGCCGGTGAGCCGGTTTCGCCCGGTGAGGAGCCATCGACCGATGACGAGGAAGCCGCAGCTGAGAAGGAGCCCCCCGCCTTTGCCGACATCGGTGAGGCGAATGCGCGACTTGGTCGCGGGATCAACATCGGCAACTCGCTCGAGGCGCCACGCGAAGGCGCGTGGGGAGTTGGCATCGAGGCCGAGTACTTCGACATCATCGCCTCGGCCGGTTTCGATCACGTTCGCCTGCCGATCAGCTGGGCTGGATACGCCGACACCGAGGCTCCGTTCACCATCCCCGACGGTAGTGATCCAACGATCGACCACCCCGACTACAGCTCCATCTGGGAACGTGTCGATTGGGCCATCGAGCAAGCCGAAGCGAGCGGCCTGCTGATCATCGTGAACATGCATCACTACGACGAAATCCACGCCGATCCTCGCGCTGAAGAAGATCGCTTTTTGGCGATGTGGGAGCAGATCTCCACGCGTTATGCAGGTGTCGGCGACCATGTGTTCTTCGAGCTGCTGAACGAACCCAACAACGTCTTCGACGCCGAGCCAGAGATCTGGAACGACCTGGCGGCGAAATCGCTGGCCATCGTCCGCGAGGACCACCCGACTCGCCCCGTGCTGATCGGCCCTGTGGGCTACAACTCCATTGGTCGACTCGCCGAACTCGACCTTCCTGACGACCCGAACATCATCGCCACCGTGCACGTCTATGAGCCATTTGATTTCACCCATCAGGGTGCGACGTGGATCGACCCGGTTCGACCGTTGGGAGCTGCGTGGGTCGCTAACGAACCAGGTCTGCCGCTGGGGGTCTACAACTATTCGTGGGACACGAACACCGAGCCTGTCGACGGTCAACTTCGGGTCTCGTACGAGCGGCAGTGGGCTGGTTTCAGCCTGGACTTCGAAGGGGCGGTCGGTCCTACCTCGGCGTCACTCACCCTTGCTGGAGCAGCCGAACTGCGTGTCCTGTGCCGGACACCCGACGGTGAGCTCGAAATCACAACTCTGACCACCAGCGACGACCGCGCTGACTATGAGGTCGACCTCAGCTCGTGTCCGCAGACAGCTACCGGCGTCTCCCTGCAAACCGCTGGATCGGGCGCCCCTCAGCTGCTCATCGACTCGTTCGTCATCTGCACTGACGCCCGTGGCTGCGAGGAAATGGTCGTTACTGCGGGAGGCGCACTCGACGGGCTGCTCGAGCAGGCTGCTGCGTGGGCCGAAGCGCAAGGTGTGCCGATGCACATGGGCGAATTCGGTGCATTCGGAGCCGAAGGTCAAGTCCCGATCGCCGACCGAGCGCAATGGACGGCCACCGCCGCCGGCGCTGCGACCACGCGAGGCATGTCATTCGCCTACTGGGAGTTCCACGCAGGCTTCGGCGCCTACGACCTTGATGCAAACGACTGGGTTCCCGAACTGCGTGACGCATTGGTCGGCTAGGCCGAAAATCGAGGGCGTCTCATCTCGCGCTCTCCAACATCGATCTGCTTAACTCTCGGGATGAAAGCAGCTGTATGTCGTGAGTTCGGTCAGCCCCTTGTCATCGAAGATGTCATGCTCGGCGAAGTCGGCCCCGGAGACGTCCAGGTAGACGTCGCCGCGTGCGCCGTTTGCCATAGCGATATCCACTACGCCGAAGGCGCATGGGGCGGATATTTGCCCGCCGTGTACGGCCACGAAGCAGCTGGCGTCATCACCGCCGTGGGCAGCGATGTGAGCGACCTCACCGTTGGCGACCATGTCGTCGTCACCCTCATCCGCTCGTGTGGAAACTGCAGTCAATGCGATCGTGGCAATCATGTCTTTTGCGAGACGAGCTTCGCCTCTGACGAGGGCCAGCGCCTCTCCAACGATGCAGGTGAAGATGTTCAAGCCGCCATGTTGTGCGGCGCGTTCGCCGAAGAGGTCATCGTCGACCAAAGTCAGGTTGTCACGATCCCGAAGGACATGGACTGGAAGGTCGCATCGTTGCTCGCCTGTGGCGTGATCACCGGTGTCGGCGCCGTCACCAACACCTCGACGATCGACGATAGGAGCACGGTCGTCGTCGTCGGCGCTGGCGGCGTTGGTCTGAACGCGATCCAAGGAGCGGCCATCGTTGGCGCCCCCGTCGTCATCGCCATCGATCTCGCCGACGAGAAGCTCGAGATCGCGAAGCAGTTTGGGGCAACACACGTCGCAACCCCAGACACCGCACGTGAGGTCATCAAGGAAGCAACCGGTGGTCGCAAGGGCGTCAGTCACGCGTTGGTTACCGTCGGCTCCGCCCCGGCGATCAGCTCAGCGCTGCGTTACATCGAGCCGGGCGGCGAGCTCGTGATCGTGGGCATGCCGGCGAGCGGCAACGAGATCGAGATTGACCCGGTCATCATTGCTGCCGTCGGGCACCGGATTGTGGGCTCGAAGATGGGCACCAGTCAGATCCGGCGGGACATCCCGCAGCTGATCGAGTGGTACAAGGAAGGCAAGCTCAAGCTCGACGAGTTGGTCAGCGGCACCTATCAGCTCGACGACATCAACTCGGCAATCGACGACGTTGCCGACGGCGGCACGATCCGCAACGTCGTCATGATGGGATAACGCTCCATGAAGTTCACCGACGTCGAAACCTTTGTCGTGAAGAACCAGCCTCCTGGCTATGGCGGCAAGTTCTTCGTCTTCGTCAAGCTCATTACCGACACCGGAGCGGTGGGGTGGGGCGAGATCTACTCGCCGCCGTTCGACGCAGCAACCGTCGAAGCCGTCGTCGCCGACGTCTTCGAACGCTCGGTGAAAGGTACCGACCCGTTTCGGATCGAGGAGCGCACCCGGCTGCTGTATTCGCTGGCCTTCACCGGTCGACCCGACGTGACGATCGGCGGCATCATTTCCGGGTTCGACATGGCGTCCTGGGACATCGTCGGCAAGGAAACCAACCGCAACGTCACCGACCTACTCGGCGGGGTCGTTCGCGAGCGGGTCCGGGCCTACACCTACCTGTATCCGGGCAAGGACGACGACACCGAAGAGGTGTATGTAAACCCCACGCTCGCCGCCGAGACGGCAGTGGAGTACGTCGAGCGCGGACATACCGCTATCAAGTTCGACCCCGCCGGTCCGTACCGCGCTGTCGGACCCCGGCAGCCCACGATGAATGAGCTCACCCGCTCCGAGGCGTTCGTCAACCAGATTCGCGAGGCCGTCGGCAATCGTGCCGATCTGCTCTTTGGGACCCACGGCCAGTTCACCGTGTCGGGGGCGATTCGGCTCGGCAAGCTGCTCGAACCCGCGCTGCCGTTGTGGTTCGAAGAGCCATGCCCGCCCGACATCCCCGAGGCAATGGCCGAGGTCGCCCGTCACTGCAACGTGCCGATTGCAGCGGGGGAGCGGCTGACGAGCATTCATGAGTTCCGACGCCTGCTCGAAGCCGGTGTCGGCATCTTGCAACCGAACTTGGGACGCGCTGGTGGTCTCACTGCGGGTAAGAAGATCGCCGCGATCGCCGAGGCGTATGGCGCCCAGGTTGCGCCGCATCTCTACAACGGTCCGCTCGGCGGCGTGGCCAATATGTGTGTGGCTGCCACTATCCCGAACTTCCTCGTGCTCGAAGGCATTCAGGAGTGGGGCGGCTTCCACGCCGACCTGCTCACGAACCCGGTGCAATGGGACGCCGGCTTCGTCATCCCGTTCACCGGACCTGGCCTCGGAACCGAGATTGACGAGGAGGTCGCTCGAGCGAACCCGTGGATTTCGGGTGGAACACACCTCGCAATGACCGAAGACACCGACGACTGGCCCGGATGACCTCGACCGTTCGACGGGGCCAGCACTAATGGACGTCGTCGAGCTGCTCATCAACGTGATGGGGCCGGTGATCGTGATCGTCGGCCTCGGCTGGTTTGCGGGAACCCGAATGGACTTCGACGTCGCAACCCTGTCGCGGCTTGCGTTCTGGGTGCTCGGGCCAATCTTCGTGCTCGATGTTTTCGCCGATGCCGAGCTCGACTCCTCGACCGTCGTCAAGCTTACGATCGGCGGTCTCGGGGCTATGGCGGTCGGTGCGGTTCTTGCGTACGCGCTCGCAAAGGGCATGAATGTGCCGGCGTCGCGCACGAAGGCAGCGGTGATGACCGGCTCATACGGCAACGTTGGCAACGCCGGGCTGGCGATCTGTGCGTTCGCCTTTGGCGAGGAGGCAATCCCGGCTGCGGCGGTGTTGATGATCGTCGTAAACACCACCGGTATCTTTCTCGGCGTGGCTCTTGCGTCGGCCCAGACCGCCGGGTTCGCATCAGCGATGAAGCGGTCGCTGCTGACACCGATGACGATCGCGGCGATCGTGGCCATGGGTCTGAACGCGGTCGGCTGGGACTTTCCGGTCGTGCTCGACCGGTCGATTTCTATCGCTGGCGGTGCGCTGATCCCGGTAATGCTGATCACGCTCGGTCTTCAGCTCGCGGGTGACATCCGCCCCGAGATCAGCGCCGATTCGGGAATCGTCGTCGGTACGAAGCTGATGGTCGTGCCCCTTGCCGCTGCACTCTTTGGCTGGTTGCTCGGACTCGAAGGCGACGACCTCGGTGTACTGGTGATTCAAAGCTGTATGCCACCAGCGGTGTTCACGGCGGTAGTGGCGCTCGAATTCAACCTCGAACCCGAGCGGGTCACCAAGACGGTGCTCGGCACAACGCTCGTCGCGCTCTTCACGATCCCAATAGCGCTCATTGCCGTCACGTAACGGGGACAGGCCCCATCGTCGATCAAACGCCTAGCGGGGACAGGCCCCATCGTCGCTTTGTGATCCATAACACCGGAAAATCAACAAAACAAGCGTCGAACGGGGACAGGCCCCATCGTCGATCAAACGCATAACGGGGACAGGCCCCATCGTCGATCAAACGCATAACGGGGACAGGCCCCATGGCGGGACCGGTCTCTAGCGGTGGGCGAGCTCGATGGCGGCGTCGACGATGTGGTTGCCGGGGCCGCCGTTGGTTTGTGCTTCGGGAGCATGCTCTTCGCCGAGAAGTGCGCCGGTCGCAGCGGCCGTCGATGCCCCGAGCGCATCGAGGTCGTAACCACCCTCGAGAAACGCAATTCGCCGACCCGGTTTGCTGGCGCCCACGATGCGCCCCATGAGCGCCGAATAGTCGCCCGAGGTGAGGCCCAGGTTGGTGAGCGGGTCAGCACGATGGGCATCGAAGCCCGCCGAGATCAAGATCCAGTCGGCACCGAATGTGTCGAGGGCAGGCTCGACCACCTCATCGAATGCACGCAGGTAAACATCGCCTGTGGCTCCGGACGGCATTGGAAAGTTGAGCGTGTGTCCGAGACCAGCGCCGGCGCCTTGCTCGTGCAGCGCGCCGGTGCCGGGGTATTGCGGGTACTCGTGAAACGAAATGAACAGCACCTGGTCGCTGCCATAGAACGCGTCTTGGGTGCCGTTGCCATGGTGTGCGTCGATGTCGATGATGGCGACCTTCTCGCCGCTGTCGACGATGGATTGGGCTGTGACCGCGACGTTGTTGAAGAGGCAGAAACCCATTGCGGTCGTCGGGGTCGCGTGGTGGCCAGGAGGACGGACGAGCGCGAAGGCCGAATCGGCGACACCCGCCCGAAGTGCCGTAACCGCATCGAGGCCAGCTCCAGCGGCCAGGCGTGCGGCAGTGAGCGACCCTGCGCTCATGTGGGTGTCGGGGTCGAGGCGTACGAAGTCCTGATCGCCCAGCGTCATGACGTGTTGTACATGCTGTTCGGTGTGGACTCGGATGAGCGATTCTGCGGGAGCAACGGTTGGAACTTGCCAGGTGAGCGCGTCGCCAAATCCGGCTTGTTGAACGCCCGTGACTGCAGCGGTGAAACGCGCCGGGCGTTCGGGGTGGCCCTCGGGTGGACGATGGTCGGCAACGCGTTCGTCGGCAATCATGAGAATCGACATGGACCGAGTATGGCAGTCACCAACAACTTCTGTGAGCGATTCTGCAGGCTGAGCGAGCAGAATCGCTCACAAAAACGTGGGATACGCGAGGATGGGGCGATGAAGGCAGGCATTGCGCACTTTCCGACCGATTCATCGATTCAGCCGCACGAGCTCGGCCCAGCGCTCGAGGAGCGCGGGTTCGAGTCGATCTGGGTTGCCGAGCACAGCCACATCCCGCTCAGCCGCAAGACGCCGTATCCCGGCGGGGGAGACCTCCCGAAGCGTTACTTCGATACCCACGACCCGTTCGTTTGGCTGACAGCGCTTGCTGGCCACACCGAGACGTTGTTGCTCGGCACCGGAATCTGTCTCGTTGCACAGCGAGACCCGATTCACACCGCAAAGTCTGCGGCCAGTCTTGACCGGCTCAGCGGCGGCCGCTTTCAGTTCGGCGTCGGCGCGGGCTGGAACGAAGATGAGATGAACAACCACGGCGTTGCGCTCGAGGGTCGCTTCAAACTCATGCGAGAGAAGGTCGGTGCGATCAAGGCGATGTGGACCGAGCACGAAGCCGAGTTCCACGGTGACCTCGTCGACTACGACCCAATGATGATCTACCCAAAGCCGCTCCAGAGCCCGCATCCGCCGATCCACGTCGGCGGTTCGTATCCGGGCGGAGCGCGCCGGGCCGTCGAATGGGGAAATGGGTGGATCCCGATCCCGGGTCGAGGCGAAGGAACCCTCGCCGATCAGATCACCGACATGCGCCAGATGGCCGCCGACGCCGGACGCGACCCTGCGGCGATGGAGGTGTCGATCTACTTCGCCCCCGCCGATCCCGACACCCTCACCGAGTACGCGGAGGCTGGCGTCGATCGCGTCGCGTTCGATCTGCCATCGGTCGATGGCGCCGAAGCAATAGCGGTTCTCGACGCAGCGATGGCAGCGATGGCAGCGGCGGGACTGCGCTAGCTTCTGGTCCCGAGCGCCGAGCGGTTAGGTTCGACACATGACCGATCGCATCCAGGACCTGTTCAACCTCTCGGGAAAGACCGCTGTCGTTACCGGTGGCTCTCGCGGCATTGGCGAGATGATCGCTGAAGGGTACGTCGACGCAGGCGCCAGCACGATCATCATCACGGCGCGCAAGGCCGAGGCACTCCAGACCACCGCTGACCGCCTGAACGAGAAAGCAGCCGACGGTCAGACCGTCGTTGCTATCCCCGGAGACCTGTCGACTCCCGAGGGCATCACGGCATTTGCCGATGCGGTGAAGGCACAGGTCGATGCCGTGGACATCTTGGTGAACAACGCAGGCGCAGCATGGGGAGCGCCGTTGGGCGAGTACCCGGTCGACGGTTGGGACAAGGTGATGAACGTCAACGTGCGAAGCATCTACTTCCTCACCGAAGCACTCATCGATCATCTGCGCGGCGCCGGAACCGCCGAGGATCCAGCTCGGGTTATCAACGTTGGCTCCGTGGACGGCCTTCGAGCATGCGATGTGGAGCACTATGCGTACTCGACATCGAAGGCAGCCGTTCACCACCTGACACGCCAGCTCGCCAAGCGCCTCCGGAACGAGAACGTTCGGGTCAATGCCATTGCCCCCGGGCCGTTCGAGTCGAACATGATGGCCTTCGCCCTTCGTGACGACGAAGCCCGCTCGCTCGTCGAGTCCAGCGTCCCCGTCGGTCGAATCGGCAACCCCGATGACATGGCGGGCCTCACGATCTACCTGTCATCGAAGGCCGGCGCATACCTCACGGGCGTCACGATCCCCGTCGGCGGCGGCATAGCGACCGCTGACTGAGACGAACGCGGGTGCCGCATCCGCACCGTCTCCTAGAGTGGTGGGGATGAGCATTTCGCTTCCACTCGCTTCGGAGTCTGTTCGATGTATGGACTTTGCGATCGCGAACTCGATCGATCCAGGGGGCACCGCGCTTGCTCCTGATGTGGTTGTCCTCGTCGAGGTTGATGAGCCGTGGCCGAAGCCGGTTGGCAAACATCCAGCGATGGTCGAACTGGTCCAGGCTGCGCAGCAGCGACCCGAGCAGATTCGGCTGTTGGCAGCAGTGCCCGCAGGCGACGCACCGCGACGAGTTATCGCGTTCCGGCCTACCGCGACAGGCATGACTCGGGCAGAGGGGCCACTGTGCGCTGACCCGGTCGGAGCGCTACACGACGTGCTGGACGAACCGGCTCCAGCGGTGTCGCAATCCGGCCAGGGAGTGGCCACGGTGCTCGTGTGCACGCAGGGGTCCCACGATGTGTGCTGCGGGACCGACGGTGTGGCATTCGCAGACTGGCTCGACGAAGAACGGCCCGATGTCGAGGTCTTTCGCGTGAGTCACACGGGAGGGCATCGATTCTCTCCGACGGCGATGACGTTGCCCGATGGGCGAATGTGGGCATACCTCTCGCCGGATACGGCCAACTCGATCATCGATCGAACGGGCGATGCCCGGCTTCTCGCCGCGCAATGTCGCGGGTGGTGGGGCGCCCCGACCGGCCCGGCGCAGGTCGCCGAACGCGCCGTGTTCTCCGAACTTGGCTTCGACGCAGACCAGATCGAGCGAACGGTGACGGTTGGCGAGGATGGCGCCCTCGTGGTCGAGGCGGGAACTGACGTGTTCGATGTTGGCGTGGCCATAGGGCGAGAAGTCCCGACGATCGCCTGTGGAGCACCGGGTGGCCAACCAGTGAAGCCCGGACGTGAATGGATTGTCGCGTCGGGCCCAACCCGTCGATGATGCGTGTTGCTAACCGTGTGACTGTTCGAGTGTTTGCATTGGCTGTGGCATTGATCCTTTCCGCTTGCGCGAATTTCGACGAGTTCACGGCGGAAACTTCGGTTAACTGGCCAGGTGACCGGGAGGTTCCACACCACGCAGTGACGCTCGGATTCGGAATTGTCGCTGACCTACCCGAGACCTGGACGGCGTCAATGATCAAGGACGTAGCGAGCAGCGAAACCATCTTGGGCTGCCAGGTCCGGACGGGACGCCTGCTCGAAGAACGGTCGTTCCTAAGCCTCGGAGTCTCGCTCAACCATCGCGCCTGTGATGTTGAGCAAACGAGTCAGTTTCCGAGGTATGCGCGGGTGGAGAATGCCCAGGCGGCCCGTGAGGTCGAAACGTTCGAGGCGCCCCTTGGCCCGGCCACGATGTTCATCGAATCCTCGGAGTGGTGCAGCAAGGTAACGGAGATCAATGGTGTTCCTGTTGACGATCCCCGCGATGAATGCAGCACACATCACAATCGGGTCGTACTGATAGAGATGGAGAGTCCCACGAACCCTGACTTCCCGCATCTTCAGATGAGTTGGATTGAATCGTCCGGCGACGGCAACGTGATCAAAGACAAAGAACTGCTGAAGGCAATAGCGATGGCGCTGCGAACATGAACGCACGCTACGTGCTCGTTGCTGCTCTGGTACTTGCCGGGTCGGCGTGCTCGAGTGATGCCGACCCCCAAGAGGTGCTCGATAGCGCAACCGATGTTGCAGGCAACGTTGGTGAGGCGTACATCGGCGACGATGCGTCTGTCGAAGACGATGCTGCTCAAGCAATCGGCGAATCAGCGGTTGTCGATGAGCCAACGATTGCCGATGAGCCAGCGGTGCGGGTTCCCACGAACGAAGGACAGATCGAAGCGGGTAATTGGTTAGCCCGTACGTACATGGACTCCTCGTCGGTTGAGCTGGTGTGGTCGCGAGTCGATGATGCCGAGACCTACCGGCTGTATCGAGTTCCGACGAGTGAGGCCGACTACGACGCGATCGACGCGGGCGACGTTGCCGGCACCGAGTTGGTCTACGAGGGCCCTGAGTACGGCTTCATCGATACCGATGTCGAGGCAAACACGTTCTTCACGTATCTGATCGTCGCCGAGGTTGGTGACGGCACTACCTCTCAACCGCGCTGGACCGAAGCGCTCACGACCGACGACACGACCCCGCCGACACCGATCACGAACCTCACCGCAGAGGTCACCGACGATGGGGTGCTGCTCGGCTGGGACCCGTCTTCTGACGACGTGGAATTTGCGTCGTACAGCGTTTCTCTCCGGATAGGCGATCAACTCGAGTACATCGGAGGTGGCGCCGACCCCGGACAGACGTCGTTCCTCGACCCCGAACCGTTCGAGGGCACGCGTACCTACTACGTGGTCGCTGTGGACTTTCATGACAACCGTTCAGAGGCAGCGCAGGTCGACGTCGTACGATGAACCTATGAACAAACGCCGCATCGCCGTAGCGCCAACCTCACGGCCCGCAATGTTCGACGCCATGATGCAAGCGGTGATCGACGCTGG
>CALLAA010000086.1 GCA_938002955.1 uncultured Acidimicrobiales bacterium
GCCCGCAGTACCTGTGCGAGCTTGTCTGGCACATCGGGGATCGGCACATCGGATTCGACCCGAGCGGTCAGCGTGCCGAGCAACGTGTCGGCGGAGAACGGCACCGAACCGCTCAAGGCCTCGACCAAGATCAGGCCGAGCGAGTACACATCGGACGCCGGAGTCAAGCGCAGCCCCTGGGCCTGCTCGGGAGATGCGTAACGAGCCGTACCTACGAGGTCCTTGCCCGGCTCGGTCCATCCGGACTCCGCAAGCGCCTTCGCCAAGCCAAAGTCGGCAATCCGAAGTCGGCCGTCGTCGCCAAACAGCAAATTGGCCGGGGTGATGTCTCGATGGACGAGATCTTGCCCGTGGGCGTAGTTCAACCCGCGACAGGCGTCGAGACCGGTCTGGATGGCTTGGCTTGGGCTGAACACTAGGTCGGTATCGAGCATGGCTCGCAATGACCCTCCAGCTAGGAGTTCCATAACCAGAAACGGGACACCCTCGCCCGTCGCCGAGTCGTCGCCCCAGTCGTGAACGGCCATCACGTTTGGATGACTCAACGCAGCAGCCGCTTGCGCCTCGCTGCGGAAGCGTTCAAGAAACTTCGGGTCGCTCGACAGCTGCCGATGCAGCACCTTGACCGCAACCTTGCGGTTGAGCGAGGTGTCCATCGCTTCAAAAACAGTCGCTGACCCACCCCGACCGATGCCACGAATGAGTCGATAACGTCCACCGAGCTCGTCGCCGGGGACAGGAACAGACCCAGGAGAGGACGCGGTAGTAGGGGTTGAGGCCACGTCATCACGGTAGCTGCGCCGTACGCTCAGTACATGGCAAAGAAGCAGCGGATCATCGTCTCAGCCCTGATTACATTCGGTATTAGCCTGTTCGTCCTCGCCGCCATTAGCGGTGGCGGTAATTCCGACGACATCTCCGTCACCCAGAATCCGGCGATCGACGCACTGATTCCGGCACGAGAGGCCGAGATTCTTCGCGGGGACCAGATTGGCATCGACCTTGCCGAGGGGTACCAGGCGGCGCTGCAGATCGAGACCAGCGACGATCGCACCATCCAAATTCCCGCAAACCAGCTCGACACAAACTTTCAGGACAATCTGGGGATCTTCTCGTTCCGTCCCGGCGAAGGCAAAGCGCTTACGGTGCTCCCTCCGCAGTCGAACTGTGTGACCGCCACCTACTGGCCCATCACCGACCCTCAGCTCTCCCAAACCATCCGCTGGTGCTTCCAGGTGACGTAACGTTCCGCTGTCGCAATCCGTCGCCTAGGCGGGGAGTTCGCCTGTTGTTAGCAGGGTTTCGAAGCCTGCCTCGTCGAGGATGGGGATTCCCAAATCCTCGGCTTTGGTGACCTTGGAGGCTCCGGGGTCGTTGCCAACGACGAGGGCGAACGTACTTTTTGACACCGACCCGGGTGCTTTTCCGCCGCGGTCGGTGATGGCGTTCTTTGCCTCGGACCGGCCGTAGTTCGCAAGCCCTCCCGAAACAACGATCGACTTTCCGGTAAGCGTGGCCTCGAGCGTCGACACAACCGGTGCAATGGGCCGCACTCCCCCATCGTGGAGCTTCTGCACGATTGCCCGGCCCGTCTCGGAGGCAAACCACTCCACGACACTCTCGGCGATCGTTGGGCCGATGCCATCGATCGCCGCGATCTGCTCGACCGATGCTGCAGCGAGCGCCTCGATGGAGCCGAACGCCTTGGCCAGGACCTTGCCGTTGCTCGAACCAACGTGGGGAATTGCGAGCGCGAAGATGACGTTTCCGAGCGGTCGGGTGCGGCTGCTCTCCAGCCCGGCGCGCAGGTTCTCGATCGACGTCTCGCCAAACCCTTCGAACTGTGCGAGCTCTTGTGGGTCGAGCAAGAACACGTCGCCGACGTCGGTGATGAGTCCCGCCGAGACCAACAGGTCGATCGTGCGTTCGCCGAAATGCTCGATGTCCATGGCGCTGCGCTGGGCGAAGTGGTCGATGCGGCCCCGCACTTGGGCTGGACAATCTGCGAATGGACAACGATGGCGAGCTGCGCCCTCCGGGCGGACCAGGGGCCGATGGCACTCGGGGCAGTCGGTTGGAAATACCCACGCTTCAGAGTCAGGGTCGCGCTCGGACAGCACCGGGCCGACGACCTCGGGGATGACATCGCCGGCGCGGCGGACGATCACCATGTCGCCGGGGCGAACATCTTTTTGGGCCACGATGTCCTGGTTGTGCAGCGTGGCGTTCGTGACGGTGACACCACCGACGAACACCGGTTCAAGAAGTGCGTACGGGGTGGCCGAACCGTTCGTGCCGATCGAGATTGGAATATCGATCAGCCGGGTGGCTCGTTCCTCTGGGGGCATCTTGTAGGCAATGGCCCAGCGCGGGGCTCGAGCCGTACTGCCCAACACCCGTTGCGTTTCCAGGTCATCGACCTTGATCACGACGCCATCGAACTCATAATCGAGGTCGTGACGCTTGGCGGCGTACTCCTCGATGAAGGCCACCACGTCGTCGATCGTGTCGACGACCCGACTGTGCTCGTTCACGCCAAAGGAGATCGACGTCAGAAAGTCGAACGTCGCCGAATGGGCATCGAGCACGGGACCATCGACGACCTGACCGAGTTGGTACGGCCAAAACGACAGGGCCCGTTGGCTTGCGGCCTCGGGATCTTTCTGGCGAATGGTCCCCGCAGCGGTATTGCGAGGATTGACGTATGCCTGCTGACCTGCCGCCTCCTGCGCCTTGTTGAGGGCAGCGAACGTCGACAGCCGCATGTACGCCTCGCCGCGGACTTCGATGACCGGAGGTGCGCCCGCAGGAAGCTCATGGGGAACATCGGCGATCGTTCGCACCGTGTGGGTGACGTCCTCGCCCGTCGTGCCGTCGCCCCTGGTTGCCGCGCGAACGAGCACACCGTCCTCGTAACGGATCGACAGTGCGAGTCCGTCGAACTTCAGCTCGCACACAAACGAGGGGATCGAGTCGCCCAGGCGGCGCTCGAGGCGCTCGGCCCATCCGCGAAGCTCATCGATGTCGAAGGCGTTATCGAGCGACATCATCGGGACTTCATGCACGACCGGGGCAAAGGCCACCGACGGCGCTCCGCCCACCTGTTCGGCGGGTGAATCCGCGCTGGCGAGCTCGGGGTGGGCGGCCTCGAGTTCGCGCAACCGATGCACGAGCTGATCGAAGTCGGCGTCGGGCAACTCCGGAGCGTCGAGCTCGTGATAGAGGTGCATGTGCTTCGCTACTTGCGCGCGAAGCGCCTCGAGTTCAGCCGATGGGTCGTGATCTTCTGCTCCAGGTGCCACACGGCGATGTTATCCGTGAGGTGTGTCGCTACGTTTAGCTCGGTGAATAGCGCGATTGAGACGTGGATCTTCCGGCTGATGTGGCTGATACTGCCGTTCGCCGCGGGCCCGCTGTTCGCCGAGGCGCTCCAAGACACCGAGCGACCATTCGAGCTCGGAGTGACAATCCTGTTGTGGGTGGTGTGGGCGGCGATGCTGATCGCCTCGATGGTGCCCCGGACCGAGACGCTCACGATGCTTCGCATTGTCCCTCCAATGGCAGCGGTTGGCTCCGTGTGGGCCGCGCTCAGCGCGTCCGAAGATGCGAGCACCCCAATCGTGATCCTCGCGATCGTGACGAGCAGCCTTGCGGCGTTGCTCTCCCTGCGGCCAGCGGTGACCGACACCTTCGCCGATGGCTCGTCCTATGGCGACGAGACCCGCTTCTTGCTCAGCACCCCTGGGGCGCTCCTGCTCGGACCGATCCAATTGGTCTGGTTGGCGATTGCGGGCGGAGCGGTTGCTGGGCCGCTTTTCTTGCTCGGCCAGCAATGGATTATCGGAGCGATAGTCACCGTTGTTGGCTGGGCTCTTGTGTACTTCGCTGTCCCGGTGCTGCATCGCCTGTCGCACCGTTGGCTCGTCTTTGTTCCTGCCGGCATGGTCGTCCACGACAAGACGGC
>CALLAA010000087.1 GCA_938002955.1 uncultured Acidimicrobiales bacterium
ATCGCCGCAGCAGAACATGGCAAGGCGGTGTTGTCCGAGAAGTCGCTCACCACAACGATGATCGACGCGCATCGCGTAGTCGACACGGTTCGAGACACGAGTTTCTTTGTCGAAGGCCTCATGTACCTGGCGCATCCCATCCAACAGACCTTCGTCGACCTTTTAACCGATGGCCGCCTCGGTGCCCTTCGTTCCATCCGCGCAAGTTATGCGGCAGACATTGCCCATCTGGTGAACCCTGCTGGCATGGGCACGCTGTACAACCTCGGTTGCTATCCGATTTCGCTGCTGCACCTCGTCGTTCAGACGATGTGCGGCGAGGATGCCTTCTCCGCGCGACAACTGACCGGGGTTGCCAATCACTCACCGCTCGACGGGAACGTCGTTGACGCTGCCGCCAGCATCCGCTTCGACAACGGCGTACTGGCCTCGGTCCAGTCGAGCGACACGTTCGGCAACGACAGTGAATTCTCGGTAAGCGGCGAGCACGGCACCCTTCGGTTCATCACGAATCCGTGGTTGCCCGAACCCGGCGAGAACAGCATCGTGTGGCACCCCTATTCAGGAGAGGCCACAACAATCTCGGTCGAGGACCCACATGACGCCTTCTATCATCAGCTCAAGATGGTCGAAGCCAACCTCGCCGCAGGCCACACGGAGAGCTCCCGCCCGTCACCGCGGCTCGACGACTCGTTGGAGATCATGGCACTGCTCACCGAATGGGAAGCCGCCGTCCGCTAAACACTTGATGTGCTTGCTCAAGAGACCACGGCGAACTGGACGGATTGGGTACCGGCGCTCGTCGCCATTGCCCTGACCATCGTCGCAATACTGGTCGCCCGCTGGTTGCTCCAGCGCAGTACAAAGGTCGACGCGGCCGAGTCCCACTTTCGCGCGCAGATCGCAACCGTCGGCGTCATTCTCCTCGGCCTGCTCGCCGTCATCTTCGTCCTTCCCGATGGCTCCGACTCGGATCTTGCGTTCTCCGTCGTTGGTCTTATCGTCACCGGCGCGCTGGCGATCTCGTCACAATCGATCATCGCCAACGCGATGGCTGGGCTGATGCTTCGTTCGGTCAGCAGCTTCAAGCCTGGGGACTTCATCGAAGTGTCCAACCAAATGGGTCGGGTGACCGAACGAGGGTTGTTCCACACCGAGATCCAAACCGCAGACCGAGACCTCGTCACGCTCCCCAACGCAATCATGGTGAACCAACCTGTGCGAGTCGTTCGTGCATCGGGCACGATCGTGTCTGCTACTGCGTCGATTGGCTACGACGTCTCCCGCCACCTCCTCGAAGACCTCTTTGTGGCCGCGGCCGAAACCTCCGGACTGGTCGACCCGTTTGTCCAGGTTCTCGAACTTGGCGACTACTCGGTCAACTATCGAATCGCCGGATTCCTCGATGACCCACGCTCACTCTTAGCCGCTCGAGCCAAGCTCCGAGCAGCGATCCTCGACACGCTGAGCGAAGCCGGGGTGGAGATCATGTCGCCCATGTACGTCGCTCGCCGCGAAGCCAGCAACGACCCGCTGCTGCCGAGCAATGACGGACCGTCGGCCGGATCGAAGTCGCGACGGACCGCTGAGGATCGGGTCTTCGACAAAGCCGAAACCGCGGGGCGACTCGACGAATCCCGCACCGAACTCGCCGAGGCGACAGAGAACCTCGAGTTGCTTCGGCTCGAGCTCGGAAACGCTGACCCGGAAACGGCCGAACGTGTGCGCAACGCCGTCACTCAGGCCGAGCGCCGTATCGACCTGATCTCCACTCGAATCTCGCGGCTCGAGTCGCGCAAGGACGAGTAGCCCTTAGGCCAGACCTCGTGTGGCTGCGGCGTCCTCGTCATGAATGAACCAGCTAACGATCGCGGCCGGAAACAGCACAACACCCATGGCAATGAACGCCCATCGGTACGCGCCGAGCAGCTCGGCTGGTGGCGCTGAATCTCCCCCGACTGCGGCGATCCGGCTTGCGATCACCGTCGCGCCCAGTGCGACGCCAGCAGCGAAGGAGAACTGGCGTTGGGTATTGAAAACCGACGCCGCACGACCGGTGTCCTCGTTCGAGATCGACGCGTACACCGCGGTCTGAACCGAAACGAACACCATGCCGATCGACGCGCCCCGCAAGAACGCAGCAAATCCCATAACCCACATCGGAGTGTCGAGATCGAAGACCGCGAATACCGCGCTCGTCGCAGAGGTCAGTAGCGCTCCAACGATGAGCAGGCGACGTGGCCCAATCGCTTTGTACAGGCGCTTTCCGGCCAAGACGGAGACGATAAAGACACCGACCGCCTGTGGTGCTTGGGTGAGGCCCGATTGCGTTGCCGTAAACCCACGGAGGTCCTGCAGGTAGAGGGGAAGTACAAAGATCCAGCCGAAGAACCCCGCGTAGATCATGGTGGCAACGATGTTGATCGTGCGAAAGAGGCGGTTGTTGAACAAGCGAAGCGCAAGCATTGGCTGGTCGATCCGGAGCTCCAGAAACACCAAGGCCACGAGCGCAACAACACCGAGGACCGCAGCGCCCAGGATGGTCGGCGAGGTCCATCCAAAGTCAGGACCGGTCGAAAGCGCAAAAATAAGCAACGAGACGCCGGACGCCGAAAGCACGAGACCGCCGATATCGAGGCGGCCGACACCGGCGACGACTTCTTCACGCAACCATCGCCAGCCAAGGGCGAGGCCGACGAGGCCGATTGGAATGTTGATCAAGAAAATCCAGCGCCATGATGCGTTGTCGACGAGCAGGCCACCCATGACCGGGCCGATCGCTGGCGCCACGATGGCGACGCTAAGCACGCCGACAGTGGCGGTAGCTCGCTCGGACAGAGGAAACGCCCGAAAGAGCATGGCCGAACCAATGGGTGTGATCAGCCCAGCGCCGAGACCTTGAGCGACACGAGAAGCAACGAGCTGGGTGAGGGACTGTGAGACACCGCAGAGGACCGAACCGCCGATGAACAACCCGAGCGCAATGATGAACATGCGCTTGGTGCCAAAGCGATCGCCAAGCCAGCCGGCGGCGGGAATGACGGCGGCCACCGACAGAAGGTACGCCAGGGCGACCCATTCGATTTCCGTGCTCGGCACCCCGAACTGTTCGGCGAGTCGAGGCAGCGCGACGTTGACCGCGGTGCCGTCGATGATGGTCATCGAGAGGCCCACGATGTATACGGCCATCACTCGATATTTGTATTCGCTCAACACGTAGCGCCAATCACTGCGCCGACCCTACAGTCCCCCACCCTCGATTCTTCGATGAGCTCTGAAGCGCCGAGACAGGCATCAGGCTTCACAGAAGCCCAGTCGATCGGCTAGACCCAGCTCATGGCCAACGCTGATGACCAGACCTTCCACGACGACATCGAGGGGTACTGCGGGGCATTGAGTTATAGGGCCGGCGAGACAGCGGATCTCCACGTCTCGACGCGCGCCGCCAGCTACGACGTCGTCGTTGAACGGTGGGGTGCAGGCCGCGAGCGGGTCTTTCGCCGGGCGAATCTTCCGGGCGAATATGTCGAACCGCCCGCTGATGCCGACGCGAACGGCTGTGGTTGGCCTGCATCGGTCACCATCGACATCGACGAGTCCTGGCGATCGGGCTTCTACCTCGTGACACTCACCGCTAACGGCGCGGATGAAGATCGTGCCGTTGCGCACACCGGGTTCGTTGTCCGTGCGGCATCGCCCGGGTCGACGCTCTATGTACTGCCCACGAACACCTGGAATGCGTACAACACGTGGGGCGGAAAAAGCCTGTACACCGGCGGCACGCAGGTGTCGTTCCACCGCCCATTCGCTCGGGGCATGTTGTGGCGACCAGAGGTCGACCGCGACGACCGAAAGGCACGTCCGACACGATTTCGGGAAACACCCGACGCCGACGGACACATCTTTCAGGAGTACCGCACGGCCAACGCATACCCGTCAGCGATTGGGTCGACCGGCTGGTTCACGCACGGTCGACGGTTCGTGGAGTGGGCCGAAGCGCACGGGTATGACTTCGACTACGCCGTGTCATCGGACCTTGACCGCGCCGACGCCCTCGACGGCTACGACAGCGTTGTGCTCGTCGGTCACGATGAGTACTGGACCGCTCCGGAGCGTCGAACGGTAGAGGCCTTTGTCAAACGCGGCGGCAACCTCGCCTCGTTCTCCGGCAACACCATGTTCTGGCGGGTGCGCATCGAGCCAGGCTCCCACGGCACCACGATGGTGTGCCACAAATACTCCGGACACCAGAACGATCCGGCTCTCGGCAGCGAGACACCGGTGAGCGGCATGTGGGCCGACCCGGTTGTTGGCGAACCCGAGTGGACCCTTCTCGGTGGCGGCTCGGCCTTTGGTTTGTACCACCGCTTTGGGCAGGCGACTGCCCAAGGTGTGGGCGGTTTCATCGTCTACCGGGACGAGCACTGGCTGTTCGCGGACACCGGTCTCCGGTACGGCGATGTGCTTGGTCGCGACGACGGCGCCGTCGGCTACGAGACCGTAGG
>CALLAA010000088.1 GCA_938002955.1 uncultured Acidimicrobiales bacterium
GCGGTGTAGGAGACCGACAGGTTCCTGCCGAGCACCGCGCTGCGAGCATCGAGCAGCTCATCGATATCCATTGCCTGGTACGCAACGTCGGCGTCGTCGAGACCGAGCAACGCAGCGGGGTTCGGGAAGATCTGCGCCCAGGTGTCCCACTCGTCGGGGTCGCAGGCCCCAGGCCAGTCGGTTCCAAAGTTCGCGGGAGTCACCGCAACTTGAAGATGCAGATGCGGGGGCCAACCGCCGTTCTCGTGCGGCTCGCCAAAGTCCGCGAGATGCTGGCCAGCGATCACGTCATCGCCGACTGCTACTGAGAAGGAATCGAACGACAGGTGGCCGTACAACGATCGAAAGGCGACGCCGTCGGCCGTGTTGTGTTCGAGGATCACCACCGAGCCATAGTCGTACATGTCGGGTCGTTCTTCGGCGGCGACGACCGTGCCGGCGATCGGCGCATGTACCGGCGTGCCCGCGGGGCCAACGACATCTACTCCCAGGTGCACGGTTCGGCGTCGTCCGTTAGCAACCTGCTCGACCTGCGTCTCGCCGTTGTAGATGAGCCGTGGTTCGCCCCACCCGCCCCGGCTACCGGCAGCGCCCATCTCGAAGCTGACACCGGGAGGATCGCCGAACGGGTTCTTCGGGATCGTGCTGCCGAGGACCGAAATATCGAGGACCGGTGCCGACTGAACGTCGAGCGTGGGGAGGACCGGAGCGACCGTCGTGCGAAGGCTGTCGAGGTGCGTTCGAATCATGCCGCTCGACGTCGTGGCCGTCCGACCACACGCGACTCGCATGCGGGCGAGAGCAATGTCGCCGTCGCAGTCAGCGAGATGCTCGAGTAAAGCCCACGACTGAGCTTCGGAGACGGTCACGTACGGATCGTCGGGACGGTCGATCGTCATAACGGCAGAGTTCACGACAGAGGTGACCAACCGCATTTCGATCAGCGGTAGCAGGACCTCGAGCTCATCATCGGTGAACGGCTGAACGTCGTTGGCCGAGGCGACCATTGTGCACAGAAGGTCGATCGGTCGGTCGCAGCGTGCCAACACGTACGCACCGAGGATGGCGAAGTCGATGATGCGAGCACCTCGGACGGCGTCGCCAAAGTCGATGATCGCGGACAACGTCCACTCGCCGATTCCGGCTTCCGCGACGAAAACGTTATTCACGTTGAGGTCGTTGTGAATCGGCACCTGGGGCATCGCCACGAGTCGAGCTTGGATGGTGTTCAGGTGTCGATCGATGATCGCCGTCACGAGGTTGAGCCGTCCGGAATCAGTGACGATCGATGCGGATTCTGCGACCCATTGTGCGTCTTGCATGTTCCATTTGATCGACCGGTCGAGCACCGCCATGTCGATGTCCGCCATTGCGGCGTGCATCTGAGGAATGGTTCGAGCAATGTCGGCGACGAGTGCTTCAGGAAAATCGACCAGCTCATCGAGCATTCGATCAGGACACGCGTCGACCAGCCACACGACGTGTGTCTCGCCGCCGTCGGTCACGATCGTCGAGGAGGCTCCATCGATTGTGGGCATCACCGTGCTCGTCGCAATCCCGGCGGCAGCGCAACGCGTGATCGCCTCGACCTGCATCTCGATGAGCTCAGGATCGAGCCCCGCCCGCATGACCTTCAGTACGTGGGTAAAGACACCATCGCGCTCCACCCGGTAGTTGCGATCGAATTCACCCGGAAGGTCGGTGAGGGTGCACTCGGCGAGAAACGGCCACGCCGCGGAAAGCTGCTCGATCATCACCACAGTCTCGCAGCCCACAACGCAACCCCCATAACAACGGCCGGACCCCGCGTATCGGGGTTAGATATCTTTGACTAGGCGTAGGGCGTCGAAGACGGCGGCGTGGATATTGCGGCTGGCCACCGCATCGCCGATCCGGTAGAGCTCGAACGCCCCGTCGCGGTTCCGGATCTCCCGCT
Source organism: uncultured Acidimicrobiales bacterium (assembly GCA_938002955.1). Lineage (GTDB taxonomy): Bacteria > Actinomycetota > Acidimicrobiia > Acidimicrobiales > SHLQ01 > SHLQ01. Next base: position 1,937 of record CALLAA010000088.1, read on the forward strand.
GGGGACGTGCGTTGAGCATGGCGTCGTAGTCGACGGCACCGAGGTTCGTCGATAGCGGCTTGAGTTCGAAATACAGCTCATCCATCGGGGTCGTGCCATGATCGACCACGACCACGTCGACATGGCGAGCAACACGATGATCGGAATGGTCGCTGCCGATCTCTACACACATCTTGCCGACCTCTGGCCGCACGGACAGCACCCGCTGATTGAGCGTGATCCTCGTGTTCGTCTCGTTAAACGCACGCGCGTACGGAACGTGGTTCATGCCGCCGATGTCCACGGCGAGCATGCGCTCGGGCGTGACGATCTCCAGCTCGGCACCACTACGAGCGATCATCTCCGCCGCGGTCATTGCCGAGTGGCGGCCGTAGTCGTCGAACAACAAGACTTGGCCTTTGGGCGTGACATCGCCGCCGATGACATCCCATGACGTGACGACGTGCTCGGTGCCTTCGTCGAGTGGCGGTAGCTGCGGGAGGCCGCCCGTCGCGATCAGCACGACATCGGGGGAGTGGCCCCGGACCATGTCGGCGTCGGCGAAGGTGTTCAGCTGCAGGTCGACGTCGAGACGTGCCAGCTCGCTCAGTCGCCAGTCGACGATGCCCTTCAGGTCGACGCGGCGAGGATTGCGGGCTGCCAGATTGATCTGCCCACCGGCCCATGGCATTGCTTCGAGCACGGTGACCTGGTGGCCGCGCTCACCGGCAACGCGCGCCGCTTCGAGGCCAGCGGGTCCGGCACCGACGACCACAACATGGCGCGACGTGTCGGCGCGCGGAATGTCGTGCGGCATCGTTGCTTCGCGACTCGTCGCCGCATTGTGGATGCACAGCGCCTCGCCGGCCTCATAGATGCGATCGAGACAGTAGGTCGCGCCGACGCACGGACGAATTCGATCCTCGGCGCCGTCGATGATCTTACGAACCAGATGCGGGTCGGCGATCTGCGCGCGGGTCATTCCTACGAGGTCGACCTTGCCTTCGGCTATCGAATGCCGAGCTGTTGCGACGTCGTCGATCTTCGACGCGTGCAGGACTGGTAGGTCGGTCGCTTCTCGAACCATTCCAGCGAAGTCGAGGTGAGGGGCGGCCGGCATGCCATGAATCGGGATGATGTCCGAGAGAAGCACGTCGTTCGTCGTCGTGCCCCGGATGACGTTGATGAAGTCGATAAGTCCGTCGGTTTCGAGGCGGCCCAGAATGTCGAGGCCGACGTTGCTATCGATGCCATCGGGCACGGCTTCGTCGATCGCCATGCGGAGTCCGACGATGAACTCGGTGCCGACACGTTCGCGAATCGCTTCCAGCACGAGCCACGGGAATCGCATGCGCGCCTCGTGGGTCTCGCCCCACTCGTCGTTGCGCTGGTTCGTGCGAGGCGACCAGAACGCATCGAACAAATGCCCATAGGCCTCGATCTCGATGCCGTCCATTCCGCCGGCGTGCATGCGTTCGGCTGCGTCCGCGAACTTTCCGATGATGCGGGCGATATCCCAGTCCTCGGCTTCTTTCGGAATCGACCGGTGCGCAGCTTCACGAATCGGCGACGGCGCAACCACGGGAAGCCAGTCGTCGTGCGACCAGCCGGTCCGACGACCGAGGTGGCTGATCTGAATCATGCACGCGGAACCATGTTCATGGACGCTGTCGGTCAGGCGCTGAATCCACGGAACGATCGCATCGTCGTAGGCGTGCAGGTTGCCAAACGATGGAGGACTGTCCTCGGCGACAACCGCAGTGCCGGCGGTCATCGTGAGCGCTACGCCGCCCTTCGCCTTTTCTTCGTGGTAGAGCCGATAGCGGTCCTTGGGCATGCCCTCTTCGGAGTACGCCGGTTCGTGCGCTGAGGAGAAAATTCGGTTGCGAAGGGTGAGGTGCTTCAGCTGAAACGGTTGGAGCAGCGGGTCGGTACCTGGCTTCGACATGACTACAGAGTGCTCAACAACGCCCCAGGTGCAGAAGTCGGGGCGACACCGATCTCCTTGAACAACGCCCAGTAGAGCGTCGTGTCCGACGCAATGACGGGTTTGCCGACAGCTGCTTCCATGGCCTCGATGTGGTGCAGAGCCCGTTCGGCGATGCCATCGTCCTCCCGACGAAAGTTCGGCATGCCGTTGATCACGATGACCTCAGCGTCGGGTGCTGCCTCGGCGGTTCGAATGACCGACTCGACCGCGAAGCTCTCCGGGAAGCACCAGTGCCGGTCGTTGCAGTCCTGCTGGTTGGGGAGCATGCCGAGGTCGACGAAGTTGCCTGCGAACTGCACGTCGAGGTCCGCGCTGCGCAGGAACCGGGTAAGCCCGTCTCGCCAGTCGGGCCAGTAGTAGACCGAGTTCAGCGCGATCTTCTCGGCTCCCAACGCGTGAGCCGCATCGACCAACGTCATCCCGGCCATGTGGAATGGGGTCTCATAGGTTTCGCTCACCCGCGCAGTGAACTCGCGGATGTCGTTGGCATCGGTGCCTTGGGCGTGGACCCAGTTCGATCCGACTTGACCCACTGCGTCACATCCGTTGTTCGCCATGCAATGTACGAACTCTTCGATTAGCGCGAAGTTGTCGACGCGCTGGGTGAGCTCGTGTGCGTAGACCGGCGCGTGCATCATTCGACCGTGAACGCCGACGCTTCGTGGAGCGATCCGGAGAAAGTCGCTTGGCGCCGCGTCGAAGTCATGGGGCGGGCCCGTGAATCCAACCTGATACGGGAAGAGCTTGTGGTCGGGGTTCTGCCAGTGCTCGGACTTCTTGTACTCGGTCATTGGCTGGCGGTCTCCGGTCGGATTCGATGGGCGTAGAGGTGCTCGTAGTGGGGAAGTAGTTCGTCGACGACGGCTTTGACCCGGGCGGGGGCTTGGCTGATATCGATGGAAGTTTTCGGCTGGGCTTTGAGGCCGTCGGAACCGCGCAGGTTCTCATGGAACGATCCACCGTCCCACCAGCTCACTTCGTCTCGTGCCCCTGGCTCCCAGCTGAGGGCACTCGCAATGAATGGAATGCCGACGGCCGTGCACCATTGTTCGACCATTCCGTGTGGGTCGGCGAGCACGTCGTCGCTGTCGATAACGGGCGGCGGCGCACCGTGGATGTCGGTCAGTTTGTCGAACAGCTCGCGCTGCTCGGCGAAGGCTGTTTCGCGAATGTCGAAATCCGGCCAGTGCTTGAACATCGAGGTGACGGTCTTTGCTGGATGACGAATCAAAAACGAGTGGGTGAAGTTCGACAACCATTCCGGGGTCCACAGCCGGGTGATGTAGTGCGGAAAGTCCTTAATGAAGACCGGGCCTGCGTCGGCGAGTTCTCGTAGGTCGTTCCATGCCGAGTCGTACGTGAGGCCTGCCGTTCGGATGCTGTCTTCGGCGAGCCGTGGCCAGTCAGGGTCTTCGCCCTGGTACCAGACTTCGCCGAATGGCTCGTGCAAACAGTTGAGGTCGCCGCGTTGTCGCATCATCCATTCGAATGCGGTGGACGTCGATCGGGGGACACCCCACAGCGCAAGAATTTTGTTGTTGACCAGCATGAACAGACCGTACTGGACGATCGTTCAGTACGCCAGGCTCACGTCGATGCGAGGCGTACAGTACCGGCATGACTCGTCGCTTTGTGCCCTTCGATGGGCTGTGGTCGATGGCGATCGACGTGCCCTACAGCTACCTACTGCGCGATGGTGATCTTGCATGGTCGTGCGGCCAGCTTGCGCTCGACTCGAATTCGACGGTCATGTATCCCGGTGACTTGGCGAGCCAGTCGCACGTGGTCATCGAGTATGTCGAGCAGATCCTGGCTCGGGCGGAACTATCGGCCGAGAACGTCACGCGGCTGTACCTCTATCACGCAGCACCGAGCCGGAAGGCCGAACAGTCGATGCTGTCTATCTTCCGGCAGCGGTTTGGCCCGCTCATCGACCTGCAGCCAATAGCGGTTCCGCACTTCTACTACGACGGTGTGCTGCTCGAGGTGGACGTCTGGTGGTCGAACGGGACGAGCTTCGTTGGGGATCATCGAGTCATCCGTCCGACGACACGACTCGACTGTCCGAGCATTGCATCGTCCCAACAGCGCAGCTCGATTCCGCTGTTGACGTGCCCGACCCAGGAGCGGTGATCGACGGTGGATCGCGGATCGACGACATGGTGCTATTGCATATCGATGTGCCAGAACGCACGGTCACGACCGAGGTGCTCGACATCGACGGCACCGTAAGCGTGCTACGTCGGTGCGGCGAATACACGTGGCTGCAGGGACGGTCCGCAGACGCATCACTCGACCTCGTGGGGCAGACCGAATCGGTCATGGCGAGATTCGATGAGGTCCTCGACGCGACCGGTCTCGGCTACGGCGACGTCGCCAAGTCGACCACGCACTACGTGGGTGGTAGCTCTGCCGACGAGCTGCACGGCAACATGTCCGTCCGGAACCAGCGGTACAGCAAGCCCGGCCCGGCGAGCACCGGCTTGCCGGTGTTCGGCTTCGCCGATCCGGCGAGCAAGGTTGTCGTCGACATCACCCTCGTCCGCCGTGACGGCCCAGACCTCGGTGCGGAGTAGGAGCGTTCGTTAACCGGCGCTCTGCAGGCGGTTGAGAACGTTGCCGGTTACCTGTTGGATTGCCGGGTCCTCGGCGAGCCCAAACACCCAGTCGGTCGTGCCGATGGTGATGACCTCGCCGCCGTCATCACCGTAGGGCTTGCACGTGAGCATCACCGCGTTGCCGTAGCGCGCCTTGGCGGCCGAATCGGGGTCGTCGCCGAAGATGCGGTTAGCGATGAACTCGAGGTCACCTTGGTCGCTCAGGGCGGCGATCGACTTCGGATACTCGCCAACGCCGAGGTTGCTCGACGGAACATGCGCGACGATCTCGGTCGACTCGGGCACACCGAGCGACAATGCAAAGCCATTCGGGACCGGTCGCTGGTAGTCGTCGAAGGTGATGGGGCACCCTACGGTCTCGTAGCCGACGGCGCCGTCGTCGCGACCAAGCACATCGCCGTACCGGAGACCGGTGTCCGCGAACAGCCAGTGCTCGTCCCGGTAGACGATGAAACCGCCCACACCTTGGGCAGTCGCCTGCCCAAAGCGG
>CALLAA010000089.1 GCA_938002955.1 uncultured Acidimicrobiales bacterium
TGCCAGCCGCTGTCGCCGAACGCAGGATCATGCCGACATTGGCCGGGTTGTGTACATGATCGAGAACGATCACGCTGCAGGCCCAGTCCTTGCCTCGACGTCGTTGCTCGCAGAAGTCGCTGAGATGCTGCATTGCGGGCGCGACGACGTCGGCCACGACGCCTTGATGATGACGGCTCGAGCGTGCGACCGCCGTGACCTTCATCTCCGAGACCTTCTCGACGGTCACTTTGCGGCTCGCAGCCATCCCCGTGATCGTGTCGATCTCGGGGCCTCGGGCTTTGCCGCTGAGCAGAATCTTGTCGAACGTGAGCGTCTGGTCGTGAAGCGCTTCGATGACGGGCTTACGTCCCATCACCGTCAAGAAGCGGTCGCGAGGTGTTGTCACGCGGTGGTGCTACTCACGAGTTCGCCACGGTAAAGCTGAGGGTCCCTACTCCTGCGGCGTCGTGTCCGTTGTCGACCGTGCCATAACCAATCGAGGTCGCGAGTGTCTGTTCGCAGACGTAGGCCTCCATGGCGTGCACGGCGGCCGCGCCGGCCTCGGTCAGGTCGAGCGTCAGCGCAATGCGATCGGTAACGACGAGATCCTCGGTCTTGCGCGCTTCCTGCACGGCGCGGACGATGTCTCGGGCCAGGCCCTCCGCCTCGAGCTCAGGGGTGACGTCGATATCGAGCACTACGACAGCGTCGTTGCTCGGCAACGCCGCAGCGGTCACTCCCTCGGCCGGCTTGACGTTAAGCGTGAACTCTTCGGGGGTGAGCGTGTAACCAGCGATCTCGATCGAGCCGTCGTCGTTCTGGGACCAGGCGCCTTGTTTCGCAGCGCCAAACACCTTCTGTACGTCGCCGCCGAGACGTGGCCCAAGGACTTTGCCGTTTGGCTGCAGCGCGAACTCGGCAAAGGCACCGAGGTCTTCGCTAAACGCGACGTTTTTGACATTGACCTCGTCGGCAATGAGATGGGACAACGGGTCGAGCGCACCGGAGTCGCTGCCGGCGACCGTGAGGGTCTGCAGCGGTAGCCGGACTCGCAGGCCCTGATCTTCACGCAGCCGTAGCGCAGCCGAGACGACCGTGCGGACGCGGTCCATGTTTTCGACGAGCTCTGGGTCTGCCGGGAAGTCGTCTGCCTCTGGCCATGCAGCCAGGTGTACCGACTCCTCGCCGGTCAGACTCGTGTAGATCTCCTCGGTGATCATCGGCAGGAACGGTGCGGACAACTTCAAGAAGTTGATGAGCACGGTGTAGAGCGTGTCAAAGGCATTCTGCTTGTCCTCGGTCATCTCGGGACCCCAGAAGCGGTCGCGGCTGCGACGAATAAACCAGTTGTTCAGCGCGTCGAGGAACGTCGTGATCTGCGCGGTTGCACCGGCCAGGTCGTAGGAGTCCATGGCCTCGGTGGTCGCTTCGATGACCGAACGAAGTTTGGCGAGGATGTACCGATCGAGTTCATCGGTCGAGTCCGTGCGCAACTGCGCCCGGTAGCCGTCGATGTTCGCGTACAGCGTGAAGAACGAGTAGGCGTTCCACACCGGCAACATGACCTGGCGGGTGACCTCGTCGATGCCACGGTCCGAGATGCGAGCGTCGCCGCCTCGGACGATGTTCGAATTCATGAAGTACCAACGAAGCGCGTCGGAGCCTTGCTTGTCGAAGATCTCGGTCGGCTCGGTGTAGTTGCGTAGCTTCTTCGACAACTTCTGGCCGTCCTCGGCCAACAAGATGCCGTGGCAGATCACGTTCTGGAACGACGGCTTATCGAACAAGGCGCCAGCCAAGACGTGCAATGTGTAGAACCAGCCGCGGGTTTGGTTGATGTACTCGACGATGAAGTCGGCGGGGTAGTGCTCCTCGAACCAGTCCTTGTTTTCGAACGGGTAGTGCACCTGGGCAAAGGGCATTGAGCCGCTCTCGAACCAGCAGTCGAAGACCTCGGGTACCCGGCGCATCATGGACTGGCCGGTCGGGTCGTCGGGATTCGGACGTACGAGCTCGTCGATGTACGGGCGGTGCAGGTTGTCGGGGCGCACGCCAAAGTCCGCCTCGAGTTCGTCGAGGCTGCCGTACACGTCGATGCGCGGATACTCGGGGTTGTCGCTGCGCCACACGGGGATCGGTGAACCCCAGAAGCGGTTGCGGCTGATCGACCAATCGCGGGCACCTTCCAGCCACTTGCCGAAGCGGCCGTTCTGCACGTTGTCGGGGATCCAGTTGATCTCTTGGTTGAGCTCGACAAGGCGCTCGCGAAAGTCGGTGACCTTGACGTACCAACTCGGCAGTGCGCGATAGATGATCGGCGTATCCGTGCGCCAGCAATGCGGATAGTTGTGCTCGTACGTCTCGTGCTTGATCAGTTGGCCGAGAGCCTTTACGTGCTTGATGATGTCGCTGTTTGCTTCGAGCACGTTTTGGCCAGCGAAGTCCGTGACTTCGTCGGTGAAGCGTCCTTGGTCGTTGACCGGCACGACCATGCCGACACCGTTCTCCTCGCCGATGCGCTGATCGTCTTCGCCGAAGCCGGGTGCGGTGTGAACAATGCCGGTGCCCTCTTCGGTCTCAACGAAGTCCCCCGATAACACTCGGAACGCGTTGAGGTCGTCGCGGTCGGCAAAGTAGGGGAGCAGGGGCGTGTAGGTGCGCTCGAGGAGGTCAACACCCTTGACGACGCTGTGCTCGACGGCGCCCTCGAGTTCCTTTTCGTAGTTCGCAACGGTCGCCGAGCCCAAGATGAGGTACTCGCCGTTGAGTTCCATGACCGAATAGTCGAGGTCTGGGCCAACAATAAGCCCCAGGTTCGACGGGAGGGTCCAGGGCGTAGTGGTCCACGCGAGCATCTTCATGACGCCGGGGTCGCCCTCGTTTGGCGTGAGTTCGAAGGCAACCGTGACCGCTGGATCCTGACGGGGCCGGGTGGCATCGTCGAGGCGGATCTCGAAGTTCGACAGCGGCGTCTCCGCTCCCCAGCTGTATGGCATGACTCGGTTGGCCTCGTAGATCAGGCCCTTGTCCCACAGCTGCTTGAATGCCCAGATGACCGACTCCATGTAGTCGATATCCATTGTCTTGTAGTCGTTCTCGAAGTCCACCCAACGGGCCTGACGAGTGACCGTCTTCTCCCACTCGCTGGTGTATTTCATGACCGAGGTTCGACACGCCTCGTTGAAGTTGTCGATGCCGTACTCGGTGATTGCCACACGTCCGGATACGCCGAGTTGCTTTTCGGTTTCCATCTCGGCTGGCAGCCCATGGCAGTCCCAGCCGAACCGTCGATCGACCTTCTTGCCACGCATGGTCTGGTAGCGGGGGACGGCGTCTTTGACGTATCCGGTGAGGAGATGGCCGTGGTGGGGCAGGCCATTTGCGAACGGTGGGCCGTCGTAGAAGACGTACTCGTTCTCTTCTGGACGCTCATCGATCGACCGTTGGAAGGTTCCGGCCTCGTCCCAACGCGCCAAAATTCGCGTCTCGATAGCCGGAAAATCGGGCTTGTCGACGGCGGGATATGGCTGATCCGAGGCAGTACTCATAACCACTAAGGCTATTCGGTTCGGGGCGCTTCCGGTCATGGCAAGACGGGTGCCCAAAACTGCAGATGGACGACTCCGCCCGAGCCGTCCACCCCACACGTTTGTGTTGTGTAGATCATCGTAGAAATTGGGCTCGATCGTGTCTTGAGCCGTTTGGACTAAATGTCCAAACAGGCCTTCGCATGGGCCGTTCTCCCCAAGATTGGGGGCATTTTCGCTGTCACCCTTATGTCAGCTACCAACCACGACGAAGGAAGCTGAATGCGAACTTTACGATCTCGGCTTTGGGCGGTTCCCGCCCTGGCCCTCGCCGCCATCATCTTCGGAATGGCGTTTGTTGTTTCGAGCGGAGAAAAGCCAGCCGATGCTGCCGGCCTCGTTCAAGGACAGCTCGTGCCGGAGACCCCACGGCGCGACGTGCCCGTCGTACTCGACGGCCGCGTGCTTGCTCATGCAAAGGTCGGCGACCGTATCTTCGTCGGTGGTGACTTTCAGCAGGTTCAACTGATCGACGGCAGTGTCATCACCCAGCCATATATTTTCGCCTACGACATCGACACCGGTGTGCTCGATCCGAACTTCCGTCCGGTTTTGAACAAGGCCGTTCGCTCTCTCGAACCAACCCAAGCTGGCGACGGACTCTACGTCGGCGGTCTGTTCTCACTATGGGATGACTCGTTCCCACTGCGAATCGCAAAGCTCGACGCTGAAGGCCAACTCATCACGAGCTTCGGGCCGCGTGCGTCGGCTCGCGTGCAGTCGATTGTCGAGGTCGGCGACTCGGTGTACATCGGTGGCGACTTCACCCAGGTCTCCGGCCAGCCAGCGCAGGGTCTCGCAAAGGTCGATCGAATTACCGGTGAGGTCGACCCGAACTTCCTTCCGGCGTTCACCAACTCGATCAATGGCTCGCAGCTTGTCCGTCGGGTCAAGGCGACCCCAGATGGCAGCGCCCTGTTCGTACTGCACTACGCCCAGAGCTTGGACGGTCAGACCCGGCAGGCGGTCGCAAAGTTCGATCTCGGTGGGCCGGTCCCAACACTCAGCGGTTGGAATGTTCCATGGATCCAACAAAATGTAGCGAGCAACTGTTGGCGTTCCCTCCGTGACATGGAGCTGTCGCCAGATGGATCGTTCCTCGTCGTTGGTGGTCAGGGAGCTGACAACCCACCGAACTGCGACTCGGTGCTTCGATACGAAACCGCCGGTGCTGCGACCGTGAACTTCACGTGGTCAGCCCGCATGTACTCGAGCGTCTTTAGCCTCGCGGTGTCCGACGTGTCGGTGTACGTTGGCGGCCACTTCTGTGCAGCGCCGAAGAACCCGATTCCCCTCGGCGGGGTGAGCTCAACGTGGACGGGCCGTGCGAACGGCTGTGACGTCAATGATCCGCTCGCGGCGATAAACCCATCCGTGCTGGACCCGGACAACGCCGTGTTCCGCCAGCAAATGGCGGCGCTCGATCCAACGACCGGCCAGGCCCTCGATTGGGATCCTGGCAGCAACAACCTGGTTGCGGTCTATGACCTCACGTTGATCGAACGCGGCCTGCTCGCAGGCCATGACTCCGACCGATTCAACACGTTCGGCGTCGGCCGCTCCGGCCTGTTCGACTTCGGCGCAGGTGACGATGTCACCGCCCCAGAGATTGTTGTCACCGAACCAATCCCCGGCGGTGTGGCGGCAAATGCAACCCAGATCGCAGGAACCGCGAGCGACAACCTCGATGTTACGTCGGTAACGATCCGGTTGAAGAACGTCACCACCGACGAGTTCCTCCAACTCGATGGATCGTTCGCTGCAGCCTCGGTCGATCTTCCGGTCACCGTGTCTCCGATCGGCCTCGGTGAAGTCGCCTGGTCGTATCCTGTCGCCGACCTTCCGGTCGGGGAGTACGAGATCCGCGGCTTCGCAACGGATGCCGTCGGAAACACCTCACCCGGTCTGGCTTCGCCGTTCACGGTTCCCGGGGACGCTGCGTGCACGGCTGCACTCGATGGAAACGATCAGCCAATCATTTCGTACTCGGGCTTTTCGGCCAACGGTGTCGACGATGTCGTTATCCGTCGCGATGGAAACTGGGTCGCAACCCAGGTAGCCGGAGCCGGTGACTACACCGACTCGGTCGCTCCGGGCGACTACAGCTACCTCATTCGTTGGCGTCCCGATGGTGTCCGCACCGACGTGCCGTGTACTCCAGCGCCGATCACCGTACCCGAACCAATGGTGACGGCCACGTGCACGGTCGGACTTGATGCGGCCCCCAAGCCAGTCCTGACGTGGGATATCGATGGCGTGAGTCGTGTCTCAGTCCGAGAGGCAGCAGCTGGGTTCATCGCGATCGTCGATGGGCCCAACACCTATACCGATACCGCGGCGACGCCAGGCGACTACAACTACCTGCTGCGCTACCGCATTAATGGTGTCAACACAGATCTGCCTTGTTCGCCGTCGCCGATCACGGTGCCGGTCGTTGGTGGAAATGACCCGACGTGCACCGCTGCGGTTAATGCTGCGGGCGAGGTCGAACTGAACTGGACGGCCATCGATGGCGAAGACCGCTACATCGTTCGAGACAACGACGGTTTCGTCGCCACGATCGATGACGTGAACAGCTACGTCGATACGAACCCAACCTCTGGCAACCGGACGTACATCATCCGCTATCGCATGGGTGGGCCAAACATCGACTTCACCTGCGCACCAAACCCGGTGGTTGTGCCGTAACGGCTGGAACTACAGCTGGTCGAGTGCCTGGTTGAGATCTTCGATGAGGTCGTCGGCGGTCTCGATACCGACGGACAGTCGGACGAGATCGTCGGGCACCTCGAGCGGTGATCCCGCAGCCGACGCGTGAGTCATCACGCCCGGGTGCTCGATAAGCGACTCGATGCCACCGAGAGACTCGGCCAACGTAAAGAGCCGCGTGCGGGTCGTGACCGACTTAGCTGCCTCGAGCCCGGCGTGCACCCGGAACGAGATCATGCCGCCCCCGGCTTTCATCTGGCGCTTCGCGATGTCGGCGCCGGGATGAGTGTCGAGGCCAGGGTAGAGAACATGGGAGACCGCCGGGTGCGCAAGGAGCATCTCGACGATGGCCTCTGCGTTTTCGGTGTGGCGGTCCATGCGGACGCCGAGAGTCTTGAGCCCACGGGTCGTCAGAAAACAGTCCATCGGCGCAGGCACCGCGCCCACCGCGTTCTGCAAGTACTGAATGTCGTTCGCCCACTCGTCATCGCTGGTAGCAGCAAAGCCGCCGACGGTGTCGGAGTGCCCGCCGATGTACTTCGTGGTGGAGTGGATGACCAGGTCGGCACCGTGGCGCATGGGCTGTTGCAGGTACGGCGACGCGAATGTGTTGTCGACAACGAGCTTGGCGCCGTTCTTGTGGGTGACCTCGGCAATCGCCTCGATATCGAACACGGTGAGCAGCGGGTTCGTGGGAGTTTCCATCCACACGATCTTCGTCGCCGGGTTCCAGTTGGCGTCGAGCGCTGCGGGATCGGTCAGATCAGCTGCTGACCAGGAGACACCGGCGCGGGTGACGACCTGTGAGATGAGGCGGAACGTGCCGCCGTAGGCGTCGTTGCCGAGCACGACGTGATCGCCAGCGACGAGCGAGCGAAGGACCGTGTCCTCGGCGGCGAGGCCTGAGGCAAACGCGTAGCCGTACTTTGCGCCTTCCAGGTTGGCGAGCGCATCTTGGAGCGCGGTGCGGGTCGGGTTACCGGTGCGGGAGTACTCATACCCCGTGTGGTCGCCCGGGGAAGGTTGGGCGTAGGTCGACGTTTGGAAGATCGGCGTAATGACCGCTCCGGTGATTGGCTCTGGAGCCTGTCCGGCATGGATCGCTCGGGTTTCGAACCCGTCGGATTCGAGGGTGTGGTCGTCGGACATAGCTAGTGCTCCGTAGTCGTGGGGGAGAGGAATTCAAGGACGTCGGTGTGGCTGATCACCGTAAGCGGTTGGCCGCCATCGATCACCAGCAGGGCGTTTGAGTTCTCGAAGAGCTCGACGGCTCGCTGGACGGTCTGGCCAATACCGATGGTCGGCAAGCCAACGGCCATGACGTGTTCGACGGGCTTGTCGAGGACGCTGTCGTCGGCGAACGCTGCATTCATCAGCTGCAGCTCCGACACGGCGCCCGAAATCTCGGCGACCGCAAACGGAGGCTCGTTCTTGGCGACGGGCACCTGGCTTACGCCACGGCTGCGCATGAGTTCGACGGCTTCGCGTACAGGCGTCTCGGGGTTGACGTAGATCAGCTCGGCGTTCTTGTCGCCCTTGGCCTTGACGACCTCGCTAATGCAGATACCCGTCTCCGATGTCAGGAAGCCGAGCGGCGCGAGGTAGTCGTCGTTGAACACCTTCGACAGGTAGCCGCGGCCGCTGTCGGGCGTGAGGACGACCATGAGGTCGTCGGGGCCGAGGCGCTCGGCGACCTTGAGGCCAGCAACGACGGCGAGTCCGCAGGAGCCACCGAGAAGAAGACCCTCCTCGCGTGCGATCTTGCGGGTCATGGCGAAGCTGTCGGCGTCGGACACGGGAATGACCTCGTCGACGAGGTCGTGGTGATAGGTGGTTGGCCAGAAGTCTTCGCCGACACCTTCGACGAGATACGGACGGCCGGATCCGCCGGAGAAGACCGATGCTTCAGGATCACCTGCGATGATTTTGATGTCGGGATTCTGTTCCTTCAGGTATTTGGCAACGCCCGAGATGGTGCCGCCGGTGCCTGCGCCCGCAACGAAGTGGGTGATCTTGCCGTCGGTCTGACGCCAGATCTCTGGGCCGGTTGTCGCGTAGTGGGCTGCTGGGTTGGTTTGGTTCGAGTACTGGTCTGGGCGGTAGGCGCCCGGAATTTCGTTTACGAGACGCTCGGCTGTCGAGTAGTAGCTCTGTGGATCTTCGGGGGCGACCGCAACAGGGCACACCACGACCTCGGCGCCATACGCGCGCAGCAGGTCGACCTTCTCGGGGGCAACCTTGTCGGTCATCACAAAGACGCAGCGGTAGCCGCGCTGGTTTGCCACGATGGCGAGGCCGACGCCGGTGTTGCCGCTGGTCGGTTCGACGATCGTGCCGCCTGGCTTCAGTAGTCCCGCTTCTTCGGCAGCGTCGATCATTGCGAGCGCGGGGCGGTCTTTCGATGAACCGCCTGGGTTGGTCATCTCGAGCTTGAGGACAAAGTCACAGGAGACATCGCCGGCGATCTTTGGCACCCGCACAAGCGGCGTGTTTCCAATCAACTCGATGACTGAGTCTGCGATCTCCATAGTTCTGTCTTTCCACGGCGTTCGGAGTTGTCCGGGCCGGTTGTCGTGATGCGTGCGGGTGAGTGTTCCGCGGCGCTCGATGTGTTTGGCAGTCTACGATCGTCTAACCACTCGACACCCGGGAGACTTCCATGGAGTACCAAGCAATCGCTCTCACCGAGACCGACGGCGGAGTTTGGGAGCTTGCACTCACCCATCCGCCTGCGAATGCCTTGAACAAGCAGATGGCGTTCGAGCTGCGCCACGCAGCGTCGCAACTCGCGACGAACCCAGCGGTTCGGGCGGTTGTTCTGTACGGCGAGGGCAAGGTGTTCTTCGGTGGTGGCGACTTGGTCGAGATGAGCGAGGGGGGCGATCAGACTCCAGCGAACCTGCACGAAATGACGATCGACTTCCATGGGGCGCTCAGCCGATTCTCGCGAATGAACGCACCGGTCATCGGTGCGATCACGGGAACCGCTGGCGGAGCCGGGATGAGCCTCACCGCCGCGATGGACCTCGTGCACGCAGGGGAGAGCGCAAAGTTCACGATGGCGTACACCGCTGCGGGTCTGACCCCAGATGGCACGTCGACGTTCTTCCTCTCTCGGGTGATCGGCCTGCGCCGTGCAACCGAGCTGGTCCTGACGAACCGGGTGTTGTCGGCCGCCGAGGCTCTCGACTGGGGACTGATCAACGCGGTCCATCCCGATGATGAAGTCCTCTCCAACGCTCGGGCGCTGGCAGCCAAGCTGGCCAAAGGCCCAAGCAACGCGTTCGGCGGAGCCAAGCGGTTGCTCATCGCCGGAGCGAACTCGTCGCTCGGCGAAGCAATGGAGAACGAGTCGTTCGAGATCGCGAACCAGGCCCGCCATGCCGAGGGCATCGAAGGCATCGACGCCTTCCTCAACAAGCGCCGCCCCGAGTTCCCGTAGGCGATTAGTGAGCGAGTTGGCGCAGGCGCCACTTCTGTAGGGCGTCCACGGCGCCGCGCATGGTTTCGGGGCTTCCGCAGAAGCTGAACCGCATGTACTTGTGGCCATTGGTTGGATGGAAGTCCACCCCCGGTGTCGCTGCGACGCCCAGCATCCGAAGCCACTCGGCGGCGAGCAGTTTGCTGTCGGCGGCGAGGTGGTCCGTCCGGGCCCAGATGTAGAACGCCCCGTCGGCGGGTGCGAGGTCGGTCATCCCCGCCTTCGGTAGTCCATCGAGAAGGATCTGACGGTTTTGTGTGTAGCGCACGACGTGTTGGTCGAGCTCCTCACGACAGTCGAGCGCTGCGAGGGCAACATGTTGGCTGAGTGCCGTTGGGCAGATCACCAGGTTCTGGGCGAGACGGTCGACAAGGCCGGTGAGCTCGGTGGGAAGGACCGTCCAACCAATTCGCCAGCCCGTCATCGAGAAGTATTTGCTGAATGAGTTGATGACGATCGCGTTGTCGGAGAGCGACGTGGCGGTCACGACCTCGGTGTCGCCATAGGTGAGGCCGTGGTAGATCTCGTCGCTGATAAAGCGCACGTCATTGTCATCACACCAGTTGACGAGGTTCGTCATCTCCGATGACGACAACACAGTGCCGGTGGGGTTCGACGGGCTCGCGACGATGACTCCGTCGAGCGGGCCGGCTGCTTCGAGCAGCTCGGTGGTCGGCTGGAATCGTGTGGAGGAGTCGACGTCGATCGCGACCGGCTTCATACCGAGGGCGGTGAGCATGTTGCGATAGCAGGGGTACCCGGGTGTCGTGACTCCGACTCGGGCGCCGGTTTCGAATGCTGCGAGCAGCGTCAGAACGAATGCCCCAGATGCACCCTGGGTAATGGCTATCCGCCCGGGATCGACATCGAGGTCGTACTGCGCGCCGATGTGTGACGCGATCGCGGGAGCGAGCTCGGGGATTCCGCGGCTGGTCGTGTAGCCGAGCGTGTCGGAATCGAGAAGACGATGCGCAGCATCGATTGCACCCTTCGGTGCGCCCGTGGATGGTTGGCCGACTTCGAGATGGAACACCGCTTCGCCGCTCTGCTCGCGCTCTTGGGCAGCAGCGACCACCTCCATCACATAGAACGGATCGATCGACTTGGTCACGTCAGCCGCCCGATACGAACGAGCTTGCTAGTGCCCCAGGCGGGGTGGGGTCGTCTCGGCTCTCGAGCCAGCCGTGCGGCAAGACGACACGCTTCGGACCGTGGCTGTGGCCCCGGGTGAGTCGAGCAGCTTCGGGCGGGAACGCTTCATTCGGCAGTGCTTGGAGAACGCCGAGCATGTCTTCGCGGCTCGTCATCATGGCGACTTCCTTACGGATCGCGCCGCCGACCGGGAACCCCTTGAGGTACCAGCTCGTGTGCTTGCGGAAGTCACGGGTGCCGCGGTCGTCGCCGAGCCACGTCGTGAGTAGATCGAGGTGCTCGACCATGACGTTGATCACGCCGTGGAGTGACGGGGCGGGCGTAATGTCGTCGCCGCGCAGGCCCTGTGCGAGTTCGCGAAAGAGCCACGGGCGTCCAAGACAGCCGCGACCTACCACGACCCCGTCGCAGCCCGTCTCGCGCATCATCGCAATGGCATCGGATGCTTCCCAAATATCGCCGTTGCCCAGAACTGGAATCGATGTCACGTGCTGTTTCAGCTCGGCGATGGCCTCCCAACGGGCGGTGCCGGAGTACGCCTGCTCAGCGGTACGTGCGTGGAGCGCGACGGCAGCTGCACCTTCGTCTTCGGCGATCTTGCCGGTGTCGAGCATGGTGATGTGGTCGTCGTCGATGCCGATGCGGAATTTCAGTGTCACCGGGATGTCGCCGGCGTTGCTCACCATGGCGCGCACGATGTCGCGCAATAAGTGATGGTGCCAGGGCAGAGCGCTTCCTCCGCCATGGCGGGTGACCTTTGGAACCGGACACCCGAGGTTCATGTCGATGTGGTCGACCTGGCCTTCATCGACAAGTTTCTTGACCGCTTCACCGATCCAGTAGGGGTCGGTGCCGTACAGCTGGATGCTGCGAGGATTTTCGCCCTCGGCGAACTGTGCGGCGTGCAACATCTTTTGGTGTCCCTCGATGAGCGCTCGAGCCGTGATCATCTGGTTGACATAGAGGCCGCCGATCGCGGTGGTCGCGTCTCCCGGTGCGGGCGTTGGGTCGTCGTAGGGCATTTCGTTGCCAAAGCGCCGACACAGGGTTCGGTAGGGGGCCGTGGTGACGCCAGCCATCGGCGCGAGCACGACGGGTGGGCTCACGGTCATGCGGCCGATCTTGAGCTCGGTTGGGAGAGACTCCATCCCCATAGTGTGCCCGCTCTTTTTGCTGGTGTGTCGCCCTGGCCGACTACGGGCGTTCGGGGAAGCGGGTCACTTCGTTCTCGATGGCGATGGCGGCTTCGACAACGACGTCGCAATCGATCACGTCGAGCACGATTTGCTGGGGGAGCTCGACGCCGTACGGCTCAAAGAACCAGTCCTCGTTTTCGACCGTGCCGTTGGGAGTTTCTGCCACGTTGACGCTGAACGAGGTGCCCCGCCGCGTTCCCGCTGCAGCTAAGTAGGTAAAGCCGGCCTGATCCCCGGACGCGCCGTCATTGAATTCAAGACCGCCAACGAGCGAGTCGCCGTCTTCGCTGATGTACAGGACTGCGGTGGTGAGAGTGTCTCCAGCGTCGTACTGGTAGCAGCTGCGGTCGGCGACGCTAAAGCCCTCGGGGAATCCATTCGCCGACAACGGCTGCGCAGCTTGTGCGAGAGCGACGTTGGTCTCAGGGGCTTGGGTCGATGATGGCGGCTCTGCGGTCGTTGAAGACGACGCGACCACGGCTGCCTGCAGCGGAGGTACCTCGTTGGACGAGCACCCCGCGGCGGTAAGTAAAAGAACTGCACTTATTAGGCCGACTCTCACAGTAGGTAAGGGTAGCGATTTTGTTACTCGAAGTGAGATGCCAAAAGTGGGCGCAATCGAAAGCGTGGGAGCCCAATCACGTTGTCGTAGCTGCCTTCGATGGCTGTTACGAATGCACCGCCGCGCCCCTGCATTGCGTAGGCGCCGGCTTTGTCCGACGGCTCTCCGGTGCTGATGTACCACACAATGTCGTCGTCGGTGAGCGTGGCGAAGTGCACCGTGGTGACCTCGACGAACGACTCGATCGAACCTGCTGAACGGACGGCGACACCGGTCATCACGTGGTGTGTTCTTCCCGACAGCTGGCGGAGCATCGTGTTTGCATGAGCGTCGTCACGGGGCTTGCCGAGGAGCTGGCCGTCGATCGTCACGATCGTGTCGGCGGAGATGACGAGGTCGCCCGGGGAGGCCTCGACGGCCTTGCCCTTTTCGATGGCGAGCCGCTCCACGTGTGCCGCCGGCTCCTCGTCCGGAAGCGGCGTCTCGTCGATGTCGGGTACACGAATACTCGGGTACAGCCCAAGTTCTTCGAGGAGCGCCCTGCGGCGAGGTGAGCCAGAGGCAAGAATGAGAGCCACGAGCAAACGGTATCGACCACCGGGCTATTTAGTGGCCGTCAGATGTGCCGATAGACGAGTTGAGACTTTTCTGCGGTTTGCGCCGCAGAATCACGACGAAGGACATCCCAATGGGCGAGACAGTTTTGGTGACCGGCGGAGCGGGTTACATCGGTAGCCACACCGCGTACGCGCTGATTACGGCCGGACACAAGGTTGTCGTGGTCGACAACTTCGTGAATTCAAAGCCGGATGCTCTGAACGTCGTGAGCGAGCTCACGGGCGCGGAGATCGTGGTTGTCGAAGGCGACGCACGCGACGTCAAGCTGCTCGAGCACACGATGCGCGACAACGAGGTCACTGCCGTGATCCACATGGCTGCGCTCAAGGCGGTCGGCGAGTCGGTCGAGATGCCGCTCGAGTACTACGGCAACAACCTGGAGACCGCAATTGCCACCCTCGACGCCATGCGCAACGCAGGCGTGTGGAAGTTTGTGTTCTCGTCGTCGGCAACGGTGTACGGAGACCCCGAGTCGTGCCCCATTCCCGAAACCGCAGCGATCGGTGCAACGAACCCCTACGGCATGACCAAGGAGATGATCGAGGTCATCATTCGCGACCTCGCCGCCTCCGATGACCGTTGGAAGATCACCTCGCTTCGTTACTTCAACCCGGTCGGGGCGCACGAGTCTGGGCGAATCGCTGAAGCTCCTGTCGGCAAGCCGAACAACCTGATGCCGATGATCATGGAGGTCGCGACCGGAAAGCGTGACAAGGTCATGGTCTTTGGTAACGATTGGCCCACCCCCGACGGCACCGGCGTTCGCGACTACATCCACATCATGGATCTCGTCGAGGGTCACGTGGCGGCTGTGGAACACCTCGAGCAGCAAGACGGCTACGACGTCTACAACCTGGGACAAGGCAAGGGTGTCAGCGTGCTCGAACTGATCGCCGCCGTCGAAGCTGCGACCGGTAAGGAGATTCCGTACGAGGTCACCGATCGTCGCGCTGGAGATATCGCCGAGTGCACGGCAGACCCGACGAAGGCAAACACGGTGCTTGGTTGGAAGACCACTCGCACCATCGCCCAAGCGAGCCAAGACGCCTGGAACAGCCAGAGCGCCTAGCCGGCAAACAAATTTGAACCGCTAGGTACGCCAGGCGTACGAAACGGTTCAAATTTATAGGATGCGGCGGTCTGCGGCCCAGCGGGTGAGCTCGTTGCGGTTCGATAGTTGGAGCTTGCGGAGCACAGCGCTTGCGTGTGATTCGACCGTCTTGATCGAGATGGTCAGGCGACGCGCGATCTCCTTGTAGGCGTAGCCGCGTGCGAGCAGTCGCATGACCTCTTGCTCGCGAGCGGTGAGCTGGTCGAGTTCGGGGTCGGCGGTCGGCGCAGTGAGTTCGGTCGAGAACGCATCGAGCACGAACCCTGCAAGACGAGGCGAGAACACCGCGTCGCCGGTCGAGACCCGACGGACGGCATCGACGAGCTCGGCACCATCGGTTGCTTTCGTGATGTACCCACGGGCGCCTGAACGGATGACCTCGATCACGTCCTCGGCCGCATCGGAAACCGATAGAGCGAGGAACACGGTCGTCACACCGCGCTCGACGCAACCAGCAATGACGTTGGCGGCGGTGCCGCTCGGTAGGTGCACATCGCACACGACGACATCGGGCTTCTCGCGCGCAATGACATCAATGGCCTCCGGAACGTCGCCCGCTTCGCCGACGATGGAGAAATCGTTCTCGAGTTCGGCGCGAACACCGGCTCGAACAAGGGCGTGATCGTCGACCAGAACAAGGCGGGTCATGGGGAAGGCTCCGATGTGATTGATGAGGTTCGTTCAGCGCCTACCGAGGGCGGCGTCGGGGTGATGGGAAGGTGCAACTCGATTTCGGTTCCGTTGCCAGGCGAGGAGTGGATGGTGGCGAGTCCGCCGGCACGGTCCATTCGGCCAATGATCGACTCGGCGACACCTCTGCGGTCGGCGCTGATCTCGTCGACATCGAAACCCTCGCCGGTGTCTCGAACGAAGATGTCGATCGCATGAGCGCCGCGCTCGACAAACACATCGATCTGAGATTCGCCCGAATGCACGGCAGCGTTGGTCATTGCCTCACGGGTCGCTGCGATGAGGCGTGAGATGTCGCCATGTACTGCGGCGCCCGTGTCGCCGACGGCCACGACGTTGATCTGCACGCCGTGCATTTCCTCTACTTCGCTCGCTGCCTTCTCCAGCGCCGGGCCGAGGTGGATGCCGTCGGGTTCGGTGGTGGTCGGGCCGTAGAGCCAGTTGCGCAATTCGCGCTCTTGCTGGCGAGCGAGCTGGCCGGTGCGGACCGGGTCGTCGGCGTTGCGCTGAATGAGGCTCAGCGTCTGCAGAACCGAGTCGTGCAGGTGAGCCGAGATGCGGTTGCGTTCATCGATGCGAATTCGGTCCATCCGTTCGCCATCGAGCGAGCGAGCCATCTGTACCACCGACGGTGCGGCGATCACGGTGACGCCGGCGATCACAGCAAGGCCAAAGACCAGGCCGACGACGACTTCGGTGATGGACACGCTCGAGAGTGCAAAGACCAAGATTCCGCCCAGGGCCACCGACAAGCCAGCGACGATTCGAACCACGATGGAGATGCCATCGGAGTCTGCGTCGCTGCGAGACCACGCGATGAGCGCCCCGGCCAGAATGAAGCCAATCGGCCAGGTGAGGGACGTGACCGACGAGGGCGCAAGTTGCGCCAGCAGGAGGATCAGGCCGAGGACGACAACGGCGATGCCGACGTGACGATGGACTGCCGTAGCCCCCTTTGGTGTGGGGGAGTAGGGGCTGATCTGTTCGGGTGACAGCACGGTGAGCGCTGCCCATGCAAGGACGTAGAGGACAAGTCCCCAGCCAACGACCAGCGTGAGTGCGGCGAAGGCGACGCGAATGACGAGCGGCTGTACGCCGAGTTCGCGGGCGATGCCTGAGGCGGCGCCGCCGATCCAGCGATCCGTTCGATCGATTCGAGGTAGCTGCCACTTTGCTTGCGGCAGAGAAGATTGCATATGTCTATCTTCGCAGCTTTGGGTGCTCGAACGCATCAGGGCCGGACCCTGAGCCAACCCTGACGCCCCTCGCCAAGACCAGGGAACCATCCGTGGTTCACCCAATAGGCATCGCACGTTGGGTTCTGAATGATGAGATCATGGAAAACATCAACGACAACGACCCAACCCCCGAAAGCGACGACGAAGCCAACAACACGGACTCGATCGCAGATGAGACGCTCGATCTGGGCGTTTCTGATGAGATCCCTGAGCCTGATGTCGACGGCGCTGTCGAGAACACTGCCGACAGCGATGTCGAACGCGAGAACGACGTTGGCGGCTTCACCATCGACTCCGACTCCGACTCCGACTCCGATGCTGATGCTGACGAGCTCGAGATGGATGTCGCCGACGACGACATCGACGACATTGACATCGACGACATTGAGGCCGAGGCCGAGACCGACATTCTGGCCGCAGCCGCCGAGCTTGAGAACGACGACCATTGGGGCGACTCGCTCGGTAGCGACAGCACCGACGTTGGCGACACCACCGAGGTCCCACAGGATGCGCCCGTCGGCGACGGTCAATTCAGCGCAGGCGCCGCCGATGACACCTTCGATGGTGCCGCTCGACCGAACGAGCCAACCCAGACCATCCCGCCACCTCCCCAGGTCGCAGCGTCGACCCGCCTCACCCGAGACCCATACGCCACCTTCGGCGGCGTTCTATCGGGCATTGCCCACAACTACGGCTGGGATGTGGCTCTCACACGCTTGGCATTCATCGTGACCCTGCTGGTCACGGGTGGAACTGCGCTCATTGCGTACGTGCTCGCATGGGTCTTGATTCCTCGTGCCACGCACTGGCC
>CALLAA010000090.1 GCA_938002955.1 uncultured Acidimicrobiales bacterium
GGCCGAAGGCCGGGGCGGTGTGGTCTGCTAGTAAGGGTTTCGGAACACGTTCATATTCTTACGGTTCGGGGGAACGTTGCATATTTCACTTCAGAGCGCTGCCGATCAGGCGGCTGCAGTCGCGGCCAAGGAAATCTCGGCAAGCGAGCTGCTCGACCAGATCGTCGAACGATACGAACGGCTGAATCCCTCGATCAACGCCGTCATTAGCACCCAGATCGACCAGGCCCGCGGTCGAGCCAAGGCCGCTGATGGGGTCACCGCCGCAGGCGGTTCGTGGGGACCGCTCCACGGCGTACCGATGACGATCAAGGAAGCATGGGACTGGATTGGTTCGGCCTCCACCAGCGGACACGCCGACCTCGTCGACTGGCGTCCAGAACGGAACTCCGAAGCCATCGATCGTCTGCTCGACGCAGGGGCCATCATCTACGGAAAGACCAACCTGCCGGTCTCCATGGCCGACTGGCAAACGTTCAATCCGGTTTACGGCAGCACCGGCAACCCGTGGAACAACGAGATGACACCAGGCGGATCTTCCGGTGGTGCTGCGGCGGCGCTCGCTGCCGGGCTGACCGCGCTTGAGCTCGGGAGCGACATCGGTGCGTCGATTCGCAACCCAGCCCACTACTGCGGCGTCTTTGGCCACAAGCCAACCTATGGGCTGGTCCCCGCACACGGCCATGGCAACCCCGGGAGCCCGGTGGAACTCGACATCGGCGTCGGTGGCCCGCTCGCACGGTACGCCGCTGACCTGAACCTTGGCCTCGACATCGTCGCTGGAGCGGGTGGACTCGACGCACGGGGCTGGCGTCTCGATCTACCCGAGCCCCGCAAATCAGACCCAGCGAAGCTCAAGGTGGCCGTCATGCTCGAAAGCGACTGCTGCGTCGCCCAAGACGATGAGCTCACCAATCGGTTGGCGGCCACCGTTGCCGCGCTCGGCGAACTCGGCGTGCAGCTCGACTACGACGCCAGACCCGACATCGACTTCGAACGTTCGCACCACGACTACATGATGCTGTTGCGAAGCGCTACAGGAACCGAAGCATCGCCGGAGGCCTACGCAGAACACAACGCGCACGCAGCCAGATGGGATGACGGCGACCGCGACTACCGGGCGCTCATGGGCGCTGGTGTGTCGTTGACGCATTGGCAATGGGCAAAGCACCATGCCAACCGAGAAGCCGACCGCCTCAAGTGGGACGCGTTCTTCGACGACTACGACCTGCTCCTTTGCCCGATCGCGGCGAGCGCGGCCTATATCAAGGACGAGGCCGGGGCCCGCGCCGACCGGACGATCACGGTCAACGGCGAGCAACATCACACCACCGACCAGCTCTTTTGGGCCGGACTGTCGTGCGGGGTGTATCTGCCGGGCACCGTTGCGCCGGCCGGCTTCACCGCGTCGGGGCTGCCGTGTGGGTTGCAGATCGTGGCCGGCCACCTGCGAGATCGCGAAAGCATCGCGTTCGCAAGCTTCATGGAACGCGAACTCGGTGGCTTCGTGACGCCACCGGGCTACGAGTAGTAAGGCGACGAAGTATGTCCGTTGGATCCAACATTGACCTCGCAGCGCTCGAGGCCGACCCAGACCCGATCTTGGCCGAACTCCGTCGCGACGAACCCGTGTCCTATGTCGACGCACTCGATATGTGGCTCGTGACCAGATGGGACGACGTCGCGGCAATGGAGGCGGACTACGACACGTTTACGTCGGCTACGGAGCCATCGTTTCTCGCCCGCGCTCTCGGGGCGAACATGTTGACGTGTGACCCGCCCCAGCACAGCCGTCTGTCCAGCATCATGAAGCCGCCGTTTCTCTCGAGTGGCCGGAGCGGCCCATTCGTCGCCGACGAGCTCGGCCCGTTTGCCGACAGCATTCTCGACGAGGTCGACGCCGACGGATTCGACGTCATGACCGCGTATGCACAACCACTTTCGGCGGGTGCTTTGGCGATGGTGTTAGGGCTCGACCATCACGGCCTCGATACCATGTGGCGCTGGTGCGAAGGACTGTGCGCCGACATTGCAAACTTCGAGAACGATCCATCCCTGACCGCACAAGCCAATGCGGTCAAGGCCGAGCTGGGTGCTGCCATCGAAGAACGAATCGCCGCCGCGAACAACGCAGACAATTCGGCAATCGCTCGCTTCGTCCAAGGCGGTGCTACGCCGGTCGAAATCGTCAACAACGTGCGTCTCATGATCTCTGGAGGTATCAACGAACCGCGTGATGGCATTGGACTGGTCACGTGGGTACTGCTCACACAGCCCGAACTTCGTGAGCGAGTCGAGGCTGAACCAACGAAGCTTCGGCGTCTGATCGAAGAGGTCTTCCGGGTGTACAGTCCGGTCGGAACCGCTACCCGGCAAACAACTCGCGACGTGCAGTTGTCCGGTGTGACGATCCCCAAAGGGGCCATCGTCGCCGGTGTCCTGCGCTCGATCAACCTCGATGAGACACGCTGGTCGAATCCAACCACGATCGACCTCGATCGCCGCGAGGGCGGACACGCCGCATTTGCACTGGGCGCCCATCGGTGTCTGGGCGAATGGCTCGGGCGTCAAGAGGTCAAAGTCGGGGTCGAACGGCTGTTCGCACGTTTTCCAAACCTACGCCTCGACGATGCGGTCGACCCAGTCCAATTGCACGGATTTGAGTTCCGAGGCCCAACAGCCGTCCGGGTCCGTACCTCCTAGTCGCTGTCCCGTTCAGCGGTGAAGGCGTAACACCCGCCGGTGACATTGCGGCCGTGGACAAACACGACGTCGTCATCATCGAGCAATGAGGCGAGCTCAGCGGTGAGCGACGAACCAGCATCCACGTGACGAACCAAGTGATACGCAATTCGTTGGTTCCGACCATAGGGGCGAAGGACCATCGGTCGTGCATCGAAGCTGGCCGGGAGTTCGTCGGGGGCGGGCGATGGGCATCCTGCGCTATGAACAACGACCGGGCCGGTTTCGGCATACGGACCCTTCCAGGGAAACGGCGACCACGCAATGATCGCGATCTCCGCACCGGGCGCCGAATCCGACAGACAGCAGCGCAGCGGCCATCCGCCCGCATCATCGACGAACGGCTCGATTGGGTTGCCGGCATGGTCGTGCCCGGCGGTCAGTGCTCGCTCGAGTTCGACCATGTCGATGCCGGAGATCTGTGGTGTGCTCATAGTCGTACCGTAGGTGCTCGCTCGATTGATGTCTGGCGGAAATCAGACCAGCGATTCCGTGCCTCCCGGACCGAGCGAACAGAACGGTGTTGTCAGAACGGTGTTGTCAGAACGGTGTCAGGGCTGTGTCGTCAGAACTGTGCCGTGGACGTCGGCAGGCCAAATCGATAACGACCGAACGCTTCGAACGTGCGAGGAGCGATCATGCCGTGCGACTGAGCGACATGGGCGTCTCGGAACACTCGCTGGAGGGCGTTGTCATCAAAGATCGCGGCACCACCAACAGCGTGGTAGCAGAGGTCGACAGCCTCGAGGGCCCTGGCGGCCGCACCCGACGCGGCCACGCGAAGCGAGACCCGCTGATCGTCAGTAGCCGGGTTGCCAGCGTTGACCGACGCTTCGACATCGAGAACTGTGGCGATGAGGTGGGCGCGCCCTTGGGCGATTCCGACTTGAGCTCGGGCGAGGTCGGCTTGGATCGGGGCACGTTCGGCCAGTGGCTTGGACGATCCGCTGAACGAGTGTGTGCCTTGGGCTACCAGTTCGTCCGTTGCCCGCATTGCGAGGCCGAGCAAGACGGCTGCGACACCGGCACCGAGTGCGCCGAAGAATGGAAAGTGCCCCAGTAGCGAGTCGATGCGGGGTGCTCCGCCAATGAGCTGAGCCCAGCGCCCGGCAGGAACGAGAGCCTCGTCTACCCGGTAGTCGGTTGAGGCAGTGCCCTTCAGGCCGCTCACCCGCCAGGTATCGAGCAGCTCGACCTGATCGGGGGAGAAGAAGACGAACGGTGTCGTCGCTCCGTCGTCAGTAGTCGTCGGAGCGCCATCGCCATCGACGACCCGGACGCCTCCACCAATCCAGCTGCAATGGTCGGTGCCTGATCCCCACGACCACGTGCCGGTCACGACGAGGCCATCGGGGGTCACGACCCCGGTCGCTGCGGGCATGCCGAACCCGCCCGTGCATCCGGCTGGATCCTGGTAGATCTCGCGGGCCCA
>CALLAA010000091.1 GCA_938002955.1 uncultured Acidimicrobiales bacterium
TCGCTGCGCTCATCGTGCTACTCCCGAGGCTTGTGCACCCTCGGTGCGCTTAACCAGCCAGTCTTGTTCGTCTTCCCATTCACGCCATTTGAGTCGAGATCGTTGCACGCCGTTAATCGGCAGGGCCGACAGCGCCGCCTCGATAGCCAGGCGTGCCGAGCCAGTGACGGGCATCTGCGGACGTCGAACCGGTCCCATTTGGCGTCCGACCATCTCGGTTGCGGCCTTCACGCCGGGGAGGAAGCCAACGTCAAGCTCGTTTTCCCACATGAACGCATTGACGGGCCACATGGCCTTCCAGAGTTCCAATGCTTCGGGAAGTCGTCCAGCGTCAATGTGTTCGACCAGTTGCACGCACTCGTGGGGCATGATGTTCGCACAGCCCCAGATCATGCCGACGGCTCCTGCCATCAGTGCGTATGGAGCGAGCGGGTCGACGCCACAGAGCACCTTTGCGTTCGTTCCCTCGCTGATCGCGGCGAGTTTTTGAATACGGCTGAGGTCACCTTGGCTGTCCTTCATGTACCGGACGTTGTCGATCGCAAGGAGCTGGCGGTACATGGCCGGCGTGATCTCGACGCCGCTCGCTGCGGGCGTGTTGTAGAGCACGATGTCGGCGGCGACCGCCTGGGCCACCCGTTCGTAGTGGTACATCACGCCGCGCTCGAAGGGGCTCTCCAGCCATGGTGGGAGGACCATGAGTGCGTCGGCACCGAAGTCGACGGCGTGTTTTGACGACTCGATGGTGTCGGTGACGCTCATCTCCGAGCTCTGGACCATCACCGGAACGCGTCCGCCGATATGGGGCAGACACAGTTCGACGACTCGACGTCGTTCTTCAGGGCGTAGGTACGCGTATTCGCCGGTACCCGAGAGGACGAGTAGGCCATGGACGCCAGCGTCGAGCAGCCAGTCCAGATGGTCGAGTAGTGCAGGCTCGTCGATTCGCTCACCGGCATCGGTCATCGGCATGGCGACAGCCACGATCACACCGTGGAAGTCCGTCGTTTCGCGAGTGTTCTGCATAGAAGTTATTGTCATGCCAACTGGCAGCGAGTGTCAAATTGTGTCATGGTGAGCAGATGAAGCTGGACGTCGAAAGCCTCAGAGCGCTCCGTGCAGTCGTGCACACGGGCACATTTACCGAGGCCGCCGCGCAACTCGGTATGACCCAGAGCGCAGTGTCGTGGAAGATCAAGCGCCTCGAAGAACGCGTGGGGCTCGACCTCGTCAAACGTGGCGGTAGCGAGATCGAAGCCACACCGGACGGACGTGACCTCCTGCTCTATGGCGAGCGCATGCTCGACGCACATGATGAGGCGGTCGAGCATCTCAGCCGCTCGGATCTTTCTGGTGTTATCCGGCTCGGAACCAACGAGGACCTTCGCGGCGGCGAGCTCGCTGATGTCCTCGCTCGCTTTGGCCGCATGTACCCCCAGATCCGCCTCGATGTCCGGGTGCAGCTCTCGGGCGCAGTCCGCGAGTGGCTCGACGACGGAGAGGTCGATCTGGCCGTGGTGCAGATCGAGACGGGCGACATCCGACCCGACGATGTTGTCCTCTGGACCGAGCCGCTGCGTTGGGTGCATGGCATCGACGCGAACATCGATGCCGACGCGGTTATACCCGTGGTTTCGTTTGGTCCGGGCCTCGTGTACCTGGACTCCTCCGAGGAAGCCTTGAAGCGAAGCGGCATGCGGTGGCGGACCGTTCTCGAGTGCCCGATGTTGTCGGGCGTGCAGGCCGCGATCGAGTCAGGTCTAGGCATCGCCGCGCTGAATCCCCGAAACATCACCGACGGCATGGTCGAGTGGTCGCAGGGGGAGACGCTTCCACTGCCGCAACTGACCGAAGTTATCCGAATGGGCGAAGGCGCCGATACCGAGGTGCTTCGTGCCCTCCGTGACGCACTCGCCACCGCTCTCGTAGAAAACCGGACCTAAGCAGTATGGCCACCGTTGAACCTGAGGCACCGAAGCGGCGTGGGCGAGGAGCCCGTCGTGCCGCCCGAGAATCGAACGTCATCGAGTGGCTCCCGGAGCTGACGAGGGGTATTCCCTACGTCGACATCGTGCCGCATGAGCAATTGCTTCGAATCCACGATGCGTCGATGCGGATCCTCGAAGAGGTCGGCATCGAGTTTCGTGACGATGAGTCGGTCGCCATGTGGAAAGCATCAGGTGCCAAGACCGATGGCTATCGGGTCTACATCGACCGTGAACAACTGATGGCGCTGATCTCGACGGCACCATCGGAGTACACGATGGTGTCGCGAAACCCAGAACGCTCCGTGTCGCTCGGCGGCCGCAAGACCGTATTTACCCCTGCGTACGGCGCCCCGTTCGTGCTCGATATGGACAATAAGCGCCGCCACGCAACGTTGGACGACTTCAACAATTTCGCGAAGATTGCGCACCTCGAACCAGCCATGCATATGGCCGGAGGAGTGCTGTGTGAGCCAATGGATATTCCGGTTCCGCATCGCCACCTCGAGATGACGTACAGCCTGCTGCGCTACAGCGATAAGCCGCTCATGGGGTCGGTGACATCGCGAGAGCGAGCAGAGCAGTCGCTCGAGATGATGAAGATCGTGTTCGGCGCCGATGTCGTGGCTGATACGACGGTCAGCACCTCGCTCGCCAACTGCAACTCGCCGCTCATCTGGGACCAGACGATGCTCGATGCTGTCAAGGTGTACGCGGCGTCGAATCAGGCAATGCTGTTCAGCCCGTTCGTTCTCGGCGGTGCGAGCACACCGGCGAGCACTGTGGGCGCCGTGGCGCAGCTAAGCGCTGAAGCCTTGGCTGGTGTCGCATTTATGCAGATGATCCGCCCTGGTTCGCCTTCGGTCTATGGCCAGTGGACGGCAACCGTTGCCATGAATTCGGGAGCTCCGCTCGCCGGCACGCCAGAGATCGATCACATCAATATGCTCGTCGGCCAACTCGCCAGGTTTTACGAGCTTCCGTGGCGGTGTAGCGGTGGCTGTTCGTCTTCGAAGTTGGTCGATGCTCAGGCGGGCTATGAGTCCGCTCGCAACATGTATGGCGTGCTGATGGCTGGCGCGAATTTCGTTCTGTCGACCACGGGTTACCTCGAGTCGGCGTTGTGTCAGAGCTATGCGAAGGCGATGCTCGACGGCGAGCAGATGCGCATGATGTATCGGCTCGGACGTGGTGTGAACATGGACGAGCTCGACCCCGCAATGGACGCGGTTCGCGAGATCGAGCCCGGCGACCACTACCTCGGCACGCAGCACACGCTGGCAAACTTCGAAACCGCGTTCTTCATGCCCGAACTTATGGATGGGGAGTCCTATGAGAACTGGTCCGCCACCGGCGGCACCGACGCCAACACCCGTGGACTCAACATGGCCCAAGCTGCGCTGAACAACTACGTCGAGCCCGCACTCGACGACGCGGTGCTCGCCGAACTCGACGATTACAAGGGCCGACTGCGTTCGACGATTCCCGAGGGCCTCCAGTGACCGCCACCAACAAATTTGAACCACAAGGTACGCCTGGCGGACTTAGCGGTTCAAATTTGTTGCTTTTGGGGCGGGTGGCCATTGTTACTGGCGCAACCTCGGGTATCGGTGCTGCCACGGCAAAGGCGTTCGCCGACGCCGGAGCGAAGGTCGTCTTGACCGGGCGCTCGAGTGCCGGAGCAGAGGCGACAGCAGCCGCGATCGCGGCGGTCGGAGGCGATACCCGAATCAAACTCGGAGACGTCACGGACTCGGCCTTTTGCGACGAGCTCGTCGCCTATGCGGTGGACGAGTTCGGACGACTCGACGTACTCGCCAACGTGGCTGGCACGATCACGCGCGGCGATGCCCTCGAGACCTCCGACGACGAGTGGCATCAGAACATGCGGGTGAATGTCGACAGCGTGTTCTTTATGTCCCGGGCAGCGATCCGGCAGTTCCGTACTCAGCGGGCAACCGACCCATCATCAACCGCTACCGTGACCAACCTCGCATCGAACGTAGGCCTTGTCGGTAGCGCCGGACTACCAGCGTATTGCGCGTCCAAAGGCGCGGTCGTCTTGCTGACCAAGAGCATGGCCCTCGACCACGCAGCCGAAGGGGTGCGGGTGAACGCATTGTGCCCCGGGGCTGTTGATACCCCGATGCTCGTAAGCGGCCATGACAAGACGGGGCGAACTCCTGAAGACGTGTTTGCCTCGAACATTGCGGGCATACCCGAAGGTCGAATTCCTTCACCGGACGAAATCGCACAGTCGATGCTGTTCCTTGCGAGCAACGCATCGAGCCATATCACGGGCGTTGCCCTACCGATCGACGGAGGGTACGTCGCAGGATGACCGATCTACACAACAGGGTCGCACTCGTCACCGGGGGAGCGCAGAGCATTGGGGCAGCCATCGCCGATGGTCTCGCCGCAGCTGGTGCGACCGTCATCGTCGGCGATCTCAACCCGTCGCCTGATCACGAGTCGATGACCCTCGATGTGTCGAACGAAGACGCGGTTGCGTCGGTGATCGCCGCCATCGTTGCCGGTCACGGCTCGCTCGACATCGTCGTGAACAACGCCGGAATCATGTTCGAGGAGTCGGTCGCCGATCACGACCGGACCACCTGGGACAGAATGCTTGCCATCAATCTGACCGGCCCGATGTTGGTGACGAAGCACGCGTCGTCCCACCTCGCAGCGAGCGGCCACGGGGCGATCGTCAACGTCGGCTCGATCGAGGGCGACCGGTGCAATCCGCACCACGCCGCGTATGCCGCAACAAAGTCCGGCGTGCACGGCCTGACCCGGGCAACCGCGATCGATCTTGGCCCGATGGGCATTCGATGCAACGCCATTGCACCCGGCTGGATCGACACCCCACTCAATGCGAGCTACGTGGACTCCCACCCCGATCGTGACCTGGTGATCGACGAGCTCGCGAAGTTGCACCCGATCGGTCGGGTGGGCGCGCCGAGCGACGTTGCCGACGTTGTGGTTTGGTTAGCCGGAGACGAGAGTCGGTTCGTGACCGGCCAGGTCATGACGATCGACGGCGGCCGGACGGTGCGCCCTCCGCTACCCGGCATCCTGAGCTGAGGTCGCTGGATCTACAGCCGTCGGCGATAGCGAAGCTCGACGATCGGCGCTCCGCCGATGGTGTCCGTCTTTGTTGCGCCATCGGGCAACCAGCCTTCTCGCTCATAGAAGCGGCGCGCCCGAGCATTGGCCTCAGCCACCCACAGAACCGCCTCGGTAAAACCCAGGTCGCGAAGTGCGTCGACGTCGGCGGCGAGCAGCGCCGTTCCAGCGCCTGTGCCCCAACCTTCGGGAGCTAGGTTGATCATGATCAGCTCGCCGAGACCTGCTTCGTCATCGCCACGTGCGGGCCACACGAGCGACAGCCCAACGACGACACCATCGAGCTCGACTACGAGCCGGCGTCCCTCGGCGGGCGAGGGGTTGCGTTCGATGGCGCCGGCCCAGGCTTCGGCATTGTCCGCCTCGTTGAGGTCGGCGAGATACTCATCGGGCATGATGCCGATGTAGGCGGCCTGCCATGCGGCAACGTGCACACGACCGAGGTCGCTCGCATCGGCGAGCACCGCATCGCGAACCGTGATCGTGCTCATTGCGCTGCCGATGTCAGGATCGAAACGGCAGCGTCGGCAAGAACCTGACAACCCAACGCAATGTCCTCAGGCGACGTGTCCTCGGCAAAGTCGTGGCTGACGCCGCCGATGCTCGGGATGAACAACATGGCGCACGGAAGGTGGTGGGCAATCACCATGGGATCGTGGCCGGCAGCGCTCGGCATGTGGGTCCACACCCCAGGAGCATGGGTAGTGGCCGCACCGGCAATATGTTCTTGCAGCGCGCCGTCCATCACCGTCGGAGCGATCCGCTCACGCGTCTCGTCGACGGCCACCGTTACTGGGCCCTCGCTGGTCATCTCGTCGGCGAGCGCGCGCATCTCGGTGTCGATCGCGTCGAGAACCGCAGCGGAGGGGTCGCGAAACTGAAGCAGGAGCTCAGCGCGTCCGGGGATGATGCTCTCCGCTCCTGGGAGTAGCTGAGCAGACCCAAAGGTCCACACCGAGGACTCCGACGCGACGCGTGCAATTCGTTCTCTCGCTCGTGTCGCGAACTCGAACAGCGCGACGCCCGCGTCCTTTCGTAACGCCATCGGTGTTGTGCCGGCATGGTTCTGCTCGCCGGTGAAACCAATCGTCATGCCGCCGATACCGACGATCGAGGTCACCACTCCGATCCGTTGTGCATTGGCTTCGAGGTGCGGCCCCTGCTCGATATGGGCTTCGAGATAACCAATGTGGCGATCGGGATCGACGCGTTCGTGGCTTCGACCGTCAAGCCCGAGCCGGCGAAGCGCGTTGGTGACGGATTCGCCTGCGGCGTTTGTGGCCACATAGTCGTCGTTCGTGAGCACACCGCAGAATGCCTTCGACCCGAGACAGCTCGTGTAGGTCGCTTCTTCGTCGCACCACGCAACCGCGTCGACGGCCAAATGGGCAGTATCGGGATCTTCGAGCAGTGCCCGGGCGACCTCGAGTCCGTAGATCACGCCGAGGGCCCCGTCGAGCCAGCCGCCGGTTGGTTGCGTATCGGAGTGCGACCCAATGAGGAGCGCCGGGCCGTTATTGGGCGATTGGCCAACAACGTTTGCGACCCCATCGACGACGGCGTTGAGACCGGCATCGGCCATGCGGTCACGAAGCCAGAACCGTGCCTCCATATCGATGTCGGACAGCGAGGGGCGGATGACGCCCGTGCCGGCTTGGCCGAACGTCCGCAGCGTCGACAGGTCGTCGAGAAGCCGCTGTTGGTTGATCGTCACCATCGCTAGAGCGAGTCGCGCCAGTTGAGGAAGCGCTGCATAGGAGCGAGGTCGTAGGCCGGGCCACCGGTACCCAGCGTGATCTCGTGGACGTTGGCCGCTGCGAGTCCGCTGAACAGGGCGTCCCAGTCCTCGACCTTGTCGGTGTCAACACCAACGGATCGTCGAATGTCGCCAGGGTCGCGGCCCACCTTTGCGCACCAGTCGTCGAGGATCCCGTTCTTGCGCTCCCATTCATCGCCCCACCAGAAGTGCCA
>CALLAA010000092.1 GCA_938002955.1 uncultured Acidimicrobiales bacterium
TAACCGGTGGTCGAGGCCTTTGCGATGTCTCGATGCGAAACCGTGGGTTCGTGACCCGCCCGGTCGAGAAGCCGCCCAACTTCCTCGGCGATCGCCACCGACCGATGCTGTCCACCCGTGCATCCAAAGGCGATCGTCAGATAGCTCTTGCCCTCCTGCACATAGGCGGGCATCACCAAACCGAGCATGCGCTCCATACGTTCCAAGAACGCGGCCGTCAGCGGCTGTGCGAGCACATAGTCGCGCACGGGGGCATCGACGCCGGTCTGTGGGCGGAGCTCCTCCACCCAATGCGGGTTCGGCAAGAACCGACAGTCGAACACGATGTCGACATCGATCGGCAACCCATGCTTGTACCCGAACGACACAATCTTCGTGCGCATTCCGCCCGCGGGAGAATCCGGGCCGAACAGTTCGACCAGCCGATCCCGCAGCTGATGCACGTTCAGGTCGGATGTGTCGATGGCAACGTCGCTCTCGGCCTTGACCGCCTCGAGCGCTCGACGCTCACCCTCGATGGCCTCGGAGAGCCCCATGTCGCCAAACGGATGGCGACGACGCGTCGACTCGTACCGCTGCACCAAACGAGCCGTCGACGCCTCGAGGTACAAGATGCGAACACGCGCACCAGAACCCCGAAGCTGCGCGATCGCGTCGAGCAACTCGTCGACGTTCGCCCCGCCGGGCACGGCCAACGCGACGTTGCCAATCGTCGATCCGGGAGCGTCGGCAAGCTCGCCGACCTTACTGATCAACGCTGGCGGCAGGTTGTCGATCACAAACCAGCCAAGGTCCTCCAGCACATTGGCCGCATGGGACCGTCCGGCACCCGAGTTGCCGGTAACTACAACAAATTCACTCATTCCGCCTCCCGTTCACAGACTAGGACCAGCAGCCGCGGGATGGCAGCCGCGGCCGCATAGAACGGGTTCTGGTCAAGAAAACCAGGTGGCGGCGACGGCTCGTGCATCTCGCGCAGCACAAGACCGTGCGAAGCCAAGGTGTTGATGTACCGGTGCAGAGGCCGATGCACGAACGGGATAAAGACGTCCTTGTGCACCTCTTCGACGTTGGAGGACTCCACCAGATACGGGCCAACCCGCCAGTACTGGTCCGGCGGATCGACCATGTGATCATCGATCCAGCCACTACCGGGCACCTGCAGAAGTGGATGGTTCAGAAAGAATGCGAACCGCCCACCGGGAGCGAGCACACGGGCGACCTCGGCAACCGCAGGCTCGAGCGGATCGATGTGTTCGAACACGAGGCACGCGACCACCGCATCGAACGCAGCGTCGCGGTGCGGCAGCTCGCCAGCACCGGCAACGGCATAGGCGGGGCCCCCACCGCGCTGCGCTGCGACCTCCATCTGTGACCACGTCGGGTCGACGCCGACGACCGACGCCCCGTCGGCGGCGACGAGCCGGGCGATCTGCCCCTCCCCTGCCCCGAGGTCGAGCACGGTGTTGTACCCGGCCAGTAGCTGGCGCGCGAGCGGCAAGATCTGCTCTTCGTACTCAGGGTCAGCACCGTCGGTAAACCCGTCCTGCCACCAATCGGCATGCTGTTCCCACAACGACGGAGCGCTCGCCTGGTCTAAGCCAAGCGGTGCATCATCGGCCATCACGAATCGTCGGCTTCGGCATCCTCGGCGGGCTCTGGCTCGATCGGGGTCAGCGATGCAACGCGCACGAGTGGAACCTCGCCAGCCGTCGTTACGAACACACCCGAGTCGCCTTGATGCAGCGCGGTCGGCTCGCTCGGCAGCGTCGTCCGACTAACCACGGCGCTCGTGCGCGTGTCGACCTCGATCAGCGACGAACCTGAACGCAACGCAACCCAAACCGAGCTGCCCGCAAACGTTGCGTCGATCGGATCACGCCCGACCGGAACGGTCACCAGAACTTCGCCCGTTACCGGGTCGACCCGTCGTAACGAACCATCGGCCGCCGACAACGTCCAGAGTGCATCGGGACCGGCCGTGACGGCGATCAGGTCTTCGCCCGCATCGACCGCTTGCACGGTGAGGTCTGCGGTGTTGATTCGGTAGACACGGCCGTCATCGCCCAACGCCCATACCGAACCGGCGCCAATCGTGAGATCGACGACCGGCACGGGAACGCTCACCGAATCGGTGATTCCGCCGTCGCTCTTGCGAAGGCGAACGACCTCGGACGACGCCGAGTTGTACGTCCAGTACCCGCGATCTTCCGCGGCCATAAACATCGTTGGGCCAAACTCGACCGAGGGCAGCCCCGGCTCACCGGCCACGAGCGAAAGCACGTCGATACGG
This sequence comes from uncultured Acidimicrobiales bacterium, assembly GCA_938002955.1. Lineage (GTDB taxonomy): Bacteria > Actinomycetota > Acidimicrobiia > Acidimicrobiales > SHLQ01 > SHLQ01. Next base: position 2,294 of record CALLAA010000092.1, read on the forward strand.
CCAGCCTCGGTACTGACCCAGGCCTTACGCGTTGCGGCAAAGAGCCCCGTTGGTGTGCCCGACACCGACCCCGAGTCCGTGATCGGGCCGTCGGCTCCCTCGCCCCACGTGATGTACTCGCCCGACTCGCCAATGGCGATCAGACGTCCGTTCTCTTCGTCGGCGAACAGCGGGGTGAACGGCACCGCAATCTCGGTGACGCGCCCCTCGGGCAGTTCGAGCACCAGCGCACTCATGTCGTTGAGCTGTTGTTGCAATTGATCGTTCTGCAGGCGAAGGGTCCGCACCTCGTCGGTGAGCGATGCGAGGCCTTGCTCGGTGACCTCGTCGGTGGCGTTGACCTCGGCGAGCTGCGTCCGGAGGTCGGCTGACGCGGAACGCTCACGCAACCACAGCGCCCCCAACACTCCGCTGAGTACGGCGAGCGCAGTGGCCATTGCGAGCAAGGCCAGTCCGGTCCGATTGCTGCGTGGCTCCGGCTCGGCGACAGCGGGAAGCATCGCATGTTGGATCGGGGCAACGGTGAGGTTCAGGTTCTCCGTGGGGGTCGCAACTTCA
>CALLAA010000093.1 GCA_938002955.1 uncultured Acidimicrobiales bacterium
CCGACGTTCCGTGAGGTGGGTGGTGGAGCCTTGGGAGAGTTATCGAACATCATGTTCGGTACTGTAGGAACCATCGATTACCCGCAACAGAGACAATTCCCCGGATCTGTTCGTTACCGAACAGATCGGCAATATTGTCCAGTGTCAGGCAGGCCATGGACCCACGAGTCGCACGAACGAGAGAAGCGCTGAACGAGGCGATCCTCGATCAGATTCAGCGCAAGCGGTGGGAGAAGATCACCGTGCAGGACCTCCTCGATGCCACAGGAGTAAGCCGGTCGACGTTCTACGCGCACTACGACAACAAACTCGCGGTGCTCACCGACAACATCCCGTCGGTCGCTGGAACGATACGAATCGATGCGGAGTCTGGGTTAGTGGATCTGCGAGCCTTGTTCGCCCACGTTGACGAGATGGCGCCGGTGCTACACCCGTTGTTGTCCCAGCCGGTCTTGCGAGAGATGACGGACGAGTTCGAGCGACAATTCGCCGTCGGTTTCGCCGAACGTGTGGAGGACACCCAGTCGTGGCTTCCCGGCTTCCTCGCCGGCGCGCTGATCTCGACGATCCGACTGTTCGCCGCCGACCGTGCTCGACGGCCCTCCGATGAGGTCGCAGACGAGGTCGCCGAGTACATCAATTCGCTGATCGGGTCCCGGTAACCGAGGCCGCCTCGATCAGTCTGAGACCCAGTTGCCGTGGAAGCCGTGAGGGACCCGCTGAGGCAGCTCGATCGTGGCGACGGGGTCGCCGGCGATATCGGTGGCGTCGAGGAGAACCAGGTCGGTGGCGTTGCGCTCGGCGTCAAACACGAGAACCATCACCCAACCGTCGTCTTCAGCCGCGGCACTCTCGCGGGCGATGAACAGCGGTTCGCCGGCTTCGCAGTGGCCGCCCCAGTTCCTCGTCTCTTGGGTGTTGGCCGCCATGTCATGTTTGATCGTGGTGTAGAACCACTCCGAGGTGTTCGGGTTGCCGCCGGCCGTGTAGCCGTAGCGGTAGGGGAGCGTGCCGACCGCATCGCTGACTCGGGGGAACTCGTGCACACCATCGTCGAGGGTTTCCCGTCGGACTTTCTGGGTGGTCGGGTCGACTGTCCATCGAGCGAGCCGAGGCCGGGAGTCACGGAAGGGCCCGTTGCGGTCCTGGTCGAACATGGAGTCGTACTCGCAGATATCGATCACCACGGTGCCGTCGTCGGCGTCGTAGCTGTTCATTGGGTGGTAGGCGAAGCATGGGTCGATCTCGCACCAGATCACTTCGTCTTCGGCGTTCGCTGTTCGGGGAACGAGACCGATGCGAGCGTTGTAGTCGTTGAACCAGCGCAGGGGAAAGGGTGAGCCGCCCATAGCGAGCTCGAAGTCGACGGCGACCGGCAGGTCGAAGACCGCCCCGTAGGTTTGTGTCAATGCCATGTCGTGGATCATCGGCATGGTCGGGGTGCTGATCGGGATGCTCTTGGTGACCGTGCCCTCGCGATCGACAACGACGTAGTGGACCTTGTCGACCTGGTCGGGCCACTGGTAGCAGACCGCATGGAGTTCGCCGGTTAGCGGGTCGAGCTTGGGGTGTGCGGTGTAGCCCGATGGCAGCCCGCCGAGATCGGTTGGGCCGATGTGGTTGAGCTCGTCGTCGAGTTCGACGGGAAGCGGGCCGGCTTCGACGATCGCAAGGGTCTTGCCGGCATGTCCAATGATGCTCGTGTTGGGGCCGAACCCCGAGCCGGCGCCGACGTATCGGTTGCGATACCACTGCGCCTTGCCGTCACTGATTCGGATGCCATGGACCATGCCGTCACCGAGGAACCAGTGGTGGGTATCGGAGACCGGAGTCTCGCGCGGATTCGGACCATTGCGCAGAAAACGACCGCTAAGTTCATCGGGAATCGACCCGGTGACCAACAGGTCGTGGGCGGTGACTTCTTCGCTGACAGGAGCGAAGTTGCCGGTCATGTAGGGCGATGCGTCGTAGATGGTCATGGGTCAACGGTAGTCAGTCATGGGGGTCTTGTAGTCGGCCCTGGGGATGAACCGGATCGTTCTGCAGGATGAGAGGGGGCGTTCGTGTCGACAAGATTCGTCAAGCGATCGGCCGATGCTGTGCCCTACGATCCGAATATGAGCACTCGTTTCGAGCACTTGCTGCCAGCGTTGGGACGGTTGGCCGACAATCGCGAATCGGTGTCGCTCGCTCAGGTAGCCGATGACGCGTGTTTGTCGCCGGGCCGAGCGCAACGGGTGTTTCTTCGAGAAGTGGGCGAGAGCCCAAAGCAGTTTTCGTTGCGAGTTCGCCTGCAACGTGCAGCGGCGCTGCTGCTCGGTACACCAGCACGGATCGTCGATGTTGCGGTCGCTACCGGCTTTGAGGATCACGAGACATTCACTCGGGCCTTTCGTCGTTACTTCGGTGTTGCGCCAAGTGCGTACCGAGCCACCAACCCGGACTGGGTTGGCCCCGATCCCATCCGACACGCGGCGACGACCGCCCCGTGTGTCGGCCTCTATCGCAAGCCACTTACAAATAACGTTCAGGAGACGTCCATGACCAACCACAGCATCGAACGCCACACGCTCGAGGAGACACCGGTGTTGTTCGGGCGCCGCAAGCTCGCAAAGGAAGAGATAGCTGCCGGTCTCGCCGAGGTTCTTCCCGCGGCGTTCGGCCATGCGATGAGCAACGGACTCGAGATGGTGGGCCCACCGTTTGTTCGTTACGCAGATCAGAGCGCGGCGTATTTCACGATCGAAGCTGGTGTTCCTCTCGCCTCGGCGGCTCCCGAACCAGACGAAGACTCCGGCCTAACCACAGGATCGTTGCCGGGAGGCGAGGTTGCCTTCACAGCCCACGTTGGCCCGTACGAAACGCTAGGAGAGGCACACGTTGCGCTCGATGTGTGGATGAACGAGAACGGCGTCACGGCAACCGGTGCACCGTGGGAGGTCTACATCACCGATCCGGCCGAGGTGCCCGATCCAGCCGAGTGGATCACACACGTATACCAGCCGATCTAGTTCACCCACACGGTGGCTCATGCCGCCTTCTCGAACAGGCTGGCGTTGGTGGAGAACGAGCCGGGAACCGTTTCGCGTCGACGTGAACGAGTGGGGCGTGTGCTTGCTCGCCAGACGTCGGCGAGCAGTTTGCGAACGCCGCGATAGCCGCGCTTGGTGGCGATGATCGGGTGGCGCCAGAGTGACACGTGTTGGCGGGCACCCCGGAGCGGATGGGTCAGCTGGCCGACGAGGTTGTTTGGCAAGTACTCGTCGATGCCGTAGTGCTGTGGTCGTCGACCGCTCTTGTGTTTGGGCATAAAGAACGTGCCGAAGGCAAGGTCCCACCAAGGGAGTGCGGGGGAGTAGTTGTGGCCAATGGCATCGGCTTCGTTGGCGTGGTGCCAGTGGTGGAACTCGGGGTTACAGACGAGGCGGTCGAGGAAGCGCCAGCGCACTCGCACGTTCGCATGGAAGAAGAGGCCAAGGACGACCTGGAAGAGCGCCAGAATGCCGGTGAGTTCGGTGTCGAATCCCGCGGCGATCAGGAAGAAGAACGCTGGGGCGATGAGCACGCCATCGAAGGGGTGGATTCGGAAACCGCTGATCCAGTCCATGTGTTCGGGCGAGTGGTGCACCGCATGGAAGCGCCACAGGAAGGGCACTTCGTGTGCCCAGCGATGGGTCCAGTAGCCGAGGAAGTCGAACATCAAGAACGCGGCGATCGGGATCATCCAGCCCGGCATGGCGGCGACGACGGGTCGGAAGGCGAGGCCTGGGAGCCAGAACAAACTGAGGCCGCCGATAACCACTGCGGCGGTGACGCCGACCACGTTGAGGACCGGAGCCATCAGGGCAAAGCTGATGTCGTTGAGGACCAGCGGCCGCCGCCACTTCTGACCCTTCTGTCGGGGGTAGAGCTTTTCGAACGGGCCGACGAGCACGAACAGGATGGCGACGACGCCAAAGATCGAGTTGTCGAGCTGGAACGAGAGGGCGATGCCGGCGGCGATGAAGGCAAAGCGACCGAGGACGCCAAGGTTGCGGCGCAGCTTGCTGGGTTGCGGCCCGGCTGGCTTTGGCGGTGGTGGAGTTGTTTGCAGTGCTCCTGGTCTTGGTGGTGGGGGTGAGGGTGGTGGTGCCGATGCCCATTCGAAGGTGGGACCGTTGCCGTGGGAGGGGGGTGTGAGTACGTCAGTCATGCCCATCTGTCGTGGCCACACCGCCGATCGGTTCACGAATTCGTGAAACAGTTCGTTTGGCCTACTTCGCGAATCCGGCGAGGAGCGGCCGATGGGGTTACTGGAAAGAAATGTCCAGAAGCGTGAACCGTTTGGTGGCTTCGATGCGACAGGTAAGGGATGGACGAACAACGAGGCGAGGACGAAGCCCTATTGGCCCGCATTGCGCGGTCCGATCGCAGCGCGCTCGAACAGCTCTATCGTCGTAACGCCCCGTGGCTCACGATGCGCCTGCAGACCCGTTGCTCTGACGAGGACCTCGTCGACATTGCCGTACAAGACACGTTCGTTGCTGTCTGGCGAAAGCCGGGCACATACAAGGGTCAGGGTGCAGTGGCGGCGTGGTTGTGGGGTATCGCGATCCGGCGGCTGATCGACCAGCTGCGGAAGAACCGACCGGTTCCCGTGGCCCCCGAGACCATCACCGAGGGTGCGGTCAGCTTCGAAGAGTCCTTCCTGTCGAGTGGTGCGCATGGCGACTTGCCCAATGCGCTTCGCCAGCTCGACCCCGATCTACAAGCCGTCATGCTCGCTACTGCGATCGACGGCCTCAGCACAAAAGAAGCGGCCCGCTTGCTCGGCGTTCCGCAAGGCACGGTGAAGACCCGAATGATGCGGGCCCGAACCCAACTCCAGGAGATCCTGACATGAGTGCACCTATCATCGATCCCGCACGCCTCGAGCGAAACTGGCAGGCCGTCCGTGCCGAGCTCGATGTTCCTGCGCCGAGCCGGCTCGAGCGTTTCGTCCGCCGTCTCGGTTTCCCCGCTCCATTGACCCGTGTTGCTCTGGCGACGCCGGGCTTGCGTCGGGCGTGGTTTGTTGCGGTCGGTGTGGTGATGTTTGTTGCGCTCATCAGTGGTGATGCACAGACGGCCGACAACATCTTCGGTTTTTTGGTTCTGGCGCCGTTGATTCCGGTCCTTGGCGTTTCGTTTGCTTACGGCATCGAGGCTGATCCAGCACATGAGATCGGTGTTGCAACCCCGATGCGCGGGCTGACCCTTGTGCTGACCCGGGCTGCGGTGATCCTCTCGGTGTCGGCGATGTTGTTGACGCTCAGTGCTCTGCTCAACCCGGCATCGGGTATGTGGGCCGTGGCGTGGCTGATGCCGTCGATCGCGTTGACGTTTACGAGCTTGGCGATCTCGACCTGGCTGTCTCCTCGTAAGGCCGCGGCGGCGACGGCGGGCGGGTGGCTCGTGGGCTTGCTTCTTATCCGTGGCGCGGCGAGTAATCAGTTGGCGGCATTCACGCCTCCGCTCCAGCTGCTGTACCTCCTGTTGGCCGTGGCAGCGTTCGCCGTTGTGTGGACCCGCCGTGATCGCTTCGATCTGTTGGCGGTGCAGTTATGACCGCCGCTCAGCTTCTCGGCAACGGGCTCACGAAGTCGTTCGATGACCGTCCGGCGCTCGCCGGTGTCGACCTCGCCGCGCAGGGTGGCCTCATTGCCGTGCTCGGTCCCAATGGCGTAGGCAAGACCACGTTGCTGCGTTGCATCGCTACGGTGCTCGTGCCCGATAGCGGGTCGCTGTTGATCGATGGTCTCGACCCGAAACACGAGTCCGATCGCATCGAGATTCGACGACGCCTCGGCTATCAACCACAACAAGCTAACTTCGCCGTCTCGGCTCGGGTGTTCGATGCGCTCGACTATCTGGCGGTGCTGAAGGGAATCGACGACGACCGCCGACGCCGACAGTGGGTGTTCCATGTACTCGAGCTCGTCGGGCTTCGAGACCGAGCCCACGACAAGGTCGCCGAGCTTTCCGGCGGCATGCGTCAACGCCTCGGCTTAGCCCAAGCCATGCTCGGGCAACCGTCGCTGATCGTGCTCGACGAACCAGCCGCCGGCGTCGACCCCGACGAACGCTTCCGTATTCGCGACCTCATCGCGCAACGCCGAACCGATGCGACGGTGATCATGTCGACCCACCTCACCGACGAGGCTGCCGTGTGTGACACGATCGTTGTGCTCAACGAAGGAACCGTTCGGTTCGTCGGTTCGCCTAACACGTTGGCCAAACAAGCGGCCGGCCGGGCGTGGGTGGCAGACCAACCGCCGAACGCAAACGCACGTGCATCGTGGCGCCAAGCCGATGGCCGCTACCGAATCCTCGGCACACAACCGGCACCACCAAATGCTGAGACGGTTTCACCCACGCTCGAAGACGGCTACCTCACCGTTGTCGACCGAGCGGCGTAGCCGGGTCGTTACTTGATGAACTGGATCGTGGCTGGATACGTGAACGGTTGACCTTTGCTCGCAGCGATGGTGGCCTGAATGTGCAGCACGAACGACGCGATAATCAGCACGAAGATGGTGACGAAGCCGATGAGCACGATCATCAGCACGAACGACACCAAGACTCCGATCAGTACGGTGATCTGGAAGTTCAGTGCCTGACGGCTGTGCTCGCGAATGAAGGGGTCGTTTGGGTAGACGAGGTAGCCAACGAGTGGCCCGACAAAACCGAACACGAGCCCCGAGGCGTGCACGAGTGCAGCGATCGTCTTCGGATCGGTGGTCGACGTTGCCATCGGCGCGGAGTGTTGGCTCCATTGCTGGCCGTCCCACCAACGTTGAACACCTGAGCCATCTGGGTACCAACCCGCTGGTGTGCCCGACGGAGTGGCAGCCTCGGCAGATCCGGCTGGGGTCGGGTCGCCCATGCCAGTGCCACTACCGATGCCGTCTTGAGGTTCGTGCGCGTCGCTCATGAACACAGTCTCGCATCTCACGGTTTCGATCGAGCCGAAAACCGAAACAGGCCCGCCTCGGAGTTCCGAAGCGGGCCTGTTGGTGTTCTTGCGGTTTGGCTAGAGCGCTACTGGGAGGAGCACTCGGTTGATGCCGTGAATGACGCCGTTTGCGGTGGCGATGTCGGTGAGTGGGTTCTTGATGCGTGGGTTGTCGATGCCTGGTGCGGCGTCGACGAGGTTGCGGCCGTTTGCGGTGAAGGATGCGCCCAGGAGGGTTGGCACCTCAACGGTGTTGCCACGTAGCTCGCTGTACGAAGTCTTTCCTGGGGAGACGTGGTACAGGAGCACGTTGGTGAGGACGGGGATTGGGTCGCCGCCACCGAGGACGGTGAGCTGTTCGACGATGTATCCGAACGCTGCTTCTTCGTCGTAGCCAGGTGCGTCGTAGCCGAGGTCACGGGCGAGGCGCATGAAGGCCTGGTCGGTTGGTGCAAAGACGGTGAGCTCAGCGCTGCGATCGTTGACTGCGTCGACGAGGTCGGCGGCGATGAGTGCTTGGATGAGCAGGTCGAAGTCGCCGTTGTTGCTGTCGAAGCCGTCGAGACTGGATACCGCAATAGCGGTCTCGGCGATCGTTGGAGCCGAATCGTCAACGGCTGGGTGTGGTGCTTCTTCGAGGGCGACGGGAAGGAGTACTCGGTTGATGCCGTGGATGACGCCGTTCGAGGCTTCGATGTCGGTGAGTGGGTTCTTGATGCGTGGGTTGTCGATGCCTGGTGCGGCGTCGACGAGGTTGCGGCCGTTTGCGGTGAAGCTTGCTCCGAGGAGTGTCGGTACTTCGACGCTGTTGTTCTGGAGGGCCGAGTAGAAGGTGCTGCCTGGGGAGACGTGGTAGAGGAGCACGTTGGTGAGGACGGGGATTGGGTCGCCGCCGCCCAGGGCGGTGAGCTGTTCGACGATGTATCCGAATGCTGCTTCTTCGTCGTAGCCGGGTGCGCTGTAGCCGAGGTCTCGGGCGAGGCGCACGAATGCTTGGTCGGTTGGTGCAAAGACGGTGAGGTCGGCGTTTGGGTCGTTGACTGCGTCGACGAGGTCGGCGGCGATGAGTGCTTGGATGAGCAGGTCGAAGTCGCCGGTGTTGTTGTCGAAGCCGTCGAGACTGGATACCGCAATGGCCGTCTCGGCGATCGTTGCGTCGCTTGATGCTGAGGCTGGAATAGCAAAGGCTGCTACGGGAACGGCCAACGCGAGGACGATGGCAAGGGCCCTCCGGAAGCTGGTGAATAGGTGGCGCATGGTTAACTCCTAGTGATGTTCAGTTACAGCATCTCTACGCACAGTGGTCGCTGTGGAGATGCGCGAAATCTGAGAAATCTCTAAAGTGAGGCGCCAGACCTACCGATAGCGGTGGCTCTCGGGCCTTCAGGGAGTTACTCGAAGCGCAGCGCTGGGCAGTCTTCGTATTGCACGTTTTGGAAAGGATTCGCAAACGAGCGGTCTTTAGGATCTAACGCTCAAAGAAGCGGCTTTCCTGCGAACCGAGGAGAAGAGCATTACTACGGTCTTCGCCGGCTGTGTATTAGGACCTCGCCCATGCCCGAGCGTCGAGCCAGAACAAGATCGGGGGAGCCGCTGTCAGGATGGTCGCCAATGAAAGCATGGCGAATGCAGCTGGTGATCCAGGGTTAATGAGCGTGATCGCCAACATCGGAATCGTGCCGAAAAGGTGCAGGGGCACGAGGGAAACGAGTGCAGCTACGTCGTCGGTGTCCCGAATCAATCGGATGGCCATGACGGCCCCGAATAGCGGGACAACGGTGAGGGCGAGCAGTTCGAGGCCGATGTCTTCGAGCTCAACAAACAGCGCTGTGGCAGACACGAGGACCAGCCAACAGCTGCTCACGAGCAAGCTGCACCACGAACCGACGATAAGGAGGGTAGGGCGGTCGATGCCACGCTCGCAGTCTTCCGCGATGAGGAACGCTGTTCGAGAGCCATCAGTAACCACACCCGAAACCACCTTCATGCGGCGAGAGTAGCATCGCCATTCGGCCGCTACCCGGTGCAGATGATGTCACGGCTACCTAGCGCAACGATGACGTCATCACCAGGGGTGCCCAAGATGTCATCCTCGCCGTATCTATACAGCGAGGGCGGTAATAACGGCGATGGCATTACCCACCATTCCCGCAATGACAAGCCTGTTGAGACTGCCTTTTAGGTCGGCCATCTCGTTGCGTAGTGCCGCCATGTCTGTGCGCACCTCGCCGCGCAGTTCGGCCATTTCGCCGCGGAGTTCGCCGCGTAGTTCGGCCATTTCGCCGCGGAGTTCGCCGCGCAGCTCGGCCATTTCGCCGCGGAGCGCTGTGCCAAACGCGTGCATGTCGGTCCGCGTGACGAGCTCGGATGCTGGTGTTGCGGGGAGGAGCTGCATGAGATGGTTCGCCTCTTCGGTTCCGATGGCTTCTTCAAGGCCGTTGAAGATGTTCCGCCGGTGTTCTTCGGTGATGCTCATTGTTCCAAATTCTGTTGTGCCCGTCTAGGGACTGATCAAAGGGGAGGAACATGAGCCAGTTCCTCGATGCAGAACAAAGACAGTACCGACGCGCTGTGACAGCAGCTGGTCATCAAAGTGCACTCTGCTCGTCAAATTGCACTGGCGACCAGAGTTGTAACCCGGCGGCGCATCGATCGCGCTGCACTCCTAGTGTTTAAACCGTGACAGAACCCAGCGATCTCAACTCTGCGGCCGACGCCGTCGACCCACTCCTCTGGCTCGAAGAGGTGGAAGGGCCCGACGCCCTCGACTGGGTCCGCTCCCAGAACGAACGCACGCTCGGCGCCCTGCAGGCTGACGCTCGGTATGCCGGTTTTGAGGCCGCGGCTCTCGAAGTGCTGACCTCGAACGACCGCATTCCGTACGGCACGATTCGCGACGGGTTCGTCTACAACTTCTGGCAAGACGAGGACCATGTACGAGGTCTCTGGCGTCGCACCACGATCGACAGTTACCGCACGAGCGAACCCGAGTGGGACGTCATTCTCGATGTGGACGCGCTCGCCGAAACCGAGGACGCCAATTGGGTGTTCAAGGGAGCCAACGTGTTTCGGCGCCACGGTGGCGTCACGTATCGCTCGCTCGTGTCGCTGTCGGACGGCGGCAAAGATGCGATCGTGCAACGCGAGTTCGACATCGAGTCGCGTTCGTTCGTCGTAGACGGATTCACAACGCCCGAAGCCAAACAGGGTGCCGAATGGATCGACGACGACACGCTGCTCATCGCCACCGATTGGGGCAGCGAGGACGGCCCGACCGTCACCGAGTCCGGCTACCCCTTCGTCGTAAAGCGGTGGACCCGCGGCACGGCGTTGGCCGACGCCGAGGAAGTTCTTCGCGGTCAGACAACCGACGTTGGCGTGTTCCCGTACACGATCGAGATGGAAGACGGCACGCTGTTGGCCGGAGCACAGCAGGCCGACACCTTCTTTACCTCGACGCTCTGGCTCTTTAACAACGGACTGTTCACCAGCGACCACGCAACTGAAGACGAGGCCGTGCAGTGGCCGATACCACCCAAGGCCACCCCCAACGGCATTAGCCACGGCCGGTTCGTGTTTTCGCTCGAGCAAGACTGGCAGCCGGGCACCGAAGCGTTCCACACCGGGGACCTCGTCGCATTCGACCTGGACACCTTCTTGGCTACACGCGAACTGCCACCGGTGGAGCTCGTGTTTCGCCCGTCTGCGACTCAAGCGGTCAGCGGCATCGCGGTTGCCTCGGGCGGCACACTGCTCGCAATAACCGAGAACGTGGTTGGCCAAGTGCTTCGGTTGGAGCCGTCGCCGGAGGGTTCTGACGGAGCGGGCTGGGCCACTACGCGGATCGAGCTGCCGGGAACAGGCGACGTGGGCATCACGTTCGCGGACCGCAAAGAGAACATCGTGATGTTGAACTATGAGGACTTCCTCACCCCGGCGTCGCTGCTTTCCCTCGACAGCACCACCGATGAGATCGAAACGTTAAAGGCCGTACCGCCGCGGTTCGACGCCGAGGGTCTCGTTGTGGAACAGCTGCTCGCAACGTCGACTGACGGCACCGAGATCCCACACTTTGTCGTGCGCCGTGGCGACCTTGCCTTCGACGGCTCGACCCCGACCTTGCTCTATGGATACGGCGGTTTCCAGGTGCCGCTCAACCCGTCCTATAGCGGCGTCATTGGTCGCAACTGGCTGGAGCAAGGCGGCGCGTTTGTGCTGGCGAACATCCGCGGCGGCGGAGAGTTTGGCCCGGCATGGCACCAGGCCGGACTCAAGACGAACCGGCAGGTCGTGTTCGACGACTTCATCGCCGTGGCCGAATCGGTCGTTGCCTCCGGTCTTACCTCGGCCGAGCACCTCGGCATTATGGGAGGTTCGAACGGCGGCCTGCTCATGGGGGTCATGTTGAACCAGCGGCCGGAGCTGTTCGGCGCGGTCGTGGTGCAAGTGCCATTGCTCGACATGTTGCGCTATCACCTGTTGTTGGCGGGAGCGTCGTGGGTGGACGAGTACGGCAGCCCCGAGGACCCAACCGAGCGGGCGTTCCTCGAACGAATCTCGCCGTATCAGAACTTCGATCCGTCACTTCCGTACCCGGCCCCTCTGTTTGTGACGTCGACGAAGGACGATCGCGTGCATCCCGGCCATGCCCGCAAGCTAGCCAAGAGGTTCGAGGATGCAGGCCGTGAGTTCTGGTACTACGAGAACATCGACGGTGGGCACTCGGCTGCTGCGAACCAGACCGAGGCCGCCAAACGAACCGCGCTCGAGTACACCTATCTCATGTCCCGACTCTCGCGGCGCTAGGCCCCGGTTGTTGACCCGTTAGTGGAGGAGTCGAGTACGAAAAAGGAAGAAGACCAAGGCAGCCACTAATGAGGGTGACAGATCCTTGGCCTTCAATGGTCTTCGACGGGCTATGTAGAAACCGTGTGGTAGAAGCCCACATGATTTCACCCGTTTTCGAACCGGCGTTCAGAGTACAGGTCTATGGCTGAGATGAGGCAGGCCAGGCGTTGGTGTTCCAATAGCGGGGCAAATCGTTGATCTAGGCAGTCGTCGGGCCACCGCCGTCGTCATACTTTGGCGGTGAGCAAACTTCCGCTGCCCAGCCCCGATCGTGAGTCAGCGCTGGCATTCGTATCGGACCATCTCGCACATCTTGTTTGCGACGATGTCGTTGGCTCACCGTCATACCGAGGCGGACAGACCTCTGCTGATGCTGCCCTCGCCGCCTTCGATGTCGCCGGGTACGCACGCAAGCGCAACGAGGTCCACCCCGCCGGCCGTCGGGGTGCATCTGGACTCTCGCCATACATTCGCCACGGACTGCTCCAGCTCGCCGAGGTCTGGGCGGTCGTGGCCGACGGTCCCAGCAAGGATGTGCAGAAGTTCCGCGACGAGTTGCTCTGGCAAGAGTTCGCCCGGCACTGGTATGCCCACCATGGCACGGCGACACAACGCGGTATTCGGCGAGAGCTCGAACCCGGGCCAGGGTCCATGTCGGAAACGGATATGGACTGCCTCGCCATGGTCCGCAACGAACTCGAGACGGACGGCTGGCTGGTCAACCAGACACGGATGTGGTTCTCAAGCCACTGGGCGGTGCGAAACGGTGAGCCATGGCGGAACGGCGAGGACTACTTCTTCCAGCATTTGCTCGATGGGTCTCGCGCCGCCAACCGGCTCGGTTGGCAATGGACGACGGGTGTTGGTTCGTCGAAGTCGTATGGATTTAGCCGGTGGCAGGTCGAGAAGCGGGCACCGGGACTGTGCGACAGCTGCGCGCTTCGCACGCGCTGCCCGATCCAAGACTGGCCCGACGATCCCGCCTTCGTCGCCTCGTCGAACGCACCTGCACAACCCGTGTTGACCGGGCCGTCTGTCGTCGAGGCCGCCGGTGCCGTCGACCACGTTTGGCTCACTGCAGAATCGCTCGGAGACGCCGACCCTGCGCTCTCGGCAAACCGCGAGCTGCCGGTCGTGTTCGTGTTCGACGAACCGTTACTGGCCTCCTTGCGACTGTCATCGAAGCGCCTGGTGTTTCTGACAGAGACGCTCGCCGACCTCGGCACACGACGGACCGTCGAGCTCCGTCTTGGCACGCCTTCTACCGAACTCGACGGACTGTCGGTTGCGGTGACGTGGGCTCCAGTGCCGGGGTTCGCTCGCCGAATCGGCGGCATCAACGCCGGCGAAGTGCACCCATTCCCTTGGCTCCGCCAACCCAACAACAAGGCCGTCAGTTCGTTCAGTAGCTGGCGCCGCAACGCCGAACGAAACCGGCCACCCCAATAACAGCGGGTCAGACCCTCTGTTGGGTGGGTTGCCTCGAGATCGATCGCCCTTGGCGCCAGTGAGCATGGCGATACCCTGAACCCGGTAATGACGAACGAGCCAGAACCGCAGCCAATCACCGAGGAAGAACTCGGCGAACTCTTCACGTTCACCCAAGACCCCACGGCTATCGCCGAGGGCGAGGGGATCATCACGGTCTGGGCGTTGGCCTGGTTCCCCAAGGACGAATGGGCCAAGGCGATCGTGGAGTGGCCCGAGCTGCTGGACACGATGCCAGCAGACCACGACGAGTATTCAAAGCAGGTCGAAGCCAACCTGAAGGCGGCCGCCGCCAAGGAACCGGGCTCGCCCGATGTCGCCCCGCTCAGTGTCGACGCGCTGCTCGCCGAATATGGCGAAGAAGGCGGCGACGCTCGCTTCCGAGGAACCATGGGCGCCAACGTCGCCCGCAACGGTGGCGCTATCGCGTGGCCGCCCGAACGCAACGACCCGTGCTGGTGCGGGTCAGGCCGCAAATACAAGAGCTGCTGTAACCCGGTGCCAGCGGCGCAATAAAACTGCACGCCGCGTCGAGTGGCCCTACGCTCGGGCAATGGAAACCCGGGAGTACTTCACGACAACACTCATCACGAACACCGAGCGGGTTGCCGTTCCGATCAGCGACGAGATCCCGAACGTTGCGCATCCGAAGTACTCGGTGCACACGCTGATTCCGCAACTCAACGAACTCGGAAATCGTGGATGGGAACTGATCTCGATCGAGCCCGTACAAGAAGGCGATCGAGCCCGTACAAGAAGGTAAGAACGGAGATCTCCGGACCTGCGACGCGGCGTCCGGGCAATGGACCTACACGTACTTCGCCGCATTCAAGCGCCGGACCCACGTCGGGTAACGCTGCCGACGTTAGATCTCCATGTCGTAGACAAAGATGCCGTCGATACCGCCAACCGCGGCGTTGACGAGCTTGGCCCCAGCGGCTTGATGCGCTGGATCGGCCAGGTAGATGTCTCTGCTGTCAGCGGAGTCAAAGTCGATGGTGAAGCCTCGGCTATACCCCTTGTCCATCCCGACCTCGGGGCTCACATTGGCGCCAATCTCCATGGCAACGATTCCGGCGAGGTGGCTTCGAAGATCAGCGATGGCTTGCATGAGGTCGTCGATCGTGGTCTCTGAGACTGCTGGGTCGAAGTTGACGAAGACACAGTGGCGGATCACGGCGTTGACGCTCCGGAGCGATCGAGGTTCGTGGTCAACGGTTGTCGAGCCATCGCGGGAGCGTAGTTGCTGCACTACCCGGTGGGCTGTTCGAGCAACGGTATGCACCGCGTTGGGAACGGCTGGCTCTAGCTCGCGGTTGATTCGGCAGCGAATCGAGTCGACCACCGCATGATGATCGCGGCGATCGTCAACATGCATACGAGCAGCCAGACCCCGGTCTGATGCGACCCGGTGTTATCGGCCAGCAGGCCAATGGCGAACGGTCCGATTCCTCCAGCGATCGCGAAGATCATGTGTTGGAGGCCCATCAGTAAGCCGAGGTCGTCGGGATCGAAAATGTCTTGCGCATGGATGGACTGCAGCGGGCTGGTGGCTCCGAGTGCGATGCCGACGACGACCGCATAGGCCGCGGCTGCGGGCACGCTCCCAACGAGCAGTAGCAAACATCCAACGCCGGCGACGAAGTAGGCCACCTGCAGTGCCGAGGCAGCACCTCGGGATGCGATCGTCGCGACGAGACCGACTCGACCAAAGAGCTGCATGAATCCACGTAGGCCGGCCATCGATGCAGCAGTAGCGGCGGTCAGTCCGACTGACTCCATAATCGGAACTTGAAAGACGAGCGCACTCGAGAACGACGCGCCGGCGAAGGCGTAGGACAGCAGCATCAATCGGACGGCCGGTTGCGCAGCGGCCAGCCGGATCGCTTTCAGCGGGTTTGGGCTCGGCACGCTGCCGTCGGGGGTGGCTCCGTCGCGCACGAGCACGGCCGCGATCAACGCTCTACCGATTGCGGTGAGCGCAAAGATGCGCGCCGCAGGTCGCCAGCCGACGCTGTCGATCAGGAGCTGTCCGAGCGGCAGATAGATCGGCGATGCGAACGCACCGATCGCGGTGAGCACGGCGATCGACTTTGCCGGGGTGCCGGGACCGACTCGGGCGGCCGCTGCGGTCGTGACGTGGTAGAAGCCGGTGGCGCCAACAATGCCAGCGCCGACTGAGTAGAGGACGCCGAACAACACGATGTTGGTAGCGCTCGGTGCGAGCAACAAGAGCAACGCTCCCAGGCCCGCTTGTACCCCGAACGCGCCGCTGCCACCGAATCGGTCGAGTAGCCGCCCGCCGATCGGCGCGAGGAGGCCGTTGGCGATCTGGGAGATTCCGAATACCGCACCGAGGCTCGTGACCGACCAACCAGTGTCCGCGCCGATCGGACCGATCAGGATGCCAAAGGCATAGAACCACGACCCATACGACGTGATCGTCAACAACCCGAGGGCAGCGACGGAGACCCAGGTCGCTGAAGAGGGCGCGCTCGTCGTTGGTGTCACTCCTCGCAACTCTATGTTGGCGTCGCTCGATCGGGGCGAGCAACGCAGGCCCTAGGCGGCGAGCAGTTCTCCGACGAGTAACGCTCCAGCTGGATCGTTCGCCACCAACTGGACCTGGCACAGAAGCCGATACTCGGTGTTCGCCCGGCTCTGGAATACGAGCTCGAAGACCTCGCGGGTGTCGGGCAGCGGATGTCCCGACGGATACATGGACTCGTGTGTCAACGACTCGACGTTGTCGGACCCGTACGTGGGGAACACGCGAGCCGAGGCGCCGATGAAGTCGTCATCGTCGCCGAAGTCGTTGGTCGGCCGCACCGCATTGGCGGCGCTCCACAGTGTCGTGGCCGTCGGCGTCTCGCCATTGTCGAACGCTTCTTGGCTGGCATCGCGCACAGCGTCGTAGAAGCGATAGTTGTCCGACGGCCGGTTACTGCCGGAGTTGTCTTGTTCGATGGCTCTGACGGCGAGACCGAAGAATGGGTTGCGCCGTGTTGGCACGTTCTTCGAGTTCAGCACACCGACAGGACTGGGGTTGATGTCGCCAATGACCCCTTCGCCGAATCCGCCTGGGAACAGATTTGGTGTGGTGAACGGGTGGGCTCGAACCTCGCCGCCAAACGCGGTCACGAGAACAAATTGGAGCGTCGGCTCGTCGCACAACGGATTGTCGCCGCGGCGTCCTTCTTCGGGGTCGGGGATTGAGAGCCGCCATGCGACCTGGATCCATGCCATGTCAAAACCGCCTTTCGAGTGGTCACGTCTCCTCAGCGTAAAGACCTCGCTCGATCGCGTCTGGCGACTGGTTGTCGGTGGCGCTGTGGAGCAAGTCACGCATCATGCGGGTGGGCCGCACACCTCGATGTGGTCGAGCTCGAGCTGGAATTCGCCGTCGACTCCGTCGCTCAACATGATGCCCATGCGAGTCGCAAGGTCCTTGCGGAACGGGTCGGCGGCGACCGGTTGGCCGAAGGCTGCCGGGAAAAGGTCATCGAACAGGACCGTCACGGTTTCCCACTCGCCTGGCGAGTCGAATTCGATCGGGGCACGAAAGGAGATTCGGCGGTCTCGGCCGTCCAGCGCGTCGTCGAACGTGACCATGTAGCGCCGGCCGTCCGATCGGCCGGTGAAGACGATTCGGTCGGCTGCCGCGATCGCTCCCGGTTGGAGGGGAAGCCGCAGCGAGGAGAACCCTCCGCCGTTGGTGTTGATCGATCCCGAAAAGGCCATGACTTCATCGGCGAAGCTGCGGTCGCCGAGTGAGCGGCCGCCCATGACGTTGTCGTTGACGACGACCCATCGATCGTTTTCGCCGGGATCTGCGAAGTACGTGATGGTGGTGCAGGGGAGCGGACGGTCAGGGTCTGTTGTTTCCACGGCGGGTGTCTCCTGGAGTGTTTCTGTGGTCGTGCTGGCTGAGCGTGGTGTCGTTGACGATGAAGTGGACGTTGGCGCCGAGGTCGACATGGTGGAGGTCGACATGGTGGAGGTCGTCGGAGCGGAGGTCGTCGGAGTGGAGCTCGCTACGTCCTCGGACGAGGTCGCTGAGGTGCAGGCGCCGAGCGTCAGAACCCCAACAACGAGCACGAGCCGAAGACGAACCATCCACCCATGGCAACACATCGGAACGATTCGGCGATGACGGTCTGGTGACTTGTGTTGTTCGATCGAAGGAAACGAGGAGTTCACACTGCGGACCCAGCGCGGAAAAGTGCGTTCCGTATGGTGACCTCCAGACACGAGACAACAACTGAGGAGACGTGCCGATGTTCCATTCACGCCAATCGAATGTACGCAGCATCGGTGGGTGCGAAGTCTTTCAGGCGGAGCTTCGCCTCATTGTCGCGCCGGCGCCGGGAAGCTTCGAACCAGCAGCGTTGCTGGCCGAACAACCGGCGCCGGTTGCGATTGCGGCCGGCCAGGTGGTCGGTCACATACACAGCACCGCTGGGCGAGTCGCCGTGACGAGTCCCTTCGGGGGCAATCTCGATACGGTGCTCGCCTGGCCGAACGAACGGCTGCAAAAGCACCAGCACGTCCTGTCGATGCGGGAGGCGAGCTAATGATGCGGAGTACAACGACCTTCGAGGCCGTCCGTGCAGCGACGCATCCCGTGCGGAACTGGTGGCTCGACGTCACGGTGGAAAACCCACAGAACGTTCCGCGCTTTGGTGGCGCAATCATCGCGGCAAACCACTTGTCGTTTATTGACTCGATGCTCTTGATGTACAGCTTGGATCGGCCGGTCAGCTTTCTTGGCAAGGTCGAGTACATGGATTCGATTCTGACCCGAACGCTCTTTCCGGCGGTCGGGATGATCCCGATCGATCGCTCCGGTTCCGGTCTCGCAACGACGATGCGTGAGGTCCGTTCGAGGCTCGCCGATGGTGAGCTCGTGGGTATCTTTCCCGAAGGGACCCGGTCTCGCGACGGGAAGCTGCATCCAGGACACTCCGGTGTTGCACACCTTTCGCTGTTGACCGGGACGCCGGTCGTGCCGGTCGGAATTATCGGTACGGATCGGGTGATGCCGGTAGGGCAGCGCCAGCTTCGACGCGAACCAGTCACTATCCGGGTCGGCCGCATCATTGGTCCGCGGCCTGAGGCTGGTACGCGGCCATCGATGCGGGAGCGACTGGCGCTCACTCGAGATGTCATGGATTCCATTGCCTCGTTGTCCGGCCAGCCCATCGTGCAGGAGCAGGATCTCGCACCCGCTGCCTAGCGCGGTTCGATAGTCTCCCCACATGAGCGATCTGTGGGACGACGCCGATGATGACGCGTCACCGATCTGCGGATTTTGCGGGGTGAGCGCCTTGCCACCGGAGCACCCTGGCGAACCGTCGACGTGTGAGAACGCCGACTGTGATTCGTTCGGCGAACCAATCGGCTAGTCGACTTCGACCACGAGCGTGTCGGTGGCCGACCGGCCGAACGTTTCTGGCGCATACATCTCTTCGGCCTTGGTCGGAGGTACGACGAATGTTCCTGGTGTGGTCGCTCGTGCGATGTAGGAGTAGTCGTACGTCCCGGCCCACAGGTAATTCGTGAAGGCCTCGGCCCGATCGTCACGAAGGTTCTGGTGGTTAAACCACTGCCACCAATACCAGCTGTCGAATTCGCCCGGGCCTCGGTTCAGGGCTTCGGTCGGTGCGAGCGCCGGGTTCAGAATCTCGAGTCCGGCGGGCAACGGATCGACGAGCGCAACGTGCGTCCGGCGGCTATCGGCGGTCATCGTCAGCTTGACGCGTACCTCCGCTCCGGCCTTAACGTGCCAGACACCATCGTCATCGCGCCAGACATCGCCGTCGTCCTCGACCGCTTCGTACGTTCGTTGCACGACAAAGCCGCGGTCCATGGGGTCGAGTTCGAGGCTCTCTGGCGCGTAGTCCAAACCGAGTCGGTAGTAGAGGCGCCCATCGCCGTCCTTGTTCACGACGAGGTTGGTGTCGCCCTCGTCCACCAGCACGGACATCGGAACGATCGTTTCGTTCTGTTCGGTGCTTCGCCCCTGGTAGCTGTGTTCGGCTGCGTACGTGCCGCCGAGCCAGACGCGGGCGACGAAGTCCGGTTCGATGTCTTCGTAGGCCACGAAGTATTCGTGAAGGGCCAACAAGATGAACGTGTTCTCTTGCAGGTTGCCCCACCGTCCGTTGGTCTTGCCGGCGAGCAGTCCTTCGACGACCTTGGGGATGAGGTCGCTGTCGGGGCGCTCGGAGATGAGGGCGCCGAGCACGATTCCGTCGGTGCGGCGGTTCGAGTGCAGCAGTACATAGTCGTCGTCGCTGTAGTTGTTGACGAAGGTGGCGCCCGCTGCCGTCTCGGTGACCCGATTGTTGAACTCGCGCGCTATCTCATCGTCGATGATGGGGTTCTCGATGACCGGCCAGAGCCACGCGAGCGCATCGAGTGACAGGTTGGCGCCGCTCCTCGAGTAGATCTGTTCAGCCTGGTTGACATCGCGATCTCCAGACAGTGCTCGTACGTTCAGCGCATAGGAGGTGATGGTGTCTCGAGAAATCTGGCTGTACCAGTCGGGGTAGTAGGCCTCGATCTCTTGGAGGTACCACAGTGCGCCCTCGATGGTTTGTTGCGGAACGCTGAAGCCCGCGTCTCGGGCCACGATCAGGGCATGGGCGACGTGCGCGGTGTTGTACGGGATGGATTCGCGGTTGCGGGTCCATCGAGGGAAGCCGCCATCGCCGTTCTGCAAGCCAACGATCGTCGTGATCGCATCCCGTACCGATTGGTCCATGGCTGCTTCGCTCGGGAGGCCGCTGGCGTCGAATGCCGACAAGACATCGCGCAACGAAGCGATACTCAGGATCTGCGACGCTGCGGCATCGGAGCTACTGAACTCGTAGTCGTTGATGTAGATGACGGCGTCGGTGAGCGACTGGAGCGCTGTGGACGAGGTGCTGATCTCGAGACCACCGAACTGCGGCCACACATCGACCGGGCCGAGCAGCGGCTGGAAGATCGACCCGTCATCGACCACGCCGTAGGTGGCGAAGGCCTCCGACGTCGCCGGTGTATACACCGGCAACGACAACGTGGCGGCATCTGCGTTGTCGCCAGATACTGCCGAAGCTCGGAAGCGGGCGGTGCCAGCTTCGACGGCGGCTGCGGGGAAGCGAACCTCGATGCGGTTGTTGGCGGGCACGGTGACGCGTTGTCCGGCGCCCTCGGTGAGCAATAGGTTCGAGGCCTCCAAGACGACGTCGACGACCATGTCCTGCTCGCTCTGGTTCTGGACGACGATGGGCAGTTCGAAGACGTCACCAAAGTTCAAGAACCGAGGTGCTGATGGACGAACTTGCAATGGCAAGCGGGCGGTGATGTTCGCTTCGCCCGATCCGAACTCGTCGCCGCCTTCTACGGCGACGACCATGACCCGATAACGGGTCAGATTGTCCGGCATGGTGAAGGTCATCGTTGCGGTGCCGTCGGCTCCGGTCGCGAGTTCTGGTTCGAACACGGCGAGGGCGTCGAAGTTCTGTCGGACGTCGATGGCATCGCCGCCGCTCTTTTGGCGGGCGACCGCTGGAGCGAAGGCATCGGCCGACTCCTCCATGGCGTCGTCTTCCATAGCCTCATCCACACCGCTCGTCGCGGTGACCCGTTCGCTCGCTTCGAGCAGATCCGGGTTCGTCAGGCGAATCATTCGGCGGGTGTACGACGACTCGACGTAGGTGTACAGGTCGTTGTAGAACGCATCGATCGGGTCGACCAGCTGGTAGTCCGACAATGCCAATACCGCTTCGTCGACGACGACCAGCAACAACTCGGCGCCCTCGACGGGGTCGCCTGCGGCGTCCAAGACGGTGACATCGACCGACGTTTCGGTTCCTGGCGCCAAGACGTCGGACCGTGGCGTCGCCACGACGTCGAGGGTTCGGCTGATCGGCGGGATTCTCAGGTTGAGCGAGCCGTTAGCGAATGCCGGACGGTTCGGTCCATCGATTGGCTGGCCGTCGTCATCGAGGCGGGCCGCGGTGCCGGTGAGCTCGACGGTTACGTTCAGGTTCGGGATCTGGGACTCGTCGATCGGGATCGATAGGACCGCCGTGTCTTCCTCGATCGTGAAACGAACGGTCTCTTCGATCGCGTTCCGGGTGATGATCATGAGACCTTCGGCTGGACCGAAAGGCGACTGCACGAGGATCTCGGCGGTGTCGCCGGGCTCATAGAACTCTTGGTCGGGGATCAGTTCGGCCTGTTCTTGTTCGACGCGGCTGCTCGGGCGTCCGGCGCCGCCACTGATCCAGCGAGTGATTTCGGTCCGGTTCTGCCCGCCGTCATCGTCGGCGACCACGGCGCTGATGCGGTACTTGCCGCCGAGCTCGGTGTCGAAGCTGCATGTCTCCGCCGCCGTCGATGACGTGACCGAACATGTTTCGGATTGCACGATCACTTCGCCCCATTGCCCATCGACACGTTTCCAGGACAGGACGTCCGCGACGATGTCGACCGACCGGCCAGCGACGGCGGAGCCGTCGATGTCGGTGACGATGGTGTCGATGTCGAGCGGCTCGCCCCTGCGGACGAAGGCCTTTGCCCCGGAAAGCCCGACGTAGTAGCGGCCGGAGTGCACGACGAGTGATGTGCTTGCCGACCACACCTGACGGTTGACGTCCATGACCGCTGCGTTTGCGGTGACCGACGATGGCCGGTCTTGCTCGGCGCTATCGAACGTCATTGCCAAGTAGTGCGAACCGGTGGCATCGGTGCGTCCAGTGAACTCGTCGACGGAGGTCGGTTCTTGGAATCCGCAGCAGAAGTCGCCGCCGTCGTCCCAACCAAAGTCGTCCTGGATCCACCACCAGGGTGTCCATTGGCCGAAGGTGAAGTCGTCCCAGTTGGGCGGGCTGTACGAAGTCGGGCTGGTGGTGACGTTCCAGTCGACCTGGGCGTCGGGGAGCGGTCCTCCCGAGAAGTATGTGGCTTCGACTGCGACGGTGGCCGGGTCGGTCACGAAGTACGGTCCGACGGTTTCGTTGCGGGCGCTGACCTCAAATTCTGGGCGGCGGAACTCTTGGACTTGGAAGCGATGGTTGGTGCTTGCGCCGGGCTTTCCAGCGCCGATGAGGGTGACATTGAGGCTGCTCTGGCCAAGGTTGGCTCCGGGCGGAAGTTCGAAGCTCAGGTCGAAGCCACCGAGCGGGGTGACGTCGGCGGTGCCATTTGCGATCTGGTTTCCTTGTGGGCCGACGACGGACCAGTTGACGCCAGACCCGGCGTCGGTGAGTTGGACTTGGGCGTCGTCGGTGAGGGTGATTTCGCGAACCCAGCCCTTTACGGACACGGTTTCTCCTGGTCGGTAGATGCCGCGATCATCAGCGATGTACCAGCGGATCTCGTCGCTGAAGTCTTGGCGGTACACCGACCGGTCGAGCCAGACGAGGTCGTTGCCCTTCGTGGCGACGATCCGTTCCGTTTGTCCATCGATCGATGCACTGGCCATGCCGTTGGATTGTGTGGTCAGGGTTTGTACGACTTGACCGTTGTTGCCGACGAGGGAGACCTCGACGTCTGCGAGGGGTTTGCCTGTGGAGAGCTCGGTCGCCCACACGACGATGTCTCGTCCGTCGGAGAATGCGTCGAGTCCAATGTTGGTCGATTGCGCCCAGGCTGCTGTTGTGCGGTTGGACCAGAACAACTCATCGTCGCGGTCGAGGTCGGCGAGGCGTCCGGTGGGTTCGACGACGACCACGAGTTGCCCGGGAGCGTCGTTGAAGTAGTCGCCCAGTTCGATGTCGAGGTAGGTGAGCACGTCCTCTTCGGCGTCGACATCGATCGTGGTATCGGCGATTTCGTCGCCCGGCGGTGAGAGCTTCACGTCACCATAGAGCGAGTCTCGATACCGGTTGAAGGCATCCCAGTCGGACGGTTCTACCGCGAACACCCGCAGGCGAAGGGTGTCGTGGTTGATCACGGGGAGCGACAGGGTTGGGTTCGCCGCGAGTGGGTCGACCACGATGAGGCCGCCATCGAATTCGCCGAGCGCTGGGTCGGCACGACCGACGCTGAACGTGTGGTCCTGGTCGTCGCCGAGTGTCTGTCCAAAGATGTCGACGATGTCGCCGTCGATGGTCACGGTGTAGTCGGTGTCGCCGGCGGTTGCGCCGCGGATGGAGATTCGGTTCCACGATGCGCTTATGGTCATGCCGGGGATCTCGGGCGAGACCGTGACCATGGATTCGTCGAACGCGGCTTCGTCGAGTTGGTTGGTGAAGCTCACCTCGAAGGTGCCGAGGGGTTTGCAGTCGTTCCAGCAGTCCCAGCGGTCGATCGCGAGTGGAGGGTATGTGCGAGCCGAGACGGTGTGCACCTCTGCGCTGGTTTCGGGTCCTTCGGTCGATGGGGTTCCGGGGCCGACGGCGATCTCGATCGCGCTGTTCGTCGGAAGGGCAGTGTTTGGGGTGAAGGCCAGCCAGCGGCCGTCATCGAGCGATGACGCTCGTCCTGCGACGGCGTCATCTGTCGCCACCTCCTCGGCGGTCGCGAGGCGGATGTCGCGGTCGTCGCCGTCGGCGGTCAGCGAGATTACAGGGAGGACCGCTTCGGGGTCGATCTCCTGGTCGAACCAGACGAGAAAGATCGGCTGAAGGGGTAGTGAGTCGCCTTGTCGGGTTACCTGGCGGACGGTCGGTGGGGGAGTGTCGAAGGTCCACCGCACGGGACCGTTCAGTGCGTTTCCTGCGAGAGACTCGGCGTCGGCATCCACCTCGACGGTGTAGGTGGTGGCCATCGGCAGCCGATCGAACGTGTCGGAGTCGGACTCGAAGCGGAGGGTGCGCGTCCCGATCCACTCCCAGTGGCCGTCGATCGCCGGCGTGATGGTTACGGGAACGTCGACGTCGTCGAGTTGGCCGACGGTACCGACCGGCGCCATGGCTTGGTTGAACGTGAGCGAGATGAACGGTGCGAGTTGCACGGGGCCTTCCGGCTGAAACCGCAGCACCTCGAGTGGGCCGTTGTCGACCGCCGGTGGGAGATCGTCGCCAGATGCTGGGAAGTCGGTGGCGATCGTGGTGCCACTCGTGGGCGGCCGGAGAGTTTCGGCTGGTCGGTTGAAGTCTTGAGTGTCATCGGGGTTGTCCGTCCATTCCGGGAGGCGGTCGATGACCTGCGCAATGGCCGTGTCGCTGAGCGGTTCTCCATCGACGGTGGAAATGGGCTCGGCATCGTCTGTCTGTGTGGCTGGTTGTCCCTCGGTCAGCTGCAGGGAGAGTGGAACGCCGCTCGTGGTCTCGCTGATGAACGCAAGGTTGCCGTCGGTGTTGCCGGTGTTGTCCCCGCTGCCATCGCTACCCGTTGTCGAGTCCGGGCTGGACGCGTTGGAGCCGGGGTCGTTGTTCGAGGAGCATGCGGAGGCGACCAGCATGATCGTGACGACGATGACGAGGATTGACTTGCAGTTCCGCACGGTGACATCTCCCAAGAGTGCATTTACGGCTACCGCTCCAATCGGTCGAGATACCCCTGGTTTCAAGGGGCCCTCGCCTGGTGAGTGGTGTCTGTGAACGCTTGCGTACTTCTATGACGTCGTCGATACCCGTCTGGTTCCCATGGCGTCCAGGGCAAAACGCACGGTGCCGGACGCTCCGACCGTGTGGTCGATGCGCCCGGCAGCGTGGAGGGATGGGTGGACAGATGGGTGGAGGATGAGTGAAGAGAGGGGACGGTTGGGCTAGCCGACCGTTGTTAGGTTCGAGCCGCACAGCGTGAACTCGACCGAGTTCGAGTCGAACGATGTCTCGTTGTAGACGCTGTAGTGGGCAACGCTGACCGGGCCGCCGTCGGTGACGGTGATGGTGGTCGTCGTGTGTTCGTTCGGCGTCGGGCCAAAGAGCTCATCGCCGACGACGACGTACAGTTGCTCGTTCGGCTGACCTGGCGAGGTGCCGGGCTCGCTGGTGGTGATCTCGATGGTTGATCCCGGAGCGGCGATCAGGCCACTGTCCCATTCGACGATGCCACCGTTGTTGCGTTGCATACGAGGACCCTCGAGAACCGCGGGACACTGGTGGAACGTCTGCGGGGTGACCGAGGTGCCGCACCACGTGTATTCGACCGAGTTTGCTCGGCTGGTGTCGCCGGTGATCTCGGAGTAGTGGACGATCACCACGGGGCCGGTGTTGGCCACGGTGAACTCGAACGACCCGAGGTCGATGGGGGTCGGGCCGTACAGGTCGTTGCCGACCCGAACGTAAACCTGTTCGTTGGGCTGGGCAGGTGATGCCCCTGGTTCGCTCGTGATGATGTGGATCGTCGAACCGGCTTCGGCGACATAGCCGGTCTCGTCGACAACGGTTCCGCCGGCGAGCATGCGCGGTCCGTCGATAGTGACGGTGCACTCGGCTGGGGTTGCAACGCCCACGTAGAAGACGGGGTCCGAGGACGTGACGACCGAGCCAATGGGCTGGCCGTCAGGGTCTATCGGCGTTGCGCTCACGTTGCCGACCGACCGGTACGTGCCGTTGGTGACCGCCGAGACCACGGGCGGGCAGGACTTGGTTTCGCCGACCGTGAGTAGCGAGAAGGAACAGATGTCGCCGAGCTGGTCATCGGAAATGGCGATGTCGACGAGCTCGGTCTTGCCGGTGTTCGTCACCGCATAGGTAAAGGTGACGTCGTCGCCGACCGCAAGTTCTTCTCCCGGCGAGCTGTTGTCTTCGCCGTTGGTGGCGGCCACCAGGGAAATGCTCGCGGTGGCGTCGAATGGGGCGACACCGACGTACTGGAGGGTGTCGGTGCTGCTGAGGGGAGCAATGGTGTCGCCGAGTGCATCGACTGCCTTGGCGGTCACTGTTGCGGTGCTGGTGTACTCACCTGCGGAAACGTTGGCGGTCGCGGTGCAGGTCACAGACCGGCCAGCGCCGAGCGACGGTTCGATGCTGTCTGCGAAGCACTTCACTACTCCGACAACATCGTCGACGACGGCGATGTCCGCGAGGGGCGCGGTTCCGGTGTTCGTGATGGTGTAGGTGAAGGTGGCCGTTTCGTCCACGGCCAGTTCTTCGCCCGGTGGGTCGACGGCGACGCCGTTCGTGGCGGTGCTGAACCCAATGGAGGGCTGGAGGAAGACAATGCCGGCGTCTTTCGTGTTGTTCGTTTCGCCTGCAGCAACAGCGACGGTGTCGCTGAGACCGCCAGGAATTCCGGTGCGGTCACCTGGCTCGAAGAAGGTTGCTGGGGCGATATCGCTGTCGAGCGAACGGTTGTCTCCGGCGAATCGTGGCGAGATCGAGGCTGGTTCGACCTCGAAGAACAGGACGTAGGTGGCGGGCTCGACGATGAAGCTGTATTCGCCCGAACCGTTCGTTGTTGTCACTTGTTCGAAGTTGCGGTCTGGATCGAGCAGCCTGACGGTGACGCCGCTCGGGTCGCCGGGTTCTTCTCTCTCGGCAAGTCCATCGCCGTCGCTGTCGAACCGGTCTTGAACGCCGTTGCCGTTGACATCGATCCACACGCGGCCGCTGATCTCCGCGGTCTCGGCGATGAGGGCGAGAGGTGCTGCTCCGGCGGATTCGTCGGCGGACTCGTCGTTGACGGTGGTGGCTACCGTTGTTTCCCGGATGACA